>NZ_JBNDLE010000003.1:0-437598 GCF_050435905.1 Pseudomonas sp. 2835 | reverse complement strand
AGTGTGGGGTTTCCCCATGTGAGAGTAGGTCATCGTCAAGATTAAATTCCGAAACCCCTATCTGCGCATGCAGGTAGGGGTTTTGTCTTTCTGGCGATCTAACTGCTAGTCGTGGCCCTTGTGGGAGCCAGCCTTGCCGGCGAGCTAGGCGCCACCGTTCTATCGGTTAGAATAGCGCCCTCGCGTTGACTCAGAAGTTCACTATGTCAGAACCTGCCGACCCTCATCAGCTCGCTGACCTGCCCCTGGAAGACCTGGTGGCCTGTCACGAATGCGACCTGCTGATGCGCAAGCCTGTGCTCAAACAGGACGAAAAGGCCCACTGCCCGCGCTGTGGTTACGAGCTCTACGCCCATCGACACAATGTGGTCCAGCGCAGCCTGGCCCTGGTGCTTGCCGCCTTGCTGCTTTACGTGCCGGCCAACTTCCTGCCGATCATGCAACTGCACCTGCTTGGCCAAAGCTCCGACGATACCGTCTGGAGCGGCGTGGTCGGGCTGTACAACACCGGCATGCGCGGAGTGGCGGTGGTGGTGTTTCTCTGCAGCATGGCCATTCCTTTGCTCAAGCTGCTGTGCCAGCTGGCAGTGCTGTTGAGCATTCGCCTGGACATCGGCCGCAGTTACGGTTTGTTGCTCTATAGGATTTATCACCACCTCCGCGATTGGGGCATGCTCGAGGTCTATTTCATGGGCGTGCTGGTGGCGATGGTCAAACTGGTCGACCTGGCGGAGCTGAGCCTCGGTCTGGGTCTGGCCTGCTTTATCAGTTTGTTGTTAGTGCAGGTGTGGCTGGAGGTGGTGATGTCGCCCCACCAGATATGGAGTGCTTTATCGGGGGAAGACCTGCATGCGTGCGATTGATGCCGGGATTCTGGTTTGTGGCGAGTGCCATGAGCTGAATCGCCAGGAACCGGACAGTGACGCGCAAACCTGCACCCGCTGTGGCGCAGCGGTGCACGCACGGCGGCCGAACAGCCTGGTGCGAACCTGGGCCTTGCTGATTACCTCGGCAATCTTGTACATCCCGGCCAATGTACTGCCGATCATGACTGTCAGCGCCCTGGGGCAGGGTAGCCCGGACACTATCATGTCCGGTGTCATCACCCTGATGAAGCACGGTATGCTGCCGATCGCCGCGGTGGTGTTCATCGCCAGTATCCTGGTGCCGACCTTCAAGCTGGTGGGCATTGCCTTGCTGCTTTATTCAGTGCAGCGCCACCAACCGTTGTCGGCCCGGCAACGGATCCTGATGTACCGCTTCATCGAATTCATCGGACGCTGGTCGATGCTGGATATTTTCGTGATCGCCATTCTGGTGGCGGTGGTGAATTTCGGCAGGATCGCCAGTGTCGAAGCCAATCTGGGCGCCGTCGCCTTCGCCAGTGTGGTGATTCTGACGATGCTCGCTGCAGTAACCTTCGATCCCCGACTGATTTGGGATAACACGGAGTCGGATGACGACCATGAGTGATTTGCCTACGGCTAAAACCCGCCCAGCTTCGAACTGGTCGGCCATATGGATATTGCCCCTGATCGCCCTGGTGATCGGTGGCTGGCTTGGCTGGCAGGCCTATCGCGAGTCAGGTGTGAACATCCAGGTCCGCTTTGAGAGCGGTGAAGGTATCGTCGCCAACAAGACCGAAGTGGTCTTCAAGGGCATGTCGGTCGGTAAGGTGAAAGAACTGGTACTGGATGCCAAGGGCAGCAATACCGGGGTCATCGCCACGATCGAGATGAACAAGGAAGCCGAGCCGCACCTGAATACCGGTACGCGCTTCTGGCTGGTCAAACCGAGCGTCAGCCTGGCCGGGATAACCGGCCTGGAAACCCTGGTGTCCGGCAACTACATTGCCGTGAGTCCGGGGCAGGGCGAGCCGACCAAGCGCTTCAAGGCGCTGGATGAAGCGCCACCATTGTCCGACAGTGAGCCGGGCCTGCACCTGACCCTCAAGGCAGACCGCCTGGGTTCGCTCAACCGCGACAGCCCGGTGTTCTACAAGCAGATCCAGGTTGGCCGGGTGAAGAGCTATCGCCTGGCTGAAGACCAGGGTACGGTCGAGATCAAGGTGTTCATCGAGCCGGCCTACGCCGAGCTGGTGCGCAAACACACGCGTTTCTGGAACGCCAGTGGCATCAGCATCGACGCCAACCTCTCCGGGGTGAAGGTGCGCAGCGAGTCGCTGGCCAGCATCGTCGCCGGCGGTATTGCCTTCGCCACGCCCGAGCACCGCAAGGACAGCCCGCCAACCGATCCGAATTTGCCTTTCCGCCTGTACGAAGACTTCGATGCGGCCCAGGCCGGTATTCGCGTCAAGGTCAAGCTGGGTGACTTCGAGGGCCTGCAGGCAGGGCGTACTCCGGTAATGTACAAGGGAATCCAGGTTGGCTCGCTGAAGACCCTCAAGGTCGATGCCGACCTGGCCAGCGCCATGGCCGAGCTGACCCTCGATCCGCTGGCCGAAGACTACCTGGTCGATGGTACGCAGTTCTGGGTGGTCAAGCCGTCGATCTCCCTTGCCGGTATTACCGGTCTGGAAGCGCTGGTCAAAGGTAACTACATTGCCATCCGCCCGGGCGACAAGGGCGCGACACCGCAGCGCGAGTTCGAGGCGCGGGCCAAGGCGCCGCCGCTGGACCTCAAGGCGCCCGGGCTGCATCTGGTGCTGTACAGCGACAACCTCGGTTCACTGGAAGTAGGCAGCCCGATCCTCTACCGTCAGGTCAAGGTCGGTACGGTGCAGAGCTATCAGTTCTCGAAGAAGAGCAAGCGCCTGCTGATCGGTGTGCACATCGAGAAAGAGTATGCAGGCCTGGTCAACGGTTCGACGCGCTTCTGGAACGCCAGCGGCATTACCCTGAGTGGTGGCCTGTCGGGCATCCAGATCAAGAGTGAATCGCTGCAAAGCCTGATGGCTGGCGGTATCGCCTTCGACACACCTGTCCCGAATGTGAAGCTCAAGCGCCGTATTCCGTTCTTCCGCCTCAATGAAAGCCAGGAGGCGGCCAATCGCAGCGGTACCACGGTGACCATCCGCGTCGATCGCGCAGACGGCCTCAAGGTCGGCACGCCGGTTCGCTTCAAGGGCCTGGATGTCGGCAAGGTCGAGGAGGTCGACCTGACCAAGGATCTGCAGGCGGTGCTGCTCAAGGCGCGGATTACCGAAGTGCCGGAGCGCATTGCCCGAGAAGGTACGCAGTTCTGGGTGGTCAAGCCGGCCCTGGGCATCGTCAAGACCGCCAACCTGGAAACCCTGGTGACCGGCCAGTACCTGGAAGTGCAGCCAGCGGTCAGGAGTACCGGGCCGCAGCTTAACTTCAACGCCTTGCCACAGGCGCCGGACTTCTCCGAGCGCGAAGCTGGCCTGTCACTGGTGCTCAGTGCTGCGCGGCGAGGTTCGATCAAGCCGGGCGTGCCGGTTACCTACCGCGAGATTCCGGTAGGCAAGGTGACCGGTTTCGAATTGGGCCAGACCGCCGACCGGGTATTGATCCATATTCTGATCGAGCCCAAGTATGCAGCGCTGGTACGTGGCGGTAGCCGTTTCTGGAACAGCAGCGGCTTTGGCTTCGATATCGGTCTGTTCAAGGGCGCAACAGTGCGTACAGAGTCGCTGGAGACCCTGATAGAGGGTGGTATTGCCTTCGCCACGCCAGACGGCGAGAAGATGGGCAACCCGGCGCGGCCGCAGCAGACCTTCGCCCTGTTCGACAAGGCCGAGGATGAATGGCTGCAGTGGGCACCGAAGATTCAGATTGGTAAGTAGTCGTTAGCCATCGCGGGGCAAGCCCGCTCCTACACAAACCTGTAGGAGCGGGCTTGCCCCGCGATGCTTTTCTGCCCGCAACACAAATCACAGGCAATAAAAAACCGACCCTAGGGTCGGTTTTTCAACAAGCATGTCGCTTAGGCAGCTGCAGCTTCTTTCAGCGCCTTGATGTGGCCATTCAGACGGCCTTTATGGCGAGCAGCCTTGTTCTTGTGGATGATACCTTTATCGGCCATACGGTCGATAACTGGAACAGCCAGAGTGTAAGCAGCTTGCGCTTTTTCGGCGTCTTTTGCGTCGATGGCTTTAACTACATTCTTGATGTAGGTACGAACCATGGAACGCAGGCTGGCGTTGTGGCTGCGACGCTTCTCAGCCTGTTTTGCACGTTTTTTGGCGGAAGGTGAGTTGGCCACCGTCGAGCTCCTCGAAAGACTTGGTAAATAGCAAACAAAATAGGCCGCGAATCATGCCGATGAGTTGATCGGTTGTCAAGGGCACTTGCATGGTTCCGCTGAGTGGTCGTTCTGTACAAGGGAGTGATTCCCTTCTGCGGTACGACCTGTAAACTCGGGAGCTTTTGCTCTGCTTGCGTTGCGGCGCGGAGTATCGCACAACTGGGCGCGTTGCGGCACAGCCCTTTATCCTCAGGCGTGAAAAACTTTCGATGAATCTTCTTAAATCCCTGGCCGCGGTCAGCTCCATCACCATGATCTCGCGGGTGCTGGGCTTTGTCCGTGACACCATCCTGGCGCGGGTATTCGGTGCCGGCGTGGCCACAGACGCCTTCTTCATTGCCTTCAAACTGCCCAACCTGCTGCGGCGCATCTTCGCCGAAGGCGCGTTTTCCCAGGCGTTCGTGCCGATTCTGGCCGAATACAAGACCCAGCAAGGCGAGGAGGCGACCCGCACTTTCATCGCCTATGTCAGCGGCCTGCTGACCCTGGTGCTGGCCCTGGTTACCGCCCTGGGCATCCTCGCCGCGCCCTGGGTGGTGTGGGTAACAGCCCCGGGCTTTGTCGACAGCACTGAAAAATACCAGCTGACCACCGACCTGCTGCGGGTGACCTTTCCTTATATATTGCTGATCTCGCTGTCATCGCTGGCCGGCGCCATCCTCAATACCTGGAACCGCTTTTCGGTGCCGGCCTTCGTGCCGACCCTGCTCAACGTGGCGATGATTGGTTTTACCCTGTTCCTCACGCCATATTTCGACCCACCGATCATGGCCCTGGCCTGGGGCGTGCTGGCTGGCGGCCTGGCGCAGCTGTTGTATCAGCTGCCGCACCTGAAGAAGATCGGCATGCTTGTGCTGCCGCGTCTGAACCTGCGCGACAGCGGCGTGTGGCGAGTGCTCAAGCAGATGCTGCCGGCGATCCTCGGGGTCTCGGTAAGCCAAATCTCGCTGATCATCAATACCATCTTTGCCTCGTTCCTGGTCGCAGGTTCGGTGTCGTGGATGTATTACGCCGACCGCCTGATGGAACTGCCTTCCGGTGTGCTGGGTGTAGCCCTTGGCACCATCCTGCTGCCAACCCTGGCCAAGACCTACGCCAACCGCGACCGCCACGAGTATTCGCGGATTCTCGACTGGGGCCTGCGCCTGTGCTTTTTGCTGGTGCTGCCGTGCACCCTGGCGATGGCGATCCTGGCCGAGCCGCTGACCGTGGCGCTGTTCCAGTACGGTAAGTTCAGCGCCTTCGATGCGGCCATGACCCAACGTGCGCTGATTGCCTATTCACTCGGGTTGCTGGCGATTATCCTGGTCAAGGTGCTGGCACCTGGCTTCTATGCCCAGCAGAACATCCGTACTCCAGTGAAGATCGCCATCTTCACCCTGGTCTGCACCCAGCTGTTCAACCTGGCATTCATCAGCCACCTGCAGCACGCCGGCCTGGCCCTGGCCATCAGCCTCGGCGCCTGCCTGAACGCTGGCCTGTTGTACTGGAAGCTACGCCAGCAGCAGTTGTTCCAGCCGCAACCGGGCTGGGCCAAGTTCCTCGCCAAGCTGGTGGTGGCAGTGCTGCTGATGTCGGCGGTGTTGCTGGTGGGCATGCACTACATGCCGGCCTGGGCCGAAGGGCAGATGCTTGAGCGCTTCCTGCGCCTTGGCGCGCTGATCCTGGCCGGGGTCGTGACCTATTTCGGCTGTCTGTTGCTGTTTGGGTTCCGCCCGCGCGACTTCGCCCGCAAGGCGTTGCATTAAGGCGTTACGACGGTCAGACGTCGGTTTTACACATTCCACGCCTCGGGGTGACGCTGCTGCCTGTCGTCAGCGCCCGGGTGTGGTTATAATCGACCACTTTATGAGCAAGAAGCGCGTTATGCAGCTGGTTCGAGGCCTCCACAACCTGCGCCCCCAGCACCGGGGCTGTGTCGCCACTATTGGCAACTTCGACGGTGTTCACCGCGGCCACCAGGCAATCCTGGCGCGCCTGCGTGAGCGAGCGGACGAGTTGGGCGTGCCCAGCTGCGTGGTGATTTTCGAGCCACAGCCGCGTGAATACTTTGCACCCGACACTGCGCCCGCGCGTCTGGCCCGCCTGCGCGACAAGGTCGCCCTGCTGGCCGCCGCCGGTGTCGACCGGGTGCTGTGCCTGGCGTTCAACCAGCGCCTGAGCAAGCTCAGTGCCGCCGAGTTCGTCGATACCATCCTGGTCGATGGCCTGGGTGTGAAGCACCTGGAAGTGGGCGACGATTTCCGCTTCGGTTGCGACCGGGTCGGTGACTTCGACTTCCTCGAGCAGGCCGGCATCCTCCAGGGCTTTACCGTGGAAGAAGCGCAAACCGTCGAGCTCGATGGCCTGCGGGTCAGCAGCACGCAAGTGCGCGATGCCCTGGCCAACGCCGATTTCGCCCTGGCCGAGCGATTGCTGGGGCGGCCGTTCCGCATCCGTGGGCGCGTGCTGCACGGGCAGAAGCTGGCACGCCAGCTGGGTACCCCGACAGCCAACATCCAGCTCAAGCGCCATCGCGTACCGCTCACCGGGGTCTACCTGGTCAGTGTCGAAGTCGATGGCAAGAACTGGCCGGGCGTTGCCAACATCGGCGTACGGCCAACTGTTTCAGGTGATGGCAAAGCCCACCTGGAAGTACATCTTCTGGATTTTGCCGGCGATCTCTATGGCCGGCGTCTGACGGTGGAATTCCACCACAAGCTGCGTGAAGAGCAGCGATTCGCCTCCCTGGAGGCGCTGAAGTCGGCGATCGATGCGGATATCGCCGCCGCACGTGCCCATTGGCACGGTCAACCGCTAACGAAGAGCCTGAAATGACCGACTATAAAGCCACGCTAAACCTTCCGGACACCGCCTTCCCGATGAAGGCCGGCCTGCCACAGCGCGAACCGCAGATCCTGCAGCGCTGGGACAGCATTGGCCTGTACCAGAAGCTGCGCGAAATTGGCAAGGATCGTCCGAAGTTCGTGCTGCACGACGGCCCGCCCTACGCCAACGGCAAGATCCACATCGGTCATGCGCTGAACAAGATTCTCAAGGACATGATTGTCCGCTCCAAGACCCTGTCCGGTTTCGACGCCCCGTACGTCCCGGGCTGGGACTGCCACGGCCTGCCGATCGAGCACAAGGTCGAAGTGACCCACGGCAAGCACCTGAGCGCCGACCAGACCCGCGAGCTGTGCCGCGCCTATGCCGCCGAGCAGATCGAAGGGCAGAAGACCGAGTTCATCCGCCTGGGTGTGCTGGGCGACTGGGACAACCCGTACAAGACCATGAACTTCGCCAACGAAGCCGGTGAAATCCGCGCACTGGCCGAAATGGTCAAGCACGGCTTCGTGTTCAAGGGCCTCAAGCCAGTCAACTGGTGTTTCGATTGCGGTTCGGCCCTGGCCGAAGCCGAGGTCGAGTACGCCGATAAAAAATCGCAGACCATCGACGTCGCCTTCCCGGTGGTCGATGAGGCCAAGCTGGCCGCCGCGTTCGGCCTGGCTGCGCTGGCCAAGCCAGCTTCGATCGTGATCTGGACCACCACCCCGTGGACGATTCCAGCCAACCAGGCGCTGAACGTCCACCCGGAGTTCAAGTACGCCCTGGTTGATACCGGCGACAAGCTGCTGGTGCTGGCCGAAGAGCTGGTTGAATCGTGCCTGCAGCGTTATGCGCTGGAAGGTTCGGTGATCGCCACCGCACCAGGCTCGGCGCTTGAGCTGATCAACTTCCGTCACCCGTTCTACGATCGCCTGTCGCCGGTGTACCTGGCCGACTACGTCGAGCTGGGCGCCGGAACCGGTGTGGTTCACTCCTCGCCAGCCTATGGTGAAGACGACTTCGTCACCTGCAAGCGCTACGGCATGGTCAACGACGACATCCTCACCCCGGTGCAGAGCAACGGCGTGTACGTGCCGTCGCTGGAGTTCTTCGGCGGCCAGTTCATCTGGAAAGCCAACCCGGCCATCGTCGAAAAACTCTCGGAAGTCGGTGCGCTGATGCACACCGAAACCATCAGCCACAGCTACATGCACTGCTGGCGCCACAAGACCCCGCTGATCTATCGCGCCACCGCGCAATGGTTCGTCGGCATGGACAAGCAGCCCGACAACGGCGAAACCCTGCGCAAGCGTGCGGTCAAAGCCATCGAAGAAACCAAGTTCGTCCCGGCCTGGGGCCAGGCGCGCCTGCACTCGATGATCGCCAACCGTCCGGACTGGTGCATCTCGCGTCAGCGCAACTGGGGCGTACCGATCCCGTTCTTCCTCGACAAGCAAACCGGCGAGCTGCACCCGCGCACTGTCGAGCTGATGGAAGAAGTGGCCAAGCGTGTCGAGAAGGAGGGCATCGAAGCCTGGTTCAAGCTCGACGCCGCCGAACTGCTCGGTGACGAAGCCGGCCAGTACGACAAGATCGCCGACACCCTCGATGTCTGGTTCGACTCCGGCACCACCCACTGGCACGTGCTGCGTGGCTCGCACAGCATCGGCCACGAAACCGGCCCGCGCGCCGACCTGTACCTGGAAGGTTCCGACCAGCACCGCGGCTGGTTCCATTCCTCGCTGCTGACCGGCTGCGCCATCGACAACCACGCGCCGTACCGCGAACTGCTGACTCACGGCTTCACCGTCGACGAGAACGGCCGCAAGATGTCCAAGTCGCTGGGTAACACCATCGAGCCGCAGAAGGTCAACGACACCCTGGGTGCCGACATCTTGCGCCTGTGGGTTTCGGCCACCGACTACTCCGGCGAGATGGCGGTTTCCGAGCAGATCCTGCAGCGCAGCGCCGACGCCTATCGGCGTATCCGCAACACCGCGCGCTTCCTGCTCTCCAACCTGTCCGGCTTCGACCCGGCCCGCGATCTGCTGCCGGCCGAAGACATGCTGGCGCTGGACCGCTGGGCGGTCGACCGTACCCTGCTGCTGCAGCGCGAGCTGGAAGAGCACTACGGCGAATACCGCTTCTGGAACGTCTACTCGAAGATCCACAACTTCTGCGTGCAGGAGCTGGGCGGTTTCTACCTGGACATCATCAAGGACCGTCAGTACACCACTGGCGCCAACAGTGTTGCCCGTCGTTCCTGCCAGACCGCGCTGTACCACATCAGCGAAGCGCTGGTGCGCTGGATCGCGCCGATCCTGGCGTTCACCGCCGACGAGCTGTGGCAGTACCTGCCGGGCGAGCGCAACGAGTCGGTGATGCTCAACACCTGGTATGAAGGCCTGAGCGAGCTGCCGGAAGGCTTCGAGCTGGGTCGCGCCTACTGGGATCGCGTCATGGCAGCCAAGACTGCGGTCAACAAGGAGCTGGAAAACCAGCGTGCGGCCAAGGCCATCGGTGGCAACCTGCAAGCCGAAGTCACTCTGTTCGCCGACGACGCCCTGAGCGCCGACCTGAACAAGCTGGGCGACGAGCTGCGCTTCGTGCTGATCACCTCGGCGGCCAGCGTTGCGCCGTTCGTCCAGGCACCGGCCGATGCGGTCGAGACCGAAGTCCCGGGCCTGAAGCTGAAAGTGGTCAAGTCCGGCCACGCCAAGTGCGGCCGTTGCTGGCACTTCCGCGCAGACGTCGGCGCGAACCCGGAGCACCCGGAAATCTGCGCCCGTTGCGCCGACAACATCAGCGGCAACGGCGAGGTGCGCCACTATGCCTAACCCTGGTGTGGGGCGCTTCGGGCGCCTCAGCTGGCTGTGGCTGAGCCTGCTGGTCCTGGTCCTCGACCAGGCGAGCAAGTTCTACTTCGAGGGCGCGCTGAGCCTGTACCAGCAGATCGTGGTCATTCCCGACTACTTCAGCTGGACCCTGGCCTACAACACCGGTGCAGCCTTCAGCTTCCTGGCTGACAGCTCCGGCTGGCAGCGCTGGCTGTTCGCCCTGATCGCCGTGGTGGTCAGTGCGGTGCTGGTGGTCTGGCTCAAGCGCCTGGGGCGCAACGAGACCTGGCTGGCCGTCGCCCTGGCACTGGTGCTGGGTGGTGCGCTGGGCAACCTGTACGACCGCATCGTGCTCGGCCACGTGGTCGACTTCATCCTCGTGCACTGGCAGAACCGCTGGTACTTCCCGGCCTTCAACCTGGCCGACAGCGCCATTACCGTGGGTGCGGTGATGCTGGCGCTGGATATGTTCAAGAGCAAAAAGTCCGGAGAACCCGTCCATGACTGAGACCCGTATCGGCCAGAACACCGAAGTGACCCTGCATTTCGCGCTGCACCTGGAAAACGGCGACACCGTCGACAGCACCTTCGACAAGGCGCCGGCGGTGTTCAAGGTCGGCGACGGCAACCTGCTGCCGGGCTTCGAAGCGGCGCTGTTCGGTTTCAAGGCGGGTGACAAGCGCACCGTGACCGTCAACCCGGAAAACGCCTTCGGCCAGCCAAACCCGCAGAACGTGCAGGTCATGCCGCGTTCGCAGTTCCAGGACATGGAGTTGTCCGAGGGCCTGCTGGTGATCTTCAACGATGCCGCCAACGCCGAATTGCCGGGTGTGGTGAAAGCGTTCGATGACGCCCAGGTGACCATCGACTTCAACCATCCACTGGCCGGCAAGACCCTGAACTTCGAGGTGGAAATCCTCGCGGTCAAGGCCCTGTGAGCCTGGAGCCTGCCATGCAAATCAAACTCGCCAACCCTCGTGGCTTCTGTGCCGGTGTGGACCGGGCGATCGAAATCGTCAATCGTGCGCTGGAAGTTTTTGGCCCGCCGATCTACGTGCGCCATGAAGTGGTGCACAACAAGTTCGTGGTCGAGGACCTGCGCGCGCGCGGGGCGATTTTCGTCGAAGAACTCGACCAGGTGCCGGACGACGTCATCGTCATCTTCAGCGCCCACGGTGTTTCCCAGGCCGTGCGCCAGGAAGCGGCGGGGCGCGGCTTGAAGGTGTTCGACGCGACTTGCCCGCTGGTGACCAAGGTGCATATCGAGGTGGCGCGCTACAGCCGCGACGGCCGCGAGTGCATCCTGATCGGCCACGAAGGCCACCCGGAAGTCGAAGGCACCATGGGCCAGTACGACACCAGCAATGGTGGCGCCATCTACCTGGTCGAAGACGAGGACGATGTTGCCAGCCTGCAGGTCAACGACCCGGACAAACTGGCCTTCGTCACCCAGACCACGCTGTCGATGGACGACACCAGCCGGGTGATCGATGCCCTGCGCGCGCGCTTCCCGAATATCGGCGGGCCGCGCAAGGACGACATCTGCTACGCCACCCAGAACCGCCAGGATGCGGTCAAGCAGCTGGCCAACGAGTGCGACGTGGTCCTGGTGGTCGGCAGCCCGAACAGCTCCAACTCCAACCGCCTGCGTGAGCTGGCCGAGCGCATGTCGACCCCGGCCTACCTGATCGACGGCGCCGAAGACCTGCAAAAAAGCTGGTTCGATGGCGTTGAGCGCATTGGTATCACCGCCGGTGCTTCAGCCCCTGAGGTGCTGGTGCGTGGCGTGATCGAGCAGCTGCGTGCCTGGGGTGCCACGGGCGCCGAAGAGCTTGATGGCCGCGAAGAGAACATCACCTTCTCGATGCCCAAAGAGCTGCGCGTACGCTCACTGATCTGACCCGCCCGCCGCGCACAGCGGCTGCTCGCCGGGCTCCTCACGCAGGCTGACCCGGCCTGTGTGCGCCAGTACCACCCGGTACTGGCTGTAAGGATCGGGGCGCTGGCAAATGAACAGCGTCCCGGCCTGAAACGCTCCCCCCGTGTGCAAGGGCACCCCCAGCCCGCTGAAGCGCACTTGCCGGGCCACCGGCTGATTGCCGACGATACTCACCCGCTCAAGCCGCTGTTCGTACAGCAACTGTGGGCCATCCTGCTCAACGAACATGCGCCAGCCATTACTCCAGTTATCTTCGAGCGCCTGCAGGCGAACCACCTGGTTGCGCAGCAATGCCTCGCTGCGTGCGGTGCGCAGGGCCTGGGCCAGGTCCTTGGCGACAGCTTGCTGTTGTAGCCCGCTGCTCATGGTGTTGTAGGTCGGCAGGCTGATCTGCGTGAGCATCCCCACCAGCGCTAGCGCGAACATCATTTGTATCAGTGTTACCCCCTGTTGCTTCACCGTGCATTCCTCCCTGGAAGTGCTTCTATAGAGTCAGGCCGGCGGACAGCAGCGTCCAGTCGGGCGGGTTGGCAAAGGGCTGGGGAAAAGTCGCAGGAGGGATGGCGCCATGGATGGCGGACGGCAACAAGGAATGAGCTTGCTCGAGGTGCTGCTGGCCATGCTGGTGCTGGGGCTGGGTGTGTTTGCTGCAGCGGCTGCGCAAGTGCGGGCGCTGCAGGCTACCGACAGTGCCTTGCACAGTACTCAGGCGGCGTATCTGCAGCATGGCGAGCTCGAACAAGCGCGCATCAACGCAGGGTCAGGCCGATGACCCGGCAAGCCGGCGTCGGCCTGGTCGAAGTGTTGCTGGCCCTCAGCCTCGGGTTGTTGCTGCTGCTCGGTGCCAGCCGCCTGTTTTTGGCGGCCACTTCGAACTGGCAGGCTCAGGGCATCGCCGCGCAACTGCAGGAAGACGCGCGCCTGGCGTTGCAGCGCATGGCCCAGGACATTCGCATGAGCGGCATGTTCGGCTGCTTGCGTGCGGATGCAATCAGCCATGTGAACCCGTCCTCGGCACAGGCGTTCGCCCAGCCGCTGGAGGTGATCCGCGCAGCAGACGGCCAACTGCAGCAACTGAGCCTGATCAGTGCCGAAGTGGCTGGCGCCGGTGGGCGGTCGAACTGGACGCTGGTCACCGATTGCATTCGCGAAGCGCGGGTCTATCCCGATGTACAGGCGGCGCCCGCCGGGCACCACGCGATACCGATACGGCGTCAGACCTATCGCGTTGATGGCACCAGCCTGATGCTGGGTAGCGGCGCCAGCTATGCGCCGTTGATCGACAACCTCGGCGAGCTGCACATCGACATCATCAGGCGAGATGCCAACGCCATCGCCGGGCTACGCCTGAGCATGACCTTGCTTGATCCGCAGGCGCGGGTCAGGCCGCAGCAGTATCAACTGACGGTTGCCCTGCGCAATGGCTAGGGCCGGCAGCCAGCGTGGGGTGATTCTGCTGGTCAGCCTGGTGTTGCTGGGGCTGTTGGGTGTGCTCGGCGTCTCGGCCATGGTCAGCGCCACCCTGCAGGAACGCATGGCCGGCAACCTGCAGGCAGCCCTGCGAGGCTTCGAGCACGCGGAGCAGACCTTGTTGCTAGGTGAGTCGAGCGTGTCGGGCGTGTTGCCGTGCAGTTACTGTTTGCCGCCGCCTGAAGCCGGGCGGGTAAAGGCGGCTGGCGTCTACCGCGGCGAAGGGCCGACCTCCGGCCTGATCTGGCAACGCGGTACCAGCGGCTTCTATCTGGTACAGCACCTCGGCCCAAGCCTGCATGCCGCGCATATGCCCACCAGTCTGGCCGTCACGCTTTACCGGATTACTGCCGTCAGTCATGACGGGGCAGGCCGCAGCGTGCTCGAAAGCACTTATGCACAGGCTGTAGAAGAGGGCGCCCATCCGCCCAGGCGCATTCTCTGGCGGCAGATTCACTAGGAGTTCGACTTATGTACACCCTGCAGAAAGGTTTGAGCCTGATTGAACTGTTGCTTGTCGTCGCCGTGGTCGGCATTCTGGCGGGCATTGCCTATCCCAGCTACAGCGAACAGGTCCGCAAGGTTGCACGCACGGAAATCGCCGGGTTGCTGTTCGAAAGCGCGCAACTGCTCGAACGTCACTATTCACGCAGCGGCCAGTATGCCGACAGCGAAGCCCTGGTCACCCCATTGGCGCCCGGGACCGAGCACTACCGGCTGCAGGCCGTTCGTCATTCGACGTCATTCACCCTTACCGCCCGGCGCATTGCCGGTGGTTTGATGAACAGTGACCGCTGCGCCGATTTCGAACTTGACCAGGCCGGTGTGCGCCGCAATCCCGGCGCCGTTGATGGCGGTCGCGGTTGTTGGGGTGGCTGAGGTTTACTTCAGAAATTGGATCAATACATGACCAAGCAAGTAGTGATTGTCGGTGGCGGGGTGATCGGCCTGCTGACCGCGTTCAACCTGGCGGCCGAGGTCGAGCAGGTGGTGCTGTGTGACCGTGGCGCGCTCGGCCAGGAATCTTCCTGGGCTGGCGGCGGTATCGTCTCGCCGCTGTTCCCGTGGCGCTATAGCCCGGCGGTAACGACCCTGGCGCATTGGTCGCAGGACTTTTATCCACAGCTGGGCGAGCGCCTGTTCGCCAGCACCGGGGTTGACCCTGAAGTGCACACCACCGGCCTGTACTGGCTGGACCTGGACGACGAAGCCGAGGCCCTGGCCTGGGCCAAGCGCGAAGGACGTCCGCTAAGTGCTGTGGATATCTCGGCGGCCTATGACGCGGTGCCGGTGCTGGGCGGCGGTTTCCGCCGCGCCATCTACATGGCCGGGGTTGCCAACGTGCGTAACCCGCGCCTGGTCAAGTCACTCAAGGCCGCCTTGCTGGCGCTGCCGAACGTGAGCATTCGCGAGCACTGTGAAATCACCGGCTTCAGCCGTGAGGGCGAGCGTATCACCGGGGTCGAGACTGCTGCCGGCCCGATTCGGGCCGATCGCGTGGTGCTGACCGCGGGTGCCTGGAGCGGCGACTTGCTGCGGCCATTGGGCCTGGAACTGCCGGTGGAGCCGGTGAAAGGGCAGATGATCCTGTACAAGTGCGCCGAAGACTTTTTGCCGAGCATGGTGCTGGCCAAGGGGCGTTATGCGATCCCGCGGCGTGATGGGCATATTCTGGTGGGCAGTACCCTGGAGCATGCCGGTTACGACAAGACCCCGACCGACGAAGCGCTGGAAAGCCTCAAGGCTTCGGCGGTGGAATTGCTGCCGGCGCTGGCCGATGCCACCCCGGTGGCCCATTGGGCGGGGCTGCGGCCTGGGTCGCCGGAAGGCATTCCGTACATCGGCGAGGTGCCGGGTTATGCCGGGCTGTGGCTGAACTGCGGGCATTACCGCAATGGCCTGGTGCTGGCGCCGGCGTCTTGCCAGTTGTTTGCGGATTTGTTGCTGGGGCGTGAGCCGATCATTGATCCGGCGCCGTATGCGCCGGCTGGGCGGGTGGCTGCTCTTTAGGGCCCTATCGCCGGCAAGGCCGGCTCCCACAAGTTACAGTGCACATCTGACACTGTGGGAGCCGGCCTTGCCGGCGATGGCTGCGAAGCAGCCCAAGGTTGCCGGACTCAGCGCTGCGCCCCAGGCCCCTGCTCCAGGTGCGCCTGGCTGCAATACCACTGCGCCCCGCGATGCAGCGCCCGGTCACTGGGCAAATGCACGCCGCAATGGGCGCAGCGAACCATCTTCAGCGGGTCTTCGAGGCTGTTGTTTTGCCCAGCAGCATTGCTGGCCTTGAACTTGCGCCACAGCCAGAAGGCAGCAGCAATCAGGGCAATCCAGAAAAGTAGGCGAACCATGGTGTCCAGCTTTGTCAGTGAAGAGCCTTCAGTCTAGGGCTCGGGCATGAAAAAAGGGAGGCCTTGGCCTCCCTTTATCTTTTACACGATGGCTCAGTCGAACACACCGAAAGTCATGTAGCTGAACCAGGAGCGGTCTTCGTTGTTACCTTCCGCTTCGTGGTTTTCTTCTTCGATGACGTCACCGTTGGCATCTTTAGGCAACAGCTCTTGCGGGATCGCGTCCTTGGCGTCCTGGTACTGCTTCACCACGTCCTGGTTGGCACGGGTTTCACCTGGCGGCAGCGGCGTGGCGGTATCGATCAGGCCCAGGGTGGCCTTGGACAGCCACGAACGGTTGTCGGCCTCGTTCTGCTGCGGCACGAACTGGCCATCGACCAGGCTCGGGTGGTCCGGGTAGTTGAGCTTGAGGGTTTCCAGGCTGGTGGCAGCCAGTTCGTCCAGGTGCAGACGCATGTAGGCTTCGGTCATCACCGCCAGGCCGTCGCCGACCGATGGGGTTTCCTGGAAGTTCTCTACTACATAGCGGCCACGGTTGGCGGCGGCGACATAGGCCTGACGGGTCAGGTAATAGTCGGCCACGTGGATTTCGTAGGAGGCCAGCAGGTTGCGCAGGTAAATCATGCGCTGCTTGGCGTCTGGCGAGTAGCGGCTGTTGGGGAAGCGGCTGGTCAGCTGGGCGAACTCGTTGTAGGAGTCGCGGGCAGCACCCGGGTCACGCTTGGTCATGTCCAGCGGCAGAAAGCGCGCCAGCAGGCCGCGGTCCTGGTCGAAAGAGGTCAGACCCTTGAGGTAATAGGCGTAGTCGACGTTCGGATGCTGCGGATGCAAGCGAATGAAACGCTCGGCGGCAGACTTGGCAGCCTCCGGCTCGGCGTTTTTATAGTTCGCGTAGATCAGCTCGAGCTGGGCCTGGTCGGCGTAGCGGCCGAACGGATAGCGCGATTCCAGAGCCTTGAGCTTGCTCGTGGCACTGGTATAGCTGTGGTTGTCCAGGTCGGCCTGCGCCTGCTGGTACAGCTCGGCTTCGCTCAGGTTTTCGTCGACGACTTCCTTCGAAGAACAAGCAGCGGTCAGTCCGAGGATGGCGATCAGCAGCAGGTGTTTCACTTGCATGGCGGCTTGCGTCCCTATGACGGCCGCTGTCTTGGGCGTGGCCGTCCTGTTATGATGAGCACCCCGATGCAACCCTCGGGGTAAAAGACGTCGTATTTAACCACAAGCGCGCAGTCGAAACCAAAGGCTGTGCCGCCCGCTGATTCGAGCATGTCCGAGATCATTCAACTTCGCGCAGAGGTGCCGTCCGAATTGGGCGGGCAACGCCTCGACCAAGTCGCCGCCCAATTGTTCGCTGAGCACTCGCGCTCGCGCCTGTCCACCTGGATCAAGGAGGGGCGCCTGACGGTCGATGGCGCAGTCCTGCGTCCGCGCGATATCGTCCACGGCGGCGCGCTGCTGGCGCTCGATGCCGAGCAGGAAGCCCAGGGCGAGTGGGTGGCCCAGGACATCGAGCTGGATATCGTCTATGAAGACGACCACATCCTGGTGATCAACAAGCCTGCCGGGCTTGTGGTCCACCCGGCTGCGGGCCACGCCGATGGCACCCTGCTCAATGCCCTGCTGCACCATGTGCCGGACATCATCAACGTGCCGCGCGCCGGTATCGTCCACCGCCTGGACAAGGACACCACCGGTCTGATGGTGGTGGCCAAGACCATCCAGGCGCAGACCCAGCTGGTTGCCCAGTTGCAAAGCCGCAGCGTCAGCCGCATCTATGAATGCATCGTGATCGGTGTGGTCACGGCCGGCGGCAAGATCAACGCGCCGATCGGTCGCCATGGCGGGCAGCGCCAGCGCATGGCGGTTACCGAAGGCGGCAAGCCTGCGGTCAGCCACTATCGCGTGCTGGAGCGCTTCCGCTCGCACACCCACGTGCGGGTCAAGCTCGAAACCGGGCGTACCCACCAGATCCGCGTGCACATGGCCCACGTCAACTTCCCGTTGGTCGGCGATCCGGTCTACGGCGGGCGCTTCCGCATTCCGCCAGCGGCGAGCCTGACCATGGTCGACGCGCTCAAGACCTTCCCGCGCCAGGCCCTGCATGCACGCTTCCTGGAGCTCGATCACCCGGTGACCGGCGAGCGCATGGGCTGGGAATCGTCGCTGCCGGACGACTTCGTCTGGCTACTGTCGCTGCTCAAGCAGGACCGCGAGGCGTTCGTCGGATGAGCGAGCTGACGCAAGCGCTGCTGTTCCCGGACTGGCCTGCGCCAGCCGGGGTGCGCGCCTGCGTCACCACGCGCAGCGGCGGGGTCAGCCTGCCGCCCTATGAAAGCTTCAACCTTGGTGACCATGTTGGCGATGCGCCAGCGGCGGTGGCCGGGAACCGCCGGCGCCTGACCGCCGAGTTCGGCATCCAGCCGGCCTGGCTCAAGCAGGTGCATGGCGTAGTCGTAGCCGATGCCGACCCCGGTGTTATCGCCGAGGCCGATGCCAGCTACAGCGACACCCCCGGCATTGCCTGCACGGTCATGACTGCCGACTGCTTGCCGGTGCTGTTCTGCGACCGCGCCGGCACCCGCGTAGCCGCCGCCCATGCGGGCTGGCGCGGGCTGGCCAACGGTGTGCTGGAGACGACTCTGGAGCGCTTGGCCCTGCCGCCCGAAGAGGTGCTGGTGTGGCTGGGCCCGGCGATTGGCCCGCAAGCCTTCGAAGTCGGCCTTGAAGTACGCGACGCGTTCACGACCGTTCATCCGGAAACAGCCCAGGCCTTCGTGCCCGGTGCCCAGCCCGGCAAGCTGATGGCCGACATCTACCAGCTGGCCCGCCTGCGTCTAGCAGCGCGCGGCGTCAATGCCGTCTATGGTGGTGGCTTGTGTACCGTCAGCGACCCGCGCTTCTATTCTTATCGGCGCACCCCGCAGGGTGGCCGCTTCGCTTCGCTGGTCTGGCTGGCACCGCGCTGACCTGGATCAAGCCCGCCTAGCTTGAATCTTCCAGAATCACCCTTATCTACAGTGGTATCTCTGGCAGGTTTTTCTTCATCAGGTGTGTCCATCGCTCCGACCTGCCCATAAAGGAAGGTAACCCATGCGAATAGACCGTTTGACCAGCAAGCTGCAATTAGCATTATCCGATTCCCAATCACTGGCCGTGGGCATGGATCATCCGGCCATCGAGCCTGCGCACCTGGTGCAGGCCCTGATCGATCAGCAGGGCGGTTCGATCAAGCCGCTGCTGATGCAGGTCGGCTTTGACGTCAACAGCCTGCGCAAGGCGTTGAGCAAAGAGCTCGACCAGCTGCCGAAAATCCAGAACCCCACCGGCGACGTCAACATGTCCCAGGACCTGGCGCGCCTGCTCAACCAGGCCGACCGCCTGGCCCAGCAGAAGGGCGACCAGTTCATCTCCAGCGAGCTTGTGCTGCTGGCGGCCATGGACGAGAACAGCAAGCTTGGCAAGTTGCTGCTCAGCCAGGGCGTGAGCAAAAAGGCCCTGGAGAACGCCATCAGCAACCTGCGCGGCGGCGAGGCGGTCAATGACCCCAACGCAGAAGAGTCGCGCCAGGCCCTGGACAAATACACCGTCGACCTGACCAAGCGCGCCGAAGACGGCAAGCTTGACCCGGTGATCGGCCGTGACGATGAAATCCGCCGGACCATCCAGGTGCTGCAACGCCGGACCAAGAACAACCCGGTACTGATCGGTGAGCCTGGCGTCGGTAAGACCGCCATCGCCGAAGGCCTGGCCCAGCGCATCATTAATGGCGAAGTGCCGGACGGCCTTAAAGGCAAGCGTCTGCTGTCGCTGGACATGGGCGCGCTGATTGCCGGTGCCAAGTTCCGCGGTGAGTTCGAAGAGCG
The DNA here is from genome assembly GCF_050435905.1 of Pseudomonas sp. 2835. NCBI lineage: Bacteria > Pseudomonadati > Pseudomonadota > Gammaproteobacteria > Pseudomonadales > Pseudomonadaceae > Pseudomonas > Pseudomonas sp. 2835. The sequence goes on along the minus strand of NZ_JBNDLE010000003.1, from coordinate 418,106 downwards.
CCTCAAAGGCTTGCTCAACGAGCTGTCCAAGCAGGAAGGGCAGATCATCCTGTTCATCGACGAGCTGCACACCATGGTCGGCGCCGGTAAAGGCGAAGGCTCGATGGACGCCGGCAACATGCTCAAGCCGGCCCTGGCCCGTGGCGAACTGCACTGCGTCGGCGCCACCACGCTGAACGAGTACCGCCAGTACATCGAAAAAGACGCAGCGCTTGAGCGGCGTTTCCAGAAGGTGCTGGTAGAAGAGCCGAGCGAAGAAGACACCATCGCCATCCTGCGTGGCCTCAAAGAGCGTTACGAGGTGCACCACAAGGTGGCGATCACCGACGGCGCGATCATCGCCGCGGCCAAGCTCAGCCATCGCTACATCACTGACCGGCAGCTGCCGGACAAGGCCATCGACCTGATCGACGAAGCGGCCAGCCGCATCCGCATGGAGATCGACTCCAAGCCGGAAGTGCTCGACCGCCTGGAGCGCCGCCTGATTCAACTGAAGGTTGAGTCCCAGGCGTTGAAGAAAGAAGACGACGAAGCCGCGCTCAAACGTCTGGAGAAGCTCACCGAAGAGATCGCCCGGCTTGAGCGCGAGTACGCTGACCTGGAAGAGATCTGGACCTCGGAAAAAGCCGAAGTGCAGGGCTCGGCGCAGATCCAGCAGAAAATCGAGCAATCGCGTCAGGAGCTCGAAGCGGCCCGGCGCAAGGGTGACCTTAGCCGCATGGCCGAGCTGCAGTACGGGGTGATCCCGGACCTGGAGCGCAGCCTGCAGATGGTCGACCAGCACGGCAAGGCGGAAAACCAGCTGCTGCGTAACAAGGTGACTGAAGAAGAGATCGCCGAAGTCGTGTCGAAGTGGACCGGCATCCCGGTGTCGAAGATGCTCGAAGGCGAGCGGGAAAAACTGCTGAAAATGGAAAGCCTGCTACACGAGCGGGTGATCGGCCAGGAAGAAGCCGTGGTGGCAGTGTCCAACGCCGTGCGTCGTTCGCGTGCCGGCCTTTCGGACCCGAACCGCCCGAGCGGCTCGTTCCTGTTCCTCGGCCCGACCGGTGTCGGTAAAACCGAGCTGTGCAAGGCGCTGGCCGAATTCCTCTTCGACACTGAAGAGGCCATGGTGCGCATCGATATGTCCGAGTTCATGGAGAAACACTCTGTGGCTCGCCTGATCGGTGCTCCACCAGGCTACGTAGGGTATGAAGAGGGCGGCTACCTGACCGAAGCCGTGCGGCGCAAACCTTATGCGGTGGTGCTGCTGGACGAGGTCGAGAAGGCCCACCCGGATGTGTTCAACGTGTTGCTGCAGGTGCTGGAAGACGGTCGCCTGACTGACAGCCAGGGGCGTACGGTGGATTTCCGTAATACCGTGATCGTCATGACCTCCAACCTGGGCTCTTCGCAGATCCAGGAACTGGTGGGCGATCGTGAAGCGCAGCGTGCGGCGGTGATGGATGCCGTGGGTTCGCACTTCCGGCCGGAGTTCATCAACCGGATCGACGAAGTGGTGGTGTTCGAGCCGCTGGGCCGCGAGCAGATCGCCGGCATCACCCAGATCCAGCTCGGCCGCCTGCGCAGCCGTCTGGCCGAACGTGAGCTGAGCCTTGAGCTGAGCCCCGAGGCGCTGGATAAACTGATCGCCGTCGGTTACGACCCGGTCTATGGCGCACGGCCGCTGAAACGGGCGATCCAGCGCTGGATCGAGAACCCGTTGGCGCAGCTGATCCTGTCGGGCCAGTTCCTGCCAGGCAGCGCCATCACGGCGAAGGTCGAGGGCGAAGAGATCGTCTTCGCCTGAGTTTTCGGCGGCTTACGCTAAGGCCTCGAATTTCGAGGCCTTTTTTCTTTGCATTTTTTCTCGAGTGCTTGTAAAGTGCGCCCCGCTGTATGTCGCCCCGCAGCTTCCCGGCAAAATTGGGAATCTGAAAAAAAGTTGCAAATCAGTAAGTTGAATGCAAATTAGGGGTTGACAAGGGTTTTGAAGGTTGTAGAATAGCGCGCCTCAGAGACATGAACGCAGCGATGCACAAGGTCGAAGAGTTCGAAGCGGTAGTGATACAGCACTCGAAATTGCAGCACTGTTGTAGTTGAAATTGATAGTTCCGCGATAGCTCAGTCGGTAGAGCAAATGACTGTTAATCATTGGGTCCCAGGTTCGAGTCCTGGTCGCGGAGCCAAATTTCAAGCCGGGGTATAGCGCAGTCCGGTAGCGCGCCTGCTTTGGGAGCAGGATGTCAGGAGTTCGAATCCCCTTACCCCGACCATCTTAGGGTCGTTAGCTCAGTTGGTAGAGCAGTTGGCTTTTAACCAATTGGTCGTAGGTTCGAATCCTACACGACCCACCATTTTTGAATCCGGTACGCTGGGTTCAAATCTTAAAAGGTTGGTTTGCCATTAGCAGCCAGCCATAAAAAAAGGCACCTTAATCGGAGCCTTTTTTTTTACCGGGGTATAGCGCAGTCCGGTAGCGCGCCTGCTTTGGGAGCAGGATGTCAGGAGTTCGAATCCCCTTACCCCGACCATCTTCAGAAAGAAGGGCACCTTGCAAAAGGTGCCCTTTTTTCGTTTCTGCGCCCTGGCTGATACTATCCGGCTATTTCCTGCAAAGGAGTTGCGCCGTGCCCCTGAAAACCACCGTGTACATCGCCACCAGCCTCGATGGATTCATCGCCCGTGAGAGCGGTGAGCTGGACTGGCTGATGGTTGCCACCAGCTCCAGTGACGATCACGGCTATGCGGCGTACATGGCCACCATCGACACCCTGGTCATGGGCCGCAACACCTTCGAGAAGGTCCTGACCTTTGGCGAGTGGCCGTATCCGCACAAGCGTGTGGTGGTGCTGAGCAGCACCTTGCAGCAGGCCGATATGCAGCACGGCGTCGAAGTGCATCCGGGGCCGATCGCTGACCTGGTCGACTACCTGAGTGAGTCAGGCGCCAAGGGCCTGTACCTTGATGGCGGGCAAGTGATTCAGAGCTTTTTGCGCGAAGGCCGCCTGGATGAGCTGACCATCACCCGCATACCGGTGTTGCTGGGCAGCGGCATCCCGCTGTTCGGGGCCCTGGCGAAGGACGTGACGCTGCAGCATATGCGCAGCACCATCTTTGAAAGCGGCTTTGTGCAGAGTACTTATAGGGTACTCAAGTAGAGCTTACAGCTTCCACAGGGATTGATGTCAGGCCTGCTTGTTGAGGTAAACATAGAACCCTGTGGGAGCTGGCCTTGCCGGCGATGAGGCCGGCACTGCCACTAACAATTGAAACTCAGTGCAGCTTCAACCGCGGCTCAGTCCCGCGACCGATCCGGCTACCGAGCATCAGCATCAGCGTACGGAAAGTCCCGTACAGCGCCATCTGGTGCATGCGATACAGCGACACATAAAACATCCGCGCCAGCCAGCCCTCGAGCATCACGCTGCCGGGCAGGTTGCCCATCAGGTTACCCACCGCCGAGAAGCGCGACAGCGACACCAGCGAGCCGTAATCCCGGTACGCATACGTCGGCAACGGCTTGCCTTCCAGGCGCGCCTTGAGCCCCTTGGCCAACAACGACGCCTGCTGGTGCGCAGCCTGCGCCCGTGGCGGCACGTTACGGTCGCTACCCGGTTGCGGGCAGGCAGCACAGTCGCCAAAGGCGAAAATGTTGTCGTCCAGAGTAGTCTGCAGGGTAGGGCGCACCACCAGCTGGTTGATGCGGTTGGTTTCCAGGCCGTCGATGTCCTTGAGGAACCCCGGCGCCCGAATACCTGCTGCCCACACCTTGAGGCTGGCCTGAATCACCTCGCCATTGCTGGTGCGCAGCTCATCGGCCGTCACTTCACTGACCGCCGCGTTGGTCATCACCGTCACCCCGAGTTTTTCCAGGGTCTTGTGCACCGGCACGCTGATGCGCTCCGGCAGGGCTGGCAGCACCCGCGGGCCGGCTTCGATCAGGGTGATGTGCATGTCCTTGGGCTGGATACGATCCAGGCCATACGCCGCCAGCTCATGGGCCGCGTGATGCAGCTCGGCCGCAAGCTCGACACCGGTGGCGCCGGCACCAACGATGGCCACGCTGATTTTTTCATGGGCCTGATCACCCGCGTGGGCACGCAGGTAATGGTTGAGCAGTTGCTGGTGGAAACGCTCGGCCTGCTTGCGGGTGTCGAGGAACAGGCAATGCTGCGCCGCGCCCAGGGTGCCGAAGTCGTTGGTGTTGCTGCCCACCGCGATCACCAGGGTGTCATAGCCCAGGGTGCGCGCAGGCAGCAGCTCACGGCCGTCTTCATCGAGGGTTGCGGCCAGCTGGATCTGCTTGGTTTCGCGGTCCAGGCCGCTCATGCGCCCGAGCTGGAACTGAAAGTGATTCCACTTGGCCTGGGCCACGTAGTTCAGTTCGTCTTCGGAAGAATTGAGCGAGCCTGCCGCCACTTCGTGCAGCAGCGGCTTCCAGATGTGCGTCAGGTTGGCGTCGACCAGGGTAATGCTGGCGCTACCCTTTTTCCCCAGGGTCTTACCCAGGCGGGTCGCCAGTTCCAGGCCGCCGGCGCCGCCGCCGACAATCACTATACGGTGAGTCATGGAGATATCTCATAAGGTTTACGGAATTCGGGTCTTGAGTGGTAGGCCGCACGGGGCGGGCGTTGTGGGCGAGCGCAAGGCAGCTCATAGCACCAGTTGACTCAAGAGGCGGCTCAACAAGCCGAGCGCAACCGTCACGGCCACCACCAGCACAAGGAGCAGCCAGGGCCGGAAAGGCTTGCGCTCGACTTGGTGCTGAGGGGCTTGCAGGTATTCATCGACACGACGCTGGTCATCGGGATTCAGGCGGCTGGTCATGAGGGCCTCGTCAGATAGACGCTTGTGACTGTGGGAAAGCTACAGTGTTCACTGTAGTAGCTCGAAGGTCGCCCATCTTTCAGTCACTTGGCTGTCTTTATAACGAATGATTGCGCTTTGTATCACCGGCGCAGAATTTATGCCATCGGGCTTTGGTAGGGGGCCAGCTCAGAGGCTTATTCCGACATCAAAAACGATGCTGCGCCCCAGATTGCCACGCAAGAAGTCCGGAGCATCAGGGTGGGCAAACAGCACCCGGGCGAAGGTCGGGCCCACCAGCGACAACGAGCGCCAGCCCTGGCGCAGGTATTCGGTGGGCGGCGGGAAGTGGCTATTGAGGTCGAGCACTTCGCGCTTGAGGCTGGCGAAGGCAATGATGTCCAGCTCGCTCAGGTCGAGGCCGCGCTCCTGATAGTTGTGCGATTTTTTCCGCAAGGTCGGCGCCAGGCGCTGTAGCAGTTCCTGGGCGCTGATCCGCCGTGGCCGGGCTTCGCGGCGCACCAGCTGGCTCAAGGAGAAAGCACTGCGCCGGCGCTGCAGCTCTTCGCGCCATTCGTCGTTAAGGCGCCGGCCCTCATCGAGGACAAAAAACACCTCGAAGGCGGCATCGCGAAACAGCACGTCAGGCGGCTCTTGCCCGGCGGCGGCAAAGTCTTCACTGCGGTAAGGAATATTCAGGCCTTGCAGCAGGCGCTGGCAGACCCAACGCTCACGTTCCCATTTACGGGCATTGGATAGAAACGCATTGGCTTGTTCGGCCTGAATGGTGAGCAGGCGCAAGTAGTCTGAGTCGTCCATGGGCACAAGCTTAGCGTTCAATTGAGCTTTGCAGGAAATGTCTGCAAGTCATTGCTGCGACGCCAAGCCAGCGCCTAGACTGCGCACCCGTTGTGGGCTCAGTGAATATCAGGGAAGAAGCATGAGCGTAGTGAAGATGGGCGGTGTATTCGGTTCCGGCACGGTGGTCTGTGCCCTGTTGGTATACGGCGTGGGCTTTTTGTTCTGGACGCCCACCGTGCCTTACGACACCGCCGATGGCCGCTATATAGTGCTCAAGGAGGGCGATTCGCCACCCTACAGCGTCAAACTCATCGACCATCGCGGCGCAGATGATGAAATCGTGCGCAGCTATGCCGAGTTCAATCCCAAGGTACTTAGCGTCATGCCCGGCGACTACCGCTTGCGCCTGACCCTGAACGAGTTCGGTTGCTACGGCGCCTGGGCCGATGTACAGGTATCGGCGACCACCGTCAGTGTGGTCGAGCTGCAGCGCAACCCGAGCTGCCAGCCAGCAGACTGGCTGGTTGAAGGCGCGGTGTTCCGCTTGTTCGAGGCGCCCAAAGCGCCAGCGGAGGCTGATCAAGCCAGCCCCGAGGTGTAGACTGCCCCCACGCCTATTGCCTCACTCGCACAAGGGTTATTTGCCGTGATCAGTGCCGCCGTACTTTCCAGCCAGACCCTGACCATCGCCTGGGTCGCCTATGTGCCCGTGCTGATCTGGGCGGTGGCGCGTACCCGCTGGCTCGAACTGTTCGCCGACAGCCGGCGCCAGCACTTGCTGTTTGGCACCGTGTTCGCCTTGTTTGCCCTGTGGCTGGTGCGCCGCGACTTCGACACCGGGGTGTCGTATCACTTTATCGGCATGACCGCCGTGACCCTGCTGCTGGACTGGCCGCTGGCGATTGTCGGTGGCTTGCTGGCGCAGCTCGGCCTGCTGGCGCTGGGGCGTCAGGACCTGGCGGCGATGGGGGTCAATGGCCTGCTGCTGATCGGCCTGCCGGTGCTGGTCACCGAGGTGTGCGCGATCCTGGTGGAGCGGGCACAGCCGCGCAACCTGTTCGTTTATATCTTCTGTTCGGGATTTTTTGCTGCGGCGCTGTCGGCACTCTTGTGCCTGCTCGGTGGGCTGGGGTTGCTGTGGATGGACGGGCGGTTCGTCATGCCGGAGTGGATCGAGGACTTTATCGGCTACCTGTGGCTGATCATCTTCCCCGAAGCCTTCATCAACGGCATGGTGGTCAGCGCCCTGGTGGTGTTCTGCCCGGAGTGGCTGGAGACCTTCAACCGGACCCGCTACCTGCAGGCCCCGTGGAAGGATGACGACCCCGAGCGCTGACGCCTCAGTGACGCGGGTCGAGCTCGCCGGAGAACAGCTCGTCTTCGGCATCCGGTGCAACCGGAATCTTGTGTTCTTCCGATGCCCAGGCACCCAGGTCGATCAGCTTGCAGCGGTCGGAACAGAACGGCCTGAACGCGCTGGCGGCGCTCCATTCCACTGGGGCGCCACAGGTCGGGCAATCTACGGTCGTTGGTTGGCTCATGCTTGGCCTCCTCGCAAAGTCAGGTAAAAGTGGTGCAGGCGGTCGACCTCCGAATGCAGCCAGGCCAGGTCGCGGTCGTTGACGATCACGTCGTGGGCGTGGCGCAAGCGTTCTTCACGGCTGGCCTGGGCCTTGAGAATGGCCTGCACCTGCTCAGTGCTGGTCTGGTCGCGCAGCAGGGTGCGTTGCACCTGCAGTGCCTGCGGCGCATCGATCACCAGCAGGCGGTCGGTGCGCTTGTACTGGCCAGACTCGACCATCAACGGCGAAACGAACACCGCATAGGGCGACTCGGCCTTGGCCAGGTAGCTGAAGATCTCCTGGCCGATCAAGGGATGCAGCAGCGCTTCGAGCCACAGCCGTTGCTGCGGGTCGGCAAAGATCAGCTCGCGCAGGGCCGCGCGGTTGAGCTGGCCGTCTTCGAGCAGCACCCCCGGGCCGAAACGCTCGACGATACTGGCCAGCGCCGGGCGGCCCGGCTCGACCACCCAGCGCGCGGCCTGGTCGGCGTCGACCAGGTGCACACCCAGCTCGACAAAGCGCTGCGCAGCGGCGCTCTTGCCACTGCCGATGCCGCCGGTAAGGCCGAGAATCCAGGGGGTGAAAGCAGCGGTGGTCATCAGAATCCGGAATATTTCAGATAGGAAGTGGTTATTTGACCACCCCAGAGCAGCGCGATCCAGCCCGCGATGGCCAGATAGGGACCAAAGGGGATCGGCGTGCTCGCTTGCTTGCGCTGCAGGCGCAGCATAATCAGGCCGATCACCGCCCCCAGCAGCGACGACAACAGCAAGGTCAGCGGCAAAATCTGCCAGCCGCCCCAGGCGCCGAGCATGGCCAGCAACTTGAAATCGCCATAGCCCATGCCCTCTTTGCCGGTGACCAGCTTGAACACCCAGAACACCGACCACAGGCTCAGGTACCCGGCCACCGTGCCCCACAGGGCATCCTCCAGCGGCACGAACAGCTCAAAGGCATTGGCGATCAGCCCCAGCCACAACAACGGCAGCACCAGGGCATCGGGCAACAGATGGTGCTCGATATCGATCAAGCTCATGGCCAGCAGGCCCCAGCTCAGCACCATCAACGCCAGGGCGGCGCTGGTAAAACCCAAATGCCAGGCGGCGAACAGCGTCAGCGCCCCGCAGGCAATTTCCACCAGCGGATAGCGCGGGCTGATGCGCGCCTGGCAATTGGAGCAACGCCCGCGCAAGGCCAGGTAACTCACCACCGGTATGTTCTCCCACGGGCGAATGCGGTGGGCGCAATGCGGGCACTGCGAAGGGGGCAAGAACAGATCAAAACGCGGTGCTGGCGCTTCGCTCGGCAACTCCAGCGCCTCACGGGCTTCGGCCTGCCATTGGCGTTCGAGCATGATCGGCAGGCGATGCACCAGCACATTGAGAAAGCTGCCGACAATCAGCCCGAGCAACAGGGCAAAGCTCAGGTACATCAGTGGCTGGCTGGCCAGGGTGTTCAACAGGTTCATGGTCAGATCACATTGCCCAGCTGGAAGATTGGCAGGTACATGGCGATCACCAGGCTGCCCACCAGCAACCCCAGGATCAGCACGATCAACGGCTCAATCAGGGCCGTGAGGGTGTCGAGCAGGTGGTCGATGGCCTGTTCATAGTGGCTGGCGATCCTGGCGAGCATATCGTCCAGCGTGCCGGCTGTCTCGCCAATGGCGCACATCTGCACCACCAGCGCCGGGAACAGCCCGCTGGTACGTAACGCCACGTTCAAGGCCAGGCCACTGGCAAGGTCGTCGCGCACCTTGTGCACCGCTTGCTCATACAACGGATTGCCGCAGGCCCCGGCAACCGGCCCCAGCGCCTCCACCAGCGGCACCCCGGCGGCAAACGAGGTCGACAGGGTGCGGGCAAAGCGGGCGAGGGCGGCGTGCCTGAGCAGGCTGCCCAGCACCGGCAAGCGCAGTGCCACGCGCACCAGCCACAAACGCACCCCAGGCTTGTGCCGATAACCCCAAACCAGCGCGCCGCACGCGCCGCCAAACGTTATCAACAGCCACCCAAGGTGCGCCCCCAACCACTGCGACAAGCCGATCACCTGTTGGGTAAACACCGGCAGCTCGGCACCAAAGCCCCCGAACAGCGACTGAAAGCGCGGCACCACCTCCAGCAACAACAACGCCGACACCCCAAAGCCCACCAGCAACACCAGCAGTGGATAGGTCATGGCTTTTTTAAGCCGTGCGCGCAGGGCCTGGCGTTGCTCCTGCAGCGCCGCCACCTGGGCCAGCACCGTCTCCAGGCTGCCGGACTGCTCACCGGCGTCCACCAGGTTGCAGTACAGCCGATCGAAGTACTGCGGGTGCCGGCGCAGCGCAGTGGCCAGGCTGCTGCCGGCGGCGATATCGGCCTTGATCGCCCCCAGCAGGCTGGCCATCGCCGGGTGGGTGCTGCTCTGGGCCACTACATCCAGCGCCTGCAACAGCGCCACCCCGGCCTTGACCAGGGTGGCCAGCTGGCGACTGAACTGGCTCAGCGCCTTGCCATCCAGTGGCCGGCGCCATTGCCACAACGGCGGACGCACACTGGCAATGCGCCCCGGGCGAATCCCGCGCTGGCGCAACTGCGCCCTGATCAACGCCGGGCTGCGCGCCGCACTCTTGCCGCTGATCAAGGCGCCCTGGGCGTTAGTGCCTTGCCAGCTGTACATCTGGTTGCTTTCGGTCATCGCCACATCCTTGTTGCGCTGCCTTGCACAAGCCTGGTAACAGCTCCAGGCCCCGAGTGGCGAGCAGGGTTGCCCGCCGCCCACTAGAGTAGTCGAGCCAGAGCGACCGAATGACCGTCACGGGGTGACAAAAGGTGTCTGTTCGGGCCTACTGGCGCGCCTGCTGGCGCCGCACCACTGCGGCCGGCATGAACTGACTTTGTGAGGGAGAGTGTCCATGAAAGGGCAGCGCGGTATTACCTTGATCGAACTGATGATCGTGGTGGCGATCATCGGCATTCTGGCGACCATCGCCTTACCGATTTACACCAATAGCCAGGTCCGCACTAAAGCCACGGCGGCCCTGGTAGAAATTTCTGCCCTGAAAACCGCCTTCGACCTGCGCCTGAACGAAGGCAAAGACATCGCCAACGTCGCTGCCCTGGGCGGCCAGGAGCGCACCGCCCACTGCGCCATCGCCGCCAGCGGCACCGCGGCCACGGGTGTGGGCAGCATCGTCTGCACCCTGATCGACGCCCCGGCCATCGCCACCGACAAAACCATCACCCTGACCCGCGCCGCAAGCGGCTGGGCCTGCACCAGCACCCTCAACGAAGACCTCGCCCCGGCAGGCTGCAAAGCCCTCTGAAACCAACGCAATTGCTGTTAATAAACAGTGATTTGCGTAAGCGATCCGGCAGTGGTAGCGTTATCGCCACGCCGGTGTAGCTCAGTCGGTAGAGCAGCGCACTCGTAACGCGAAGGTCGCAGGTTCGATTCCTGTCTCCGGCACCATCCATCTGTTCCGATACGTCTCTCCTTGTATGCGGAATCCCCTGAAAAGCCCGCCCAGTGCGGGCTTTCTTGTTTCTACCTGTCTCGTTCTGTCTCTAGGCATATACCTGTTTTAGGTATACGTTAGGGTATACGCCGGTTCGAAGAGAAAACGTATACCTATGGCACGCACCGTTACGCCCCTGTCAGACCCCAAATGCGAGGCCGCCAAGCCTCGGGACAAGGATTACACCCTGTTCGACGGCCAGGGCCTGTTCCTGCTGGTCAAGAAGAACGGCAGCAAGATCTGGCGCATGAAGTTCAAGCGCCCGGATGGTAGGGAGGGGCTGGCCACCTTCGGCAACTATCCCGCACTGACGCTCAAAGCCGCCCGTGAACGCCGGGCCGAAGCGCTGGAGTTGCTGGCGCATGGTAAAGACCCGATCGAGAGCGCCAGGCAGGGTAAGGTCGAAGCGGCGAATGCGAGGGCCAACACCTTCGGCGTGCTGGCCAAGGACTGGCATGAGGCCTGTTCCAAGAAATGGTCACCAGGTCATGCCGCGACGGTATGGCGGCGGATCGAAACTTACCTGCTCCCGGCCTTGGGCCAGCGCCCGGTGGCCGGTCTGAAGACCCGCGACCTGCTGGCGCCGCTCAAGGCGGTGGAGAAGCGCGAAGTTCTGGATACTGCTGGCCGGCTACGGCAGTACATGACCGGAATCATGCGTATGGCCGTCCAGCACGGGCACATCGACACCAACCCAGCGGTGGACTTACAGGGCGCAACCGCCACACGTAAGACCGTGCACCGGCCTGCGCTGGCGCTGGATCGGCTGCCTGAGCTGCTGCAAAGAATCGACAGCGACACCGGCCGCCCACTGACACGGCTGGCCACCCAACTCACTCTGTTGGTATTCATCCGGTCCAGTGAGCTGCGGTTTGCTCGATGGCCAGAGATCGACACTGGTCGCTCGATGTGGGAGATCCCTGGCGAGCGCCAGCAGATCGAGGGCGTGAAGAACTCACATCGCGGCTCCAAGATGAGCACGCCCCACCTGGTGCCGCTGAGTCGACAGTCCCTGGCTACGCTTGAGCAGGTGCGCCAGCTCACCGGGCGCTTCGACCTGGTGTTCGCCGGCGATAGCAACCACTGGAAGCCCATGAGTGAGAACACGGTGAACAAGGCGCTTCGCCGCATGGGTTACGACACCAAAACCGAGGTGTGCGGCCACGGGTTCAGGGCCATGGCCTGTTCTGCCCTGGTCGAGTCGGGCCTTTGGAGCAAGGATGCGGTGGAGCGGCAGATGAGCCACCAGGAGCGCAACAGCGTGCGTGCGGCTTACATCCACAAGGCCGAGTACATTGAGGAGCGCCGGCTGATGGTTCAGTGGTGGGCGGACTATCTAGATGCGAACCGAGAAAAGCACATCACGCCGTATGACTTTGCTCTTTGTGGAGACAATGAGGCAAACGTTGTTCGCGGAAGATTCGCACGATGAAAGCTCCTCAGAAAGCCATTACGGATATAGACTGAATACTGTATCTATGAACAGTTGTAGGTTAGTGGTCCCCTGAATGGAGAGTGATTGCCGCCAATCTGGCGTAAACGTCAAGGGCGGCTACTTAGGAGATTAGAGTGGCTAGAGTAAAAATCCCAGATTGGTTCAGCTTGGACCGTTACCCCATGCCTAATACTACAGCGGAGTGGGGAGCAAATATTGAGTTGCGGTCAAGGTTCCTAGAGATGAAATCAAGTCTTGACGCTGGCCAGATCGAGGCTTTTTTCAAGGTGTTTGCAGGAAAGTCTGTGGATCAGTTTGACATCACACAGAGCCACAGAAATCCATTCCCGGTTATGTTTATGAGCGCGGCCGACATGGCCGTCATGTCGGCATCCTGGTCCGTAGATCAACGGTGGCAGGAGCTACATCAGAAAGTCTGTGCTGTTGTTGGCCAGCAAGCGCCATATACGTTTTTGGATGAAATAGTTGAAATATACCAAAAAGATGAAGTTCTCAAAGACGATGCATTAAGTAAGGTCGGGTGGTTGGCTCCGGAGTTTTGCCATGGCGTACCGATTACGGTTGACTTGGATGCGGATGATGAGACCCTTAAGTTGGCTTTTGAAGTTTGGCTTGCTGGGGTTAGGTCCGAAGAGAATGCTAGGTTTAAAAGATCAGTCACTGCCGACGACTTTAAGAAATGGCATAAGTTCAGAGTTCTGGCTGCGTTCGATCTTTATCAGTGGGCGGAAATTTATGGTGTGAGACTTACTAATACCCAAATTGCCAATGCACTATTTCCTCCTGATGCGGTGAGTGAGGAGGATCGGGATATTGATATGGGAGAGCGCTTGAGAAAGGTCGTCAAGCCTCTAGTCGAGCAGACGATCACATCAAGCACAGTTCGTTTGATCACTGCTTCGGCGCGTTTGGAGCGCTATCTGGACCAGGTTGTGAGCAGAGATAAGGAGAAGCGAGCCAAGCTCGAAGCGGAACGAGAAGCTGGCATTCGCGTTCCGGACGGTGAGCTATAGGTGATCATTCCGGAACAGAGGAAAGTGTAACTCGTGGCGGGATATGAGGTGGCAGATGATATGCCGGAATAAAAAGTCATATTTCTGTGACTTCTAAGTTCTAGTTCCTAGTATTTAAATCTACTCCTGAGGCGTTGTTGCGCCATGACTATCAGGAGTTAGGTATGAACAAGATTTTTGAGTCGGTCAGGGATGAATCTAAGGGGCTGTTTGATCCAGCGTTAACAATTATTCGAATTCCCGAAATGGAGGCCATTACTGGCTACAAACGGCCAACTATCTATAAGCGGTTGAAGGACGATCCAACGTTCCCCAAGCCAGTCCCGCTGAGCAACAGCAAGTCCCGCGGAGCACCGGTCGGCTGGGTTCTAGCGGAGGTTCAGGCATGGGTGCGCCAACGCATTGCAATGCGAGGGGAGGCGGCCTAATGAGCGAAAAAAAGGCCGACCAACAGGCCAGCCTCAAAGATATGCACGTTCATGATACCAGCGGCAGCGCACAACGCATCCGTCTTCTCGCGCACCTGCGCCAGCATGGTTCGATCAACACCTTTCAGGCCATCACACTGCTGAACATCCTGCGCCCGGGGGCGCGCATCGCCGAACTTCGGGCCAAGGGTCACAACATCGTCACCCACCTCAGCACGCTGAAGGACGACCATGGCCGCGAGCACCAGAACGTGGCCACCTACTTCTTGAGCGCTGGCCCTGCTCAGAAGGTGGCAGCATGACGGTCAAGATCATTCCGTTCAATTACCAGGGCCGCGCCGTGCGCTTCGATGTGGACGGCTGGTTGCATGCCACCGAGATCGCAGAGCGGTTCGGCAAGGAGCCACATGAGTGGCTACGCCTGCCCGACACGGCTTCTTATCTGGCGGCTATTTCTAAAACCGGGAAATTCCCGGAATTGGTTAGGACCAAGCGTGGCCGCTACGGCGGCACTTGGCTTCACCCGAAGCTGGCGGTGGTCTTCGCCCGGTGGCTCTCTGTGGACTTTGCCGTCTGGTGTGACGAGCAGATCGACGCCCTACTGCGCGGTGGTCAAAGCAATTGGCAGCAGGCCCGCCTGCAGTCCGCCGTTGGCTATCGCGGGTTGTGTGACGCCCTAGCCATCTCCTGCGAGGAGCGCGGCAAGACGCCACAGCGCCACCACTTTATCAACGAGGCCCGGTTGATCAACCAGGTGATCACAGGGAAGTTTGCCGGTCGTGATCGTGATCAGCTCCGTGCTGAGGAGCTTCTATTGGTCTCGCTCATCGAGATCCGCGACGTGCTGCTGATCGGCCAGGGGAAAGACTTCGAAGCCCGTAAAAAGGCTCTGCTGAGCTACGTCCAGAGCCTGCGCGCTAAACACCTCAGGAGTGAAGTCGCATGATGCTGGCGCTCAAGACAGAAGATGACCGGTCGATATTTTCTATTGCAGGCAACCGTGATGCTCGGTATGGTTCGCCCGTCGCTGCAAATTCAGCGACCGGGCTTGGTAACCCGCTGAACGTTAGGCGCAACAGCGCCCCCATTACGATTGCAGGCGCTTTTTTTACGCCCGCAAATCCGTTTTATGGTGGCTGTGCGTGGGAGGCACTCGTGCCTGCCGGGTTCCTAACGTCCCGGTTTACCAACCTGCGCACAGCTACCACCCATTCGCTTGGTAACGAACGTGGTAGCTCCCTCATTACGTTAGGAGCTTCGCCCATGCACGCCCTCAATCCGTCCAGAATCCGCGCATACGCCCACCGTCGCCTGGCTCTGGCCGCCCTTCGCGCAAACTCTTCCTTGTCCGTCCGCCTCGCCCGCTACAACCATCACACCGAGATCGCTCGCACCCTGGAAGTGCAAGGCGGTGCCCAATGACACGCTTCTCGAACGGTGTAGTGCTTGAGGGCGAGATATTGCGTCAAGCGGTGCTGGATGCCCACGCCATGAGCTCGATGAACTTCGCCCGTGAAGAGTTCGACAAGCTGGAGCGCATCCTTTGGCCGCTGCTCGACCCGCTGCTGTGTCGGGAAGAAAACACCATCGCCTCTGACGTTGCCCGCCACCTTGAGCAGATCCGTATCTACAGCGCCAACTTCTGCTGGAAGCACCGCCACTTGGGCGCCTCGTATGGCGTCGTAGGTAAGTGCGCTGACATGGACGGGAGGGCTACCGCATGAATCCCCCTATTCAGATACCCGACGACACCCACGACGATCTGCGCGAGGTGCAAGGCATCCTTTTACTTCTGAGCCTGGCGCTTGCCGTCATTGCCTCGCCCGCCACCCCCGTCATCGTGGCCCGTGTCACCGCAGTGATGGCTCAGCACACCGCCATGGCCTGGGCCGAAATGCTGGGCGGCGTGATCGCTGAACAAGGGGGTGATCTGTGAAGACCGACACGACCCTGCGCATTACCCGTCGCCAGTATCGCCAGTTCGCAGGGCTGGCCAAGCTGAATGGCGTGGGCCTGACACTGAACACCTACACCAACCTCGGCGGCATTTGGGGTGAATACAGCTGCTGGTCACAACCGATCGTTCGTGACGCATCGAGTGACAGCCGCCTGTGCGATGAGCGAATTACCATCAAGCTGGCCACCAGCGTGAACGCTTGTGCTTTCCGTGGTGCCCACCGCCCTGAGCTGGACTGGTCGGCGCTGGATGACAGCGAAATCTACCCGTTCATCGTCAGTCATGAGATCGGCCACCACGTCGACAATTTCGCGTACTGGGATGTCGCGCTACTGCCTGATCTGGCAGCCCGCGATCAGTGCCTCAAGGTGATGTACCGCGTGAACGAGATGCTTGCAGACCGCTATGCCTGGGAGCAGGTACGGCCCGGCGAGCCGCTGCCCCTGAGCGAGACAGGTAAGCGCTTGCAGGAGGTAATGGCCGCCGACTTGGAACTGCTCAACCGGCATATGCCTCGCACCCGCAGGGCGCCCAAGGCGTTGCCGAGCGGACAGTACGCCTATGTGCCTGCCTCAATGCTGAAAACCGAGGAGTTGGCCGCATTCGTCGGGCCACACGTTTCCCCGGCGCTGATTGAGCACACCCGAAACCGCCGCCGCATACATCGCCGCGACTCCAGACTGAGGGGTTAAACATGACCAGTTTTCAACAGCGCCTCGCTGCGCTGACGGGGTCGGCTTGCCCGAAGAAAGCCACCGAGCTGTTTTATGTGGGCCATCCGAAGGCCAAGCGGGCCTTGCTGGGGCCGTTCTTGAGCCAGGCCGACGCCGAGTGCGGGCGCGTAGTTTTGCGTAGCGCTGACGCCATGGTGACGGCTTGCCTCGTCGATTCGCTGGACGAACTGACCTACTGGCACGCGGTGAACAATGGCCAGGTCTGCCGGGCTTTCGCTGGCGCTGATCGGGAGGGCTTGAGCCATGAGTAAGGTCACGCCTATTCGTCGCAAGGGTGCCGGTGGCCCACCTACTGCTGGCGCTCACATCGACAGCGCCAGCTATGCGCTGTTGGTGGAAACCCTGGTGGGCTTCCTGGAGCTGCGCCTTGCCGAGGGTGATGCGGGCCGTCACTGCCCTAAGCTGGAGCGCCTGACCAACCAACTGGAACGGCTGGCCCAGCGCTTCACACCGCCGCAGGGGGCCGCATGACCGACGCCACGATCCTTTTCCGTGACGCGCTCCAGTCGGTCTATGGGGCGCTCGACTGGCTGCCCCTGGGCGATGGCGACATTCACCGCTTCCACGTCCCCGGCGACAAGCCCGGCACCCTAAACGGCTGGTACTGCCTATTTGCCGATGGCATCGCCTCGGGTGCGTTCGGGAGCTGGAAGACGGGCGGGACCAGCACCTGGTGTAGCCGTGAGCCGGTGGATGCCCGCGAAGCCCAGCAGGTGCGCCAGCGCATCGAGCAGGCCCAGCGCCAGCGGGAAGCCGAACGGCAGCGGCGCCAGCTCAAAGCCGCGGGCCTTGCGCAACGCTGGTGGCGTGACGCTCGCCGTGCTGATCCTGGTCACCCTTACCTGGTCACCAAGGGCATTCGCGCCCACGGCCTGCGCCAGCGTGGTGACGACCTGCTAATTCCTCTGTATGCCGGGGGCGTGCTGGTGAACCTGCAGCGGATCGCCGCGGACGGCGACAAGCGCTTCCTGTATGGCGGGCGGATCAAGGGCGCCTATTCGCCATTGGGTCGCATCACACCGGGCAAGCCGCTGTGCATCTGCGAAGGCTGGGCTACGGGGGCCACGCTTCACGCAAGCGGTTACACGGTCGCCTGCGCGATGAACGCCGGGAATCTGAAACCGGTGGCGCTGGCGCTACGGGCCGACTACCCCGGTACCGAAATCATCGTCGCCGGCGATGACGACCGCCAGACCGAAGCCGAAGGCAAGGGCAACCCTGGGCACACAGCCGCCCATGAAGCCGCTGCCGCGTGTGGCGGCCTGGTGACCTTCCCCGAGTGGCCAGCCGATGCGCCGCTGACCCTTTCCGACTTCAACGACCTCGCTGCCTGGAGGTGCCGCCATGCGCCCGCCTGAAACCAACGTTATCAACCTGCGCCCAGAGGCGCCCAAGGTCGAGCCTGATCGTCCGTGCTGGGGCGTGTATGAGCACTGGGTGACCAATGAGAAAGGCCGCAGGCTCAAACCTGGTGTGTACTGGCACGGCTTCAAGCGCAGCGCCGCCGACGATGACGGCGACGACGACAAGGCCGACCGCCCGATCACTGATGAGTGGATCGCCACGCCCGTGACCGTCGCCGCTCGCACCACTAACAGCGACGACGGCAGCGAGGGCCGGTTTCTGCGCCTGCTCACCGACAGCGGCCCCAAGGAGTGGATCATTCCTATGGAGGTGTTCGGCGGTAGCGGTGAGGACGCCAGGCGGACGCTGTTTGGTATGGGCGTCATCATCGCCCTGAAGAAGCGCGGCCAGTTCATGGAGTACCTGCTGGACCAGCGCCCTGCAGAGGTGTTCGCCACCACCTGCCGCCCCGGCTGGCATGAGTCGGGCGCCTTTGTGCTGCCTGGACGCACCATTGGCAGCGACAAGGTGCGCTATCAGGCCAGTGCCAAGGGCCAAAACCTATTCAGCGTGCGCGGGAGCCTGGACGGCTGGAAGGTCGAAGTGGCGGCCAAGTGCGAGGGCAACCCGGTGCTGACCCTGGCTATCGGCTGCGCCCTCGCTGGCCCGCTGCTGAGCCTGGTGGGCGTGTTGGGTGGCGGTGTTCACCTGGTGGGTGATAGCTCCAGCGGCAAGTCGCTGGCTCAGTTGATCGGCTCATCGGTATGGGGCGACCCGGGCATATTCGCCGCGTCATGGGATATGACCAAGGGCGGGCTGGAGATTGAGGCATCGAGCCGCAACGACACAATGCTACCCCTGGATGAGATCAAGCGGGCCGACCCCAAGCGCGTACAGGAAATGGCCTACTCGCTCGCCAACGGCCAGGGCAAGGGCACCATGACCCGTGACCGGGAAGCCCGCGGGAAACTGAGCTGGCGCCTGCTGGCGCTTTCAAGCGGCGAGCGCTCCCTATCCGAGCACGCGGCCATCAGCGGTAATGCCGCCCATGCTGGTGCTGAGTTGCGCATGGTGGACGTGAACGCCGGTACCCGCACGCACCGGGCCTTCGATGAATTGCACGGCCTGGAGGGTGCCGACTTCCACCGCCAGCTCACTGTGGCCGTGGGAGCGAACCACGGCCATATCGGGCCGGCATTCGTGGATAAGTTGCTGGCCAGCGATGACCGCCCCGGACTGCTCGAGGACTTTGCCGGTATCCGCGCCCAGTTCGTCGAGGACAACGCCCAGGCCGGGCGGGTGGCGGATCGTTTCGCGGTGATCGCGCTGGCGGGCGAAATGGCCATTGCCTATGGATTGCTGCCCTGGATGCCGGGCACCGCTCTGGCCGACTGCCAGTTGCTGTACGGCGAGTGGCTGAGCCGGGTGGGCGGGGGCAATGCCGAGGATCGCCAGATACTGGCGGGCATCCTCGACTTCATCGACAAGCACGGCAGCAGCCGGTTTTCGGACGTAGAAGACCAAACGCCAGACGCCAAGGTGTTCAACCGTGCCGGGTACTGGGAAGTGATCGGCACCAAGCGGCTGTACCTGTTCAACAAGTCCGCGCTGACCGAGGCAGCCCATGGGCACGGATTGGCGCGTGTCGTGAAGGCCCTGGAGGGTGCTGGCGCAATCGCCAAACACGACACCGACAGAGACAGCCGCAGGACCAAGAAATACCGCCTGCCTGCTGGTGGGTCTGCCCGCCTGTATGTGATCGACCCCGACGCCATGGACAGCGAAGGCGGTGGACTATGACCGCCGTCACCACCCAACGCCAATGCCCGAATCCACAGGAACCTAAAAACGTGGGGAACAGGGGGAACGGGGGAACAGCGTAAATCCGGGGGCTGTAGCCGTTCCCCCTTATTGAAGTGTTGGGGAACAGGGGGAACACAAACATGTTTTTGAATATAAGCGCCGGTGCTGTTCCTGACGTTTGGTTATCACTGTTCCCCAGTTTTTCGGGTGGGGAACACGTACCCCCGCTGGAGGCCCTGGAAACCCTAGGCGTTCCCCGCGTTCCCCCGTTCCCCCCGATTTTTTTCACAGACACATTTGGGCGTTATGGAAATCAGGAAGAGGTGACGCCATGAGCCTCCTTGCCGACCTGCTTAATCACATGCCGCCGAACGTTGCTGGCGCTGGCAAATCATCCGTGGCGAAACGCGCCCAGGATCGCCCGAGCCTTGTGCTGGTTGCGCCCGCGCAATTGCCGAGCCCGTACCTCAACGCCGCCAATGCCACTCCCGAGTGGCGCCAGGCCCGTGACCGGTACATCAATCACGTTATGACCTGCCGGGGCTGCTATGCACCTGGTGGTCGCCATTGCCTGACCGGTGCCGAGCTGCGCACCGCCTACGACAACACGCCCATGGAGGCCCACCCATGAAGCCCACACAGACCATGCGCCTGTGCGACATCGCCCTGAAGGCAGGGGCCAGCGCCAGCACACAGCTCATCACCACCCGGCGCATCTGCCGCAACATCAACCGCAACCTCGATTCGGTCCGCGATGAGCGACGTGCCATGCGCCGCCAAGCAGGCAAGCTGAAAGCGTTCTTGCCTTTCACCCGCCAGGCCATTGCCGATCTGGAGCAGCAGGCTCAAGTGCACCGAGAGGACGAACGCAGCAAGGCCATGGCCGCGCTGGCCGGGTTCGGCCAATCACTGCTGTTCGACCATGACGGGTTGGCCGGTGCCCTGGGGTTCGAGCGTATGTGCGACCTGCTGAGCGTTAACACCGTTGAGCGCGAGCAGGCCAGGCGGGAGGGCCTCACCAGCCTGGAAGACATGGTGTTCGCCCATGCGCTGGAGGACAGCGCAGAACGCCGGGGGCAAGAGTGGAATGACGCGCCGCTGTTCAACGCGTGCCATGCGGCGATGGCGGACTTCATCAGGGAGTGCCCCAAGCATCTGCTGCCCGATCCCTTCGCACCCGGGGCACCGTTCGGGCCGAAGCTGCCACCCAATCTGAGCGTGGTGTGAACCATGACCACGCCAATGAAACAGGCGGATTCAGCCGCCAAGACGAAACAACGGGTTTCAGATGAGCAGCGGCACCTGGTGCTGGAGTTGCGCCGCCGTCACTCGCTGCGCGAAGTGGCCGAAGCGACTGGCCTGCCGCTGGGAACGGTGAAGACCCTGGTTTCACGTTCCGGGGCATTCCGCGACAACGAGCAGCACCGCGCCATGTTCACCCTGCCGCCTATCAGCGCCAGCACCGAGACCCTACCGAGCGTGCCCGAGCTGCCGCCGCAGGAGGTCGTTACCGGGGATAAGGAGGTAGATGCGGTGCTCTGGCTGCGCTCGATCATCAGTACCGGCCAGACAGCTCTGATTGACCGGGCCATGGAGGGCGCCAAGAAGATTAGGACGCCGCTCGATGTATTGGAGAAGCGGTACCGCGACTACCTGGTGGCCACCAACCCCGGCCATCTGTTCGCCGCCATGTCGTCGTTCGGCTTCGCTGACCTCGAGGCGCTGGCCAGCCGGGCCATTGGGCAGCACTCGCTTCGGCTGGAAGGCGCCGCCCGCTTCGGTGACGACCTGCTGGCCGACACCGCTGGGGAAACGTTCTGCATCGAGGCGCTGCGCGGGCTGGAGGCTGCCGGCCAATTCGGTGACTTCGATAAGGGCCAGGTAGCCGCCAGGTTCAGCGCCCACCCTGAACTGCTGCCGCACACCCTCGCGGATTGCCTTTACGAGCTGGGCTACTGGGATCAGCTCTACCGCCTGCGCCACGCCGCGGATCGGGACGCCAGCGACGGGCCGCCCGAAGCAACAGCACGGGACTGGTTTGTGTTCGGCCTGCTGGCGCAGATCCGGCCCCGAGACAAAGCCGAGGCGCTGACGGTGTTCCGCTATCTGATCGCCAGCCAGCGCGACGGCATGGCGGAGTCTGAGGCAATTCTTTGCAACTTGATTGGATAGCCCGCGCCACGAAACGCAACTGCGCGAAAACGTGGCGCGACATAGAGCAACACCACCGGGCACCAGCCCATGACCAGCGCCAGTGGCGCCCATGCGAGAGAGAGATCCATGAACGATCAATACCAAGGAGAAACCGATCTATGACCACGTTCCAAGAGCGATTCACAGAGGCCTGCAAGACCACCGACTTCGCCGACAATTCGAAGGCCATCAGCGGTTACGACGTGTGGGATGTGCGCTATGTCCGGGATGGTAAGCACGTCGAAATCGACGGTCCCTTCTTCACCGAGGACGAAGCCCGAATTTCTGCTGATTTGCTCCGCGGCACATTCCGCGGTGCTAGGGCCTATTCCGTCTGCCACTGCGCGACATGGAATCCAGATCCGAAGCGGGAGCAACTGATCCGCGACCAGGCTCGCATGTCGCGCTCTCTTCTGGCTTGCCGGCTCAATGTTCCATCTCCCATTAACCCAGCTCAGGAGGCTTTCTAATGGCCGCATTGGCAATCGAATACACTCCGCGAACCATCATCAAGCTTGGCGGCTTTCTCGGGAGGAAATATGGAAGGGAGCACCCGTACCTTCTTTCCGACCATGGCGACACCCGTGAAGCAATGAGAGCGATAGATGTTAATCACCCTGGCTTCTTGAAAGACCTCGCGGATGCGCGATCGAAGGGGCTGGACTTCGCGGTCTTCCGAAACGGCAGGAATGTTGGCGAAGAAGAGTTCGGCCTGGGCGGTTGTCGCGAGATCAGGATTATCCCAGTGGTCCGTGGGAGTAAGCGTGCAGGCGTTTTGCAGACTGTCATTGGTGTGGCGCTGATTGTCGTAGCCTCTTTCATGACCGCTGGAACCGCGGCGGCTGCGGTAATGGGGGCAGGTATCGCAAATACCGCAGGCGGCGTTATCCAAATGCTCAGCCCACAATTGGCTGGGCTCAAGACAAGCGCTGCGCCAGAGAACACCCCGTCCTACGCCTTCGGCAGCGCCAAGAACACCACCGCCAGTGGCAACCCGGTACCGATCTGCATCGGTCACCGTCGATGGGGTGGGGCAATAATCAGCGCCGGGATTTACGCGGAGGACCAGATGTGAACATGCGCGATCGGATCAGCCTTACTATCAAGGCCATCGCTGAAAAGGATTTAGTCCTGGTCCGTCAACTGATGGACAGTTGCCCCACCGAACAGGTGGAGGTCACAAGCCTGGAATATCTGAATACGACAAGGATGCTGTGTCGTGTAGCTCAACTGTTCGAATGCGATATGCGCGGGCTAGCACTGAACTTCGCTAGTACGGCTACACGGGATAACGCTGAAGGGGCCACCGAGTGCCTCGAGCAAGTTGCCGCGGCAAATCAGGCCTTTACCGAATTCTGCGGTGACTTCAACGTGTGTACTGACGATCTGCTTGGAACAATGGGCGGCCATCATCCTGCCGTGACCTATCTGATCGGGTTGTCTCCAAAGCCAAAAGCGGACTTGGTGGGTCACTGGCGGCAAACGTTCGCCATCGCGGCCAGTGGCGAGGTGCTGGGGGAACGACGCCACTGATTGGGCTTTGCTCAGGTGCATGGTAGGTTTCCAGTTTTCTTCGTAATGGATGACCGACTCATGCGCTGTACCAGTCTCTCACTAATCGCAGTCGCTACCCTTTCAATCGCCGGGTGCTACTCGCCCGGCGAGCTGATCCAGAAGGGGCCCACCTATGCTGCTCAGACCAAGAAGTCTCCAAAGCAATATGCCTTGTGTGTTTTCCCACAATGGCAGGAAGCGAGGCCGGATGCGACCTTAAGCGAGACTGAGAACGGCTACAGATTGCTGAGCGGCAACGATATGAACACCAACGAAATACTTCAGGTCAGCAAATCAGCCAGCGGGAGCGATGTGAAGTTCTATCAGCGCTCGTATCTTGATTTTGGGGCTGGGAAGGCGACGTCGCTGGAATCGACAAAGAGCTGCCTGTGACCGATTCCGCGCCACGAAACGCGATCTCACAAGTTTGTGGCGCGAGACAGACCAAAACGTCTCACTCGGGCCATATCGTCTGTCTCGCTGAGCTGGCGCCCAGGTTGTGAAACGAGGTGGTTACCTGCTGTAACCACACCTGGTAACCAGTCCGGCATGGTCACAGGGAGGCGATCCAACGTCACACCTGCGCCAGGGCCAACCTTGACATTTGTTAATCGGGTGAGGGACTGGCCAGCCCCCTAAACCTCAGCCAGCTAGGCTAAATTCCTAAGCGACGTCGATCATTGTCTGATAATGGAACATCTATTGCTTCACGATATGCCACCTCGCATTTCCCCCAAAAATCAGGATGGAAACGTTGGAGTTCCGCTTGAACGGTCGCGTCGTACTGAACCCAAAACTTATAGCGAACCGCTCCAAGGCTTAGTGAACTTCGGAAGCTTGTGGGAAGGCTGGATTTTGAATCAGCACACACCATCAGCCCACCGTGCCCAGCAAACTGGTGCTCTCCGAAGCTATCCAGAAAGTTTTCATACGTTGGGTCTACATCAATGTTCAGAAGCACCAGATTGCGATCTGTTTTCCCTATCGCGAACTTGCTTAATTCTAGTGGTCGTGGACCGCAAGACTCCGCCACGTGACAACACAGAAGCTTGGCAAAGTAGCGGAATATATCGAGATACGGCGCTGAACCAATCTCATATTCCGGCGAGCTGAAAACTAGCTCTGGGGTTTTGCCTTGCGAAAGCATTTCTGACACCGAGGCATGAAACCGATCAAACTCGTGATCGGGACCTTGGGTATGAGAACTATTACACGAGGCGCACATGCGTGCTGAGAAGTGAAAGGCGCGGGACTTAGGTCCCTGAGCACTACGAGGATTACTAGCACCATCAAAGCTGCCGATAACCATGGCGTCTTTCCCAAAGATCTTTCGTAAAGCAGAAGCTTTTACCTTGTGTTCACCCGTGAGAGATTCAGAGGAGCCACACAGACAGCAGCGGTCAGCTTGGTATGGTTCGAAAAAAAATCCCATCGGACGGCTCCTTGCGATCTAGAGATATTTAGAATTGTCGACGATTCAGGCCGCCCACTTGAAGGCGCAATGATAGTCGCAGTTGGAGAATTTGAAACTTGTCAGATTTTGTCAGGTTCCTGCGCTGCGCCGATGTCAAGTTTTGACAAGTCGCTGGCGCTGACTGGATCGTCCGGTATCCACCTTGGTATCCACGAAATGGTTAGCTTCAGCAGGCAGGGCCGGGCCTGGTTCCCGCAGCGCTTCACGCACGATCATCACGCAGGCGCAGTGCGCCAACCCTGTAGTGGTCCGCGGCCCGGTGCGCACCGCTGGTACGTATTCTGGCGTGCGTACTGGGGAGGTTCGCACCCTGGGTTCGCACAGAAGTTCGCAACCACCATGGCGCGAACCTGGTCTACCACAATGGGAGGTTAGGCTCGTGGGCGGAAACAGAGCGCGAGACAGACCAAAACGTCTCACTCGAATCATGTCGTCTGTCTCGCTGAGCTGGCGACCAGCAGCCTGAGCAAAGCGGTAACCAGCCTGGGCATGGTCACTGGCCATCACCAGTACACCCCGTGCCAGCGCCGAACCTTGACAATTGTTAACTCGATCCCGACTGCTACGCTTTTCTCCAATAAGGTAAAGATTGGTCATTGGCGACCATCTTTTCGCCCTTGCACACGCATTCGTATGGAGGCTGTATGCGCAACGCTGCTCTGATCTCCTCAATAGCAGCACTCATGGTGGGATGCATCCAGCTACCTCCACAGGAGGTCGGTCAGCAAGCACCTCAGTCACAGGAGAAGACGAATCCACAACCAGCCCCATCACAGCAAATAATTGATCACGGCCAATGGATTGATTTCGGAGGCAGCAACGAGATGTCCTTTCAACTGAAAAAGGGATCTTTTCGCTTTGACCAAGACAAAGGAGGGGGCTTTGTAGCTGTAGCCTTAGGGCGAATTCTTGATCAAAGTAACGGCCAAGTCAGTGCTATTCAATTTTATGTTACGGCGCAAGAATGCGTGAATGAGAGAGGATCACTGGTTATGACGGATGTTCAAGGTGCAGCGTTAAATCAGTTTGATTTTTTATTTGACGCAGGAAATATCGCTTCAAGCATAGCCCAAACCATTTGTGCTGTTGCCTTTAAAAAAGCCGCAGAAATTCAACAGCAAAATCCCCCAAGGGTTGTTCCGGTCAAGCCGAAAGCGCCAGCAATCTGACCATAGATCACAAGGCAAGCTGTAACAACGCGTGTGACAGGGGACTGGCTGTTTCACGCAGCACTTCACGCACGATCTTCACGCAGGCGCAGTGCGCGAAAGCTGTGGCGGTACGCACCGCTGGTGCGCATTTTGGCGTGCGTACAGGACAAGTTAGCACTGAGGTTCGCAACCACTTACGTTAGGCTAGTGCGAACTCTGGGGCTGATCCAATTGCGAAAGAAGCCATGCAACAGGTCAAGGGTGTCTAACTCAGCTACATTCGAACGGCAGATTAATCAAACAGGAAATGGTAATGCCATCCATGGAAGTAGCGCTCGTAAATGGGGCTCGGGCTCAGCCAGCACCAGGGCTTAAAGGCGAATGCCCATTGTGCGGAAAGCCAGCGCAAGCGAAGTGTGGCCCCATCGTTCGTTGGCACTGGGCTCACGCAGGTAGACGGCATTGCGACCCTTGGATGGAGAACGAAGGCCCATGGCATCGCGCATGGAAAGCACTGTTTCCGTTCGAGTGGCAGGAGGTGGTCGCCTCTGACAATACTGGCGAGAAGCATATTGCGGACGTGAAGCGGCCTGATGGCACCGTAATCGAATTACAGAATTCACCAATGAGCATCGAGGAAATGGAAAGTAGGGAGACTTTCTATGGTGATCGGATGGTGTGGATAGTAAATGCAGAGAAGTTTCGCAATCAAATCTACATATTTGACTCGCTTCCTGACCCAGAAGCTGAATTCGTAGCTGACCTGACATTTTTTCAGCCCGTCCCAAGCTGGAGGCAATCCAACATAGCCATTCGGGGAGATGGTCATAGCTTAATGTTCTTTCGTAAGTCCGACGTTTTTCCAGATGGTAGTCCCACCTACCAGGTTCACTCCGGGCAAAGCCTGGGCGACCTTGTGGTGGAAAATTACGTAGGGCATCACCTCTGTCTTTGGCTTAAACCACGGGAAGTTTGGAAAAGGGCAAAACGCACGGTCATATTCGATTTTGGACACGAAACCATGTGGGCCGCATGTCATTACGGCGTCGAGAAGTTCTTCTGTGTTCGGCGTGTATCGAAAAAGGCGCTTATCCGATCATTGCTAGACGGCAAGGAGCCCGACATCTCAGGAAAGAGAGTGTCGGTCGAGCAGTACGCTGATTGGATGACGCCTGCTTCACTTTGACCATGCTTTGACGAAATGTGAGACAGGCATGAGACGGACGCCGCATGGCCTGGGCGTCTGAGGCCTTGCGCCAGGCTGCGCCGGTAAAACTGGCGGTCGGCGCAGTCTTACATTCTGGTGGTGCTGGGCGCTACTTTGACCACGCTCTGACGGATCACGGGCCAGGAAGATACCAGCAGCCTCTGTGGCCGGGCGTCTGAGGTCTTCCCCGTGCTGGAGGCCGTCAAAGTAGATGCCCTGGGCAGCTCATACCCCAGACAGGCCTAAGACGGATTTTGGACAGCTTTGGACGGATCGGCGCCAGCAACAGGTGGGAGGAATTGCGCCGAGGGCCGGCGCCATCGAGCATTCAACCTGGTTTGGCGCCTTCGTCAGCTTGGGGTCGTCAAAAATCAACAGCGAATGTTTGACAGGTACTAGACAGAATTAGACGAGTTGCCACGAGCATGCGGTGCTCAAGCGCACGACTGGTCTGGGCGGCGACCCAAACAGTGGTCCCGACGCGCCTCACCTCGTCAAACATTTTCGAGTGCTTATTCTGGACAGGCTCTGGACGGATTCAGGGCGCCAGAAGGTGGCCAAGTGAGCTGTGGAGCGCGTAGGGTGGGGCCTGCAGGTTGGTGTCGTTGAGTATGAGCTGAATGACCGTCCAGAATGGCGCCCAGCCTTGACCTACCCTTGACCATTCTTGACGGAAATTCTTGACCCTTCTTGACGGATTGGACCGCTGGCGCTTGAGCATGATCGGCTGTAAGCCTTGCTGTACAAGGGCTGGCGTTTAGCCTGGTGGGCCAGTGAGAGCTGTCGCCGTCAAGAGTTTTCGGACGTGCTCGTCAAGGGACGCCGCGGCAGTTAGAACCTGACGGACCGAAGCACCGGTTTTCGTTGCGTGAACGGATTTTGGCTCAGTGAACAGACCTGACGGCAGTCTGGAACAGGTACGCCATCCGCCATACCACCCCACCGATGAGGAGCTCTTAACTCGTGGAAAACCAGGACCTAGCCCGGCTCAGGGAAAAGTTTGACCACTTCCGGGAGGAGTGCATTTGGATTACCAATTGTTACAACCTCTACAGAACTCTTTATGAGGGAGGGGAGGCCACAGATGCCGTCTTGATTCGGGTAGCCCCGGCATTTTTCCATGACCTGAATCGGATCATCGTCGAACACATACTCCTGCAGATCTGCAAAATCACTGATCCCGCCGAGAGTGGAAGTCGACAAAACTTGACTGTGGCCAACTTGAACAAGGACCTCAATGCCCTAGGGCTGCTTACGCAAGACCTGATAGATCTAGCGGGAGAGTTCGAAGGCTATCGAGCTTTGATCAAGCTGGCGCGGAACAGGCTCATTTCGCACTTGGATTGGCAGGCTGTGCAGGACGGGAACCCTCTCGGCGAACATGAGGCGGCTGAAGTAAGGCGGTTCTTTGCCAGCCTATTTCGGTATACCGATCTCGTGGGTGAAGCCTGCGGTGCTGGTCCTTTGGACTATTCGGTTTCCGCCTGTCCTGGCGACGCTATCGACTTACTGCGAGCGCTGCGCAACCCCCTCTATTCGTGAGTCAGGTTCGGGCCATGGGGATCGTGGAGTGCCGCGCCCTTTCAATTCTGTCTCCTGGACAGAGTTTACCGTTGGGTGTCAGCGACTCGTTCACCCGGCCTGCAGCTTGGCCGGCTTCAAATCCCGCCGATCAGGGTATGTACTTGGAGGGGGCATCCGTTATTTCCGGGTAAGTAATCACTTGCTATCCGGATAGTGTCCGCGTGCGCCACAAAACGGTGAGCTCTGGTTTCGTAGCGCGGTCAGATTGCTACAACATGGACCGTCCAATACTTGCGATAAATTCTGTGCTCGACCATTCTCATGGGCCGTTCATTCCAAGGAGGTGTCCCCATGACGCAGGAGAATTTTCACGCAAGCGTGCAGTACAATGATTCGGTCGGGACTGCTGCAGCGGACGACCATGACACAAGCTCTATTGGAGAGTACCTACGCAAGAAGGGGCTGATCCAAAACGATGATTATGTAGTCGGAGTCAAATTGTGGTCGGGAGAGGTCCATGGCCAGTATCAAAACGACCCGGTGTATGTGTCTGCGTACGTTGCGAGGTCTTGGGAGTACGATAATCTGCAGCAGGCAGTTGATTCTGGCGTGCCACTGAAGGTTCTTGAAATCAAGCTTGAGATGCCGTTGAGTGAGTTCTTTGGGTTTTTCAAGCGATTTGAGATTGCTATCTCGCGTCACGGATTGATCGACCGGCGTGATGTGGACATCCAGTGAAGGGGTACTTTCTCGTTTAGGTATACGTTTAGGTATATGGAACCGATGGTTTCTGGTGTGGTGTGTTGATTTTATTGGTCTAAAGACGTGTTGTTCGACTCCTGTCTCCGCACCACATCCAGCTCCACTGCGTTCCGCTGAATGCTTTGGAAGCCCTCTAAACCGGCCTTCTGGCCGGTTTTCCATTTCCACGACCCTCCGTCGGGAACCAACAAAATCCCCAATAACCGGGGGTATTTTTGGGGTACAGCGTCTTTCCTGAATGGAGAACGTACCCCTATGCCACGTTTAGCCACTCCGCTCAGTGATCTCAAATGCCGCACGGCCAAACCGAGTGATCGCACCATCAATTTAATTTCGAAAGCGCCGCAAGCAGTATGAGAGGCAGACCCCCTCTCAAGCCTTTGGATCTAATGCCGATAGTGTCTTATAGCCATCTTTTGGTTGATGGTTAATTGAGGCGTAGGAGATGAGGGATGTCTGAAGGATCTTGGTATTACGCACTGAATGGATCACGTCAGGGGCCGTTCACTGTCGAGCAAATGAGAGAGTTCGTAGCGTCGAGCGCTATTCATGCTGAAACGAAGGTATGGGCAGGAGCGGGGGAGTGGGTCTCCCTGAAAGAAACGGATCTTGCTAGCAGTATCGATCGCCCTGTAGGGCCACCTCCACTTGCGGCCAGTGAAGTAGACAACCGCTTTGTCTGGGGCTTGGTAGGGATTCAACTGGTGGGTGGTGCCATCGAATTCATCTCTGGCATCAGCTTGTGGTGGGTGTTTTTGATCCTCAACGTCGGCCTCTGCGTTGCAGATGAAAAACGACTGAAAGCTGCCGGCCGTTCTGCACCCACAACCTGGTGGGTATTCCTCATTCCGGTGTACCTGTGGAAGCGTGCGAACCTTCTGGGTCAGAACAAAAACTATTTTTATGCATGGGTAGCAGCTTTCGTGGTCTCCCTGCTCCTGGCGGCAGCCGGTGGTGAATCGGCAGTTGAGGAAGCGGCGTGCCCGCTGGTCACTGAGATCATCCATAAGCAGTTTTACCAGTCCTCGTCCTGCGTGGCCGTAACCATCGATGATGAGCCCAAGTCAGGCTTCTATCGAGCCACTGCGCTGCTGGATAACGGAAACGAGATCGACATCACCATCGAAAAGAAAGGTGAGAATATCTTCGTGCGAGTCCCTCAGCAGTAAGCTGAGCAGCAGTTGAAGAAAAGCCCGGTTGCAGTGCCGGGCTTTTCGGGTTCCAGACAGGTTAATGCGGGGGGGGGGGGCTTTCCCACCTCTACTGTTGCATCGGAATTTCTGTTGGGACGGTATAGCGCCGCGCAATCCAGCCTTTGAGGATTTCACCTGAAACATCAACGGAAACCCGTATCCATACCTCCTAATCCTCCAGTACCTCAAGAACTGCTCCGATTCTGGGAAACGCTTTAATTTCTGACTTTTCGGCAGGTTGAATTCTAAGATTAACCTTGTCTACGATCAACACTCGGTGACCTAACAGCAAGCTCGCGTGTTCTTGAGGAATTTGAGCAATAGATTCCTTAACCTCTGCTGGGCTTTTCGCAAACCCAACAAATCCCGCATTGTGCAGACTTTGTTGTTTCTGGCTTCACCTGATGTCTTGTTGCCTATCTGCTGGTCCGAGGACTAGTTAGGGACATTCAGGTGGTACCAACGATGAGTTTTGCGGATAATCGAGGTCATGGAATCATGGAGTGTCAGTGTGAAGAAATGGAAATTAGCTTTAGTTGGCGTGGCGTCACTGTTCCTCGCAGCCTGCGAGAAAGCACCCTCTTATGAGTTCGAGGGCACATACTTCATAACTGAAGGTGAAAACTGCACGATTCCGGCAAGTGCGGAAGACAACGAGAATTATTTTTTAGAAATAACCAAGCAGGCACACAATGGAAGCGTGTCGTACTCCGCCAAGCTCCCATCAGTTGCAAAAGCCGAAATGCCCATTACTAGCGTGCAAAACGCCTCGCCAAGCAAAGACAATGAACTCACGTTCAGCTTCACTCACGCCAGGGTGCCCGGCGCCATGCCAGAGAGCTCAAAGATGAGCTTCGAAATTTCTGTAGTGCCAAATAAAAACAAGGAAAACCATCTATGGCTGACTAAACAAAAGGCCATAATGGTGCGGGACGAGAAAGTAACCGAGTACGATGTTTTAGATAATTTGAGAAGATTTTTCGAACTCGGGAAGGCCGGCGCTTGCTTGAGGAAGGGAACAGCGGAGGACTGAGTGCAACAGGGAGGCGGTGTTGGCGAGGATAACCAAACTTGCTCAACCTCGCCCGCCACCTTTTGCTCATTCGCCAAACAGCGCCTTGGTGTATTTTTTGGAGACGGCTCCGGATCGCTTCCCGTCCGCACCGTAGTAGCGGTCTTCACGACATAGCCGCTCTTTCACGTCGCAGAAAATCCCGTTAGCGAAGGTGAACTCGGTCAAGTCAACGTCACTCGATGTGAAGACGTCGGTCGTCGCTGCCTTCTTGCCTAGGTACTTTTCCGTTAGCTCGCGGGAGATGCCTTTGTCATTGGCGCACACGTAACGGTCGCAGAGCACGCCCGATGCAGGCGTTTTCAGTGCGGCTCGCTGTTTGGCCTGTGCGGGCATCACGCCCACGGCCAGCAGCAGTGCCAAAGTAAACAGAAGCGGTGATTTATTCATACTCATTGGACTTCATTCTGTGGGTTTCAGATTTACGCAAGCCACGGCGCAGCAGGTTAGCAGACCATGTTAAGGCAAAGAGGTTTCTGCGAGACCAGGCGATTCATTTGCCGTCGCCAAATCCTCGATCAATGCCTTCGCCATCCCACTGAGAAAATGAGCCGCACAAGTCATCGCTTCATCTTCTTCAATCATCACGTGATGAGCCAGCTTGCTCACGCAGCCCATCAACAAAGCCGCTTGTTCCAGCACATAACTCGCACTGTGCCCCGGCTCAACCCGAAACAGTCGTTCGGTGGTCTTCCCGCTCGGGCCTTCGCCGAAGGTGCCCACGCCTATCGTTTTCAGAACTGAAGCACGATCTTCGCTCATCCATACCTCCCAAAGCACGCAGCCAGCATTGCCTAAGCAACACTGGCGCTCTTCTGAAATTAAACTCAGTGCTTCAACTGAACCTTGCTCAAAGCCACTTCAATCAAGCTTCGGGCGTGTTCAATCTCATGCATGGTGGCCAAGGTCAGTACTTGCTCAGGCGGCCTGGGATGGAGCAGCACGGTCTGCTGAGCAATAGTCAGCGCGCGGACCAAATATCCAGACGTCTGGACGAGAAGGTCTTCAAGGGATTGGTTGGGATGATGCGGAGGATCTGGGACGATTTTTAACATGGTGTCTCCCCGGTGAATGGAGCCGCCACGAATCTGCTGTCAAACAAATGGGTGGCAACTGTACGCGGGTTGACAGACCGAACACCGGAGAACTCGGCGCACACGAAGGTGCCCCACGTACAATCGCCATAAAGGCTTGCACATGTCCACGGTGTAGTCGGCCTGTCAAAACCGGTCGCTGGAATTGCCAACGACCGACCGAGACTAGTGTCCTCCCGGGACCACTGCAATGCTTTGAAAGCGGCAAAAGTATGATTGGGAAATGGACTACATGGAATCAGGAAATTCTGAAGATTTCCGCCGTTAACGTACCGTTCTCGCGACTATTCGTTACAAATCCACGCCCCACTCTGGTGACCCTGCCATCACCCAAGCCATCATAGGAGGTCACCGCAACCTGGCCTGTTCAGGCGCTGCGTTTTATACGAAGGGCAACGAGAGCCCTCTTTTTCTGCTGGGGCGATGGATGAAACAAGGGCGAGTGTGGGCGCTGATGTTGATGGTTGCGGTCTTGTCGGGCTGCGCCACGGCGCCGCCGAGGGATCAGAACAATCTGTGCAATATCTACCGCCAGTACCCGGACTGGTACGAAGATTCGCTGAAGATGCAGCAGCAGTTCGGCACGCCGCAACATGTGGCGATGGCGATCATGAAGCAGGAAAGCAGTTTCGTTTCCGATGCGCTGCCGCCCCGCGACTACTTGCTGTGGGTAATCCCGTGGGGGCGGGTGAGTTCGGCCTATGGTTATGCACAGGCCCAGGACCCGGTCTGGGGTGAGTACAAATCCGGCACCGGCAATGGCGGCTCGCGGGATAACCTTGATGACGCGGTGATGTTCATCGGCTGGTACACCGCCGGCACCCAGCGCCAGTTGGGGATTTCCAAGTGGGATACCTACAACCAGTACCTGGCTTATCACGAAGGGCGCGGAGGTTTTAGTCGTGGGACTTATCGCAGCAAGCCGTGGCTGATGCAGGTGGCGCGCAAGGTGGAGGCGCAGTCGCGGGTCTATGGCGCCCAGCTCAAGGCCTGTCGCCAGGAGCTGGAGGATGATCGCGGTTGGTTCTAGCTTGCACGGCGCAGCAGCGGGCGGGTTTTGATTAGCCCCGCTGCAAGGGCCGCCAGAATCAGGGCAATGGCGATGCCTTCGTTGCGGTCGATGTGGTGGTCGAGCATGACGATGGAGCCGGCGATGCCGAATATCGGGATCAGCAACGACAGCGGCGCAACGGTTGAAACCGGGTATTCGCGCAGCAACAGGTTCCAGCCCCAGTAGCAGAAGTGCGTCGCCGCGTAGACCTGGAACAACAGCGAAAGCAGCGCGACGCCCTCAAGGTGGCTGGCCAGGGCGGTGAACGGCGCGCTGCCATGGTTGAGCCAGGTGAGCAGCAGCAAGGGGATCGGCGGGAAGAGGCTGGCCCACACCACAAAGGCAAACATCTCACGCACTTTCGAGCGTTTGATGATGACGTTGCCAACGCTCCAGCTGAAGGCGCTGACCAGCAATACGCTGTAGCCTGCGGTCGTCGCCTGGCCGGGGCTGCTGGCGATAATGCAGAGCAAGCCGAGGGCTGCGAGTAGCACGCCAACGCACTGGCCAAGGCTCATGCCTTCGCGAAACAGCAGCACGCCCCAACCCAAGGTGAAGAAGGCACTGAACTGGATGAGCAGGGCAGCGGTGCCGGGTGGCACGCCCAGGCTGATGCCCAGGTTGATCAGCGCCCACATCGCCACGCCGAAGATCAAGCCGTAGGCGGCCAACCAACCCAGGGCCACGGGCGGGCGTTTGATGAAGAATACCCAGGGCAGGGCGGCGAGGCTGAAGCGCAGAGCGGTGAGCAGCAGCGGGTCGATCTCGGCCAGGGCCAGTTTGCTTATGGGGAAGTTCAGGCCCCAGACGGCCGTCACCAGCACGGCGAGCAGCAGGTGTTTTGGTTGCATGGTGTTGTTATCCACAGGCGGGCAGGGCGCAACTATGCGCAATGCAGGCGCTGGCCCGCTTGCGCTATCGGGTCGTAGGTCGTTAGATTCGGGCCATGATTGCTATCGACCCGTCTGAACACATTCCCCGCGACGCGGTGGTGACCGCCGTTGACTATGCCGATGGCCATCACTTCGCCCTGCATACCCATCAGCGTGGGCAGTTTGCTTATGCGGCCTGCGGGGTGATCACTGTGTTCACCCGCGAGGGCAACTGGGTGGTGCCGCCGCAACGGGCCATCTGGGTGCCGGCGCAGGTACCCCATGAGATGGTCATGAGCGGGCCGGTGACCATGCTCAACACCTATATCAGCAACGAGGCGGCGGCACGTTTGGCGCTGCCGGGGTTGTGTCAGGTGTTCGATGTGTCGGCGTTTTTGCGCCAGTTGCTGATTCAGGCAGCAGCCGTGCCGGCGCTGTATGCGCAAGAACAGCGCGACGGTCATTTGATGGCCTTGCTGCTGCACGAAATCGCCAGCATGGCGCCGCTGTCGCTCAATGCGCCGCTGCCGGATGATCCGCGCCTGGCCCAGGCGTGCCAGCGGCTGTTGCAGCAACCCTCGCTTGAGGTGAGCATCGATGACATGGCCCGGCAGGTGGGCCGGAGCCGGCGTACGTTTACCCGGCTGTTTCGTCAGCAAACCGGTATCAGCTTTGTCGAATGGCGCCAGCAGGCATGCCTGTTGGCAGCGGTGGTGCGCCTGGGCAATGGCGAGCCGATCACCCGGGTGGCGGTGGACCTGGGCTATAGCAGCCCGAGTGCGTTCACCAGTGTGTTTCGCAAGGTGCTGGGGGCGGCGCCGAGTCGGTATTTCAGCAAGGAAGCGCTATGAATCATGGCGCGCATGCACAGCCGCAACGGCGATGCGCCCGACGGTTCATCCGCCGAAGCGATGTCCTTCTGGTGTGAAACGGCTACCGCTATTGCGGTTCGACGCACTGCTGAGGATATGTGTGAAGTGTCGGCGCCTTTGGGGCTTGATGACTTGTTCGCGCTGCTGCTCAGGTCGAGCCGGCGCTTTGTGGTGGATAAGCGGCAGGTTTATGAGGAGCGGATTGCGGGCAAGGCGTGGTTGAGTAAGTGGCCACGGTTGCGGTGTGTTGGTTAAAGTTTTCTGCACTTCACTATTTGGTTTTGTCTCGCGTCGGATAGGAAGACGCGTGAGCTATCATTAGAGCCATCGCTGCCCAACCGACGAACGGATAACGATCAATGATTTCCGGGTGATGAAATAATAATAGGTATCGGTCATGTCTTACGATGTCCAAATAGATGACGCCAAATAACATGTTGTAGGCAAGGCAGATGTAGAATTTAAAGTAATTTAGTTCGGGGCCGGAAAAATGCCATTTTAGCCATCTGGCAATAAATAGGCCAATAGCTGCAGTGCATAGAAGTGCGAGTGCTATCATCTTTCATTGTCTAATAAAATTTGGATTCCCGTGCTGGCGTTACTGGTGCTTTCTATAGCGCCTGATAATGGCCCTATCGTCTTGTATGATCTGACATAGTCCGTGTCGATGTACCGGAACAAGCGCCAAGCGTCCTTCTTTACTACCAATCTGGTCAAACCGTAGACCGAAAGACCTATATCTACCGCGCCATATGCTGTGTTTCCATCGCGCTCTGCGTGCCCCATTTTTTTGGCGGCAAGCTGGTAGCCTTTTCTGATTGGCCCTTCAGTGCGAGAGTGCCCTTCGATCAAATTTCGACTGTTTTCATAAATATTATTTGCCCCGTGAGCCATCAAGGGAACACCGGCTACAACACACAGGGTGCCCACAGAGGCATAACAGATACCTGCACCGGCAACGAATTGCGTAGTACCCGCTATGGTCCCGATGCCTTGCATGAAAATTTCGCTCGACTGCCTGAGCAAACTCCGCTGCTCTTCCTGGATTTCTCTAAGCCCTTCCTCAGGGCTCAAGCGTCGCTGCTCGACATCATCGACCACGCGCTTGGCGTAGTACGCCAGTTCGCGGTTGAATTGCATGCGTACACCATCATCCTCAAGGTGGCGGGCACTGATCGCGCAGGCGTAGCTGGTCAGGCGTGCGGCGGCGCTACTGACTTCCCATAGATCGTGTGAGCGCAGTTCAGGTTTTTTCTTCATTCGCTCCATTGCTTGTCCCCCCAAAAGGCATTACCGCTGGTGCCTGCCAGGTGATGAGTCCAGAAAATGTCGCGATAGCGGATGGCAAGGTGTTCCTGGGCATCCATGTCGTGCTGGAGAACCGCGTGGGGTACATCGATTCTCAAATCGACGACCATCCCGCCCCTGAGTTCTATGGTGTAGTACTTCTCATGGTGGCCGCTGGAAGAGATTCGAAAGAAGTTGATCAGGCACTTCAGCTCCTCACGATTGGCCAACGCCTGAGCCAGTAACGGTGATGCCTTGTCTATGTTTTTGCTGATGACAATCGGGCGGTGGGTGGCGTTCTGGGTGTTGCCGAGGTTGGAAAGGTTATGACTGTACGCCAGCACCATGATCTCGTCGCAATGCCCGGACTGGTACTTGTTGCCCATTGAGTCTGCGGTGGAACAGCCAGCCGAGATCAGCCCTTGCTGCCTGCCGGTGATGGTCATGTATCCATGATTGGCCATAAGCGTTACTCCCTGTAGTCAGAGAGCGCAGCCTAGATTCGAATAAGTTGATGGGTATGTAGGTCGTTTCCGAAAATTGTCGCTTTGGCCTGAAAGATTTACGCCCAGCCAAACAACTCACAAGCATTACCCGTACTCACCTCAGCCAATCGCTCAACCTCAATCCCCATGATCCCAGCCAACGCCTGGGCAATCTGCGGCAGGTGCTCCGGGCTGTTGCGCACGCCGGGGAACATCACCGGGGCCATGTCTGGGGCGTCGGTTTCCAGCACCACGCTGTCGAGCGGCAACTGTGGTAGTACCTTGTGCAAACGCAGCGCCTGCGGCCAGGTCGCGGCGCCGCCGAGGCCGAGTTTGAAGCCGAGCTTGTGGTACTCGCGGGCTTCTTCGACGCTGCCAGCGAAGGCGTGGATGATGCCGCCGCGCTTGAGTTTGTAACGTTTGAGCGTGGCGATCACCACGGCGTGGCTGCGGCGCACGTGCAGCAGGGCGGGCAAGTTGCAGTCCGCGGCCAGTTGCAACTGGGCTTCGAACAGCGCTTGCTGGCGCTCGCGGTCGAGCTCGGGCAGGTAGTAGTCCAGGCCGAATTCACCGACCGCGCACAGCTGGCGCTCGCCCCGCAGGCGGGTCAGCCAGTCGCCCAATTCGACAAGGTGCTCGGGGCGGTGCTGGTCGAGGTAGACCGGGTGCAGGCCGAACGCGGCATAAAGTTGTGAGTCGCTGCGCACCAGGTCCCAGACCCGCTGCCAGTTATCCTGATACACCCCCAGCACCACCATGCGCTCGACGCCGCCGGCCCGGGCGTTGGCCAGCAGGGCCGGGCGGTCGGGGTCGAAGTCTGGAAAGTCCAGGTGGGTGTGGGTGTCGATCAGGCGCATGTTCAGGCCGGGAAGATTCGCTGTTTGAAGGTTCGACCGATGGCGTGCACGCCTGGTTGGTATTGCTTCTGTTCAACGGCGGCGAGGGCCAGCTTGAGCGCGGTTTCGGCGATCAGGCCGTGTTGCTGGGCCATGGCGTTGACCGGCAGCGGCAGGAAGTCGAGCAGTTGGTTGTCA
This sequence comes from Pseudomonas sp. 2835, assembly GCF_050435905.1. Lineage (NCBI taxonomy): Bacteria > Pseudomonadati > Pseudomonadota > Gammaproteobacteria > Pseudomonadales > Pseudomonadaceae > Pseudomonas > Pseudomonas sp. 2835. The sequence goes on along the minus strand of NZ_JBNDLE010000003.1, from coordinate 379,893 downwards.
CCGAAGGTGCCCAGTTGCAGGCTGCGCGAGTCGGCCGGGCGCGCTTGCAGTACGTCGAACACGCCTTGCAGCAGCACGTAGGAAGTGGTCAGCAAGGCGTCGGGCAGGCGGCCGAGGTCTTCGAGCAGCTGGTTCATCAGGCGCTGGCCGCACTCGCGGCTGAAGGCTTCGCCTTGCAGGCGGCTGACGTTACCGCCGAAGCCTTCCAGGGCTTGGTCGAAACCACCGGCGCGGGCCTGGCTGACGCTCAGCTCCGGGCGCGCGCCGATCAGGGCGATGTGCGCAGGCTGGGTGGCCAGCAGGCTGCGGGTCAGTTGCTGGCTGGCGTTGCGGTCGTCGCTGACGATCGAGCAGAAGTGCGCAGGGTCGAGGCTGCGGTCGATGGCGATGATCGGCAGGCCCTTGGCTTGCAGTTCGCGGTAGCTGTCGTCTTCTGGCGGCAGGCAACTGGCGACGAACAGGGCGTCGCAACGGCGGGCGCGAAACAGCTGCTGCAACTGGCGCTCGCTCTCGGGCTGGTCGTCGCTGCTGGCGATCAGCAACTGGTAGCCCTGGGCCCGGGCGCGTTGTTCCAGTTGCTTGGCGATGCGCGCGTAGCTGGGGTTTTCCAGGTCGGGGAGGATGAACCCCAGGGTACGCGTGTGCCGGCTGCGCAAACCTGCAGCCTGGGGGTTGGGGGTAAAGCCATGGGCTTCGACCACCGCCCGCACCCGCTCGACAGTGCTGGTGCTGATGCGTTGCTGTTCGGCCTTGCCATTGATGACGTAGCTGGCGGTGGTGACGGACACACCGGCCAGACGCGCGATATCGCTGAGTTTCACCGCATTTTCCTTGTTATTACCGAGACTGGCTGCAGAGCCTGACCGGGTATTGTCGCCGATCCTGGAAGGATGGCGCAGACGACCATTGTCGCAATTGTCCTACAACATGGGCAATGTTGTTCACAGTTCCCACAGGAGCTGCATGCACCGAACCCTGTGGGAGCCGGCCTTGCCGGCGATGGGCTGCAAAGCAGCCCCAGTATTACGACAGGCAGGGCTTCATTCATCCCACATTATCGAGTAACGTGCTCGTTAATCTTGATTAAACGTTTCAGCAGGCGATTTTCTGCCGATCCAAGCGCCTGGACAGGGTCATTGCAACTGGCCCTCAGCTGAACAATTCACAACAATACCTCAGCACCGCCCTGGTGCTGCAAAGGAGAAGGTCATGCTCGAGCTCACCGTGGAGCAGATATCCATGGGCCAGTCGGCTGTGGATAAGTCGGCGGCGCTGCACCTGTTGGCCGAGCGCCTGGTCAGCGATGGCCTGGTTGCCAAAGGCTATCTGGCCGGCCTGCAAGCCCGTGAAGCGCAAGGCTCGACCTTCCTCGGCCAAGGTATTGCCATCCCCCACGGCACCCCCGAAACCCGCGAGCTGGTGCATGCCACCGGCGTGCGCCTGCTGCAGTTTCCCGAAGGGGTCGACTGGGGCGATGGCCAGATCGTCTACCTGGCCATCGGCATCGCCGCCCGCTCCGATGAGCACCTGCGCCTGCTGCAACTACTGACCCGCGCCCTGGGCGAGACCGATCTGGCCGAAGCCCTGCGCCGTGCCAGCTCTGCTGAGGCATTGCTGAAGTTGCTGCAAGGCGCGCCGCAAGAGCTGGCGCTGGATGCGCAAATGATCGGCCTGGGCGTGCCCGCCGAAGATTTTGACGAGCTGGTATGGCGCGCCGCGCGCCTGCTGACCCGTGCGCAATGCGTCGGCGGCGGTTTTGCCGGGGTGTTGCAGCAGCTCGATCCGCTGCCGCTGGGCGAAGGCCTGTGGTGGCTGCACAGCGAGCAGGCGGTGCGCCAGCCGGGCCTGGCCTTCGTCACCCCGCAGCAGCCGCTGCGCCACAATGGCCAGCCGGTGCAGGGCCTGTTCTGCCTGGCCAGCCTCGGCGCTGCCCATCAGGCCTTGCTTGAGCGCTTGTGTACGCTGTTGATCGAAGGCCGCGGCCAGGAGCTGTGCCGCGCCACCAACAGCCGCACCGTACTGGAAGTGCTGGGCGGCGAGTTGCCCGCCGACTGGCCGAGCGCGCGTATCGGCCTGGCCAACGCCCACGGCCTGCATGCGCGCCCGGCCAAGGAGCTGGCGCAACTGGCGAAAAATTTTGCAGGCGAGATTCGCCTGCGCCTGGTCGACAGCGCCCAGCCCGCGGTGTCGGCCAAGAGCCTGAGCAAGCTGCTCAGCCTCGGCGCGCGGCGTGGGCAGATGCTGGAAATCATCGCCGAACCGAGCATTGCCAACGATGCCTTGCCCGCGCTGCTGGCCGCGATTGAAGCGGGCCTGGGCGAAGAGGTGGAGGCGCTGGCGCCCGTCGTCGAGGCGGTCATCGAAGTGCTGGCCGAGCCTGAGCTTGTGCCACCCACAGCGGGCGCGCTGATCCACGGCGTTGCCGCCGCACCGGGCATTGCCAGCGGCCCAGCGCATATTCAGGTGCTGCGCGAGTTCGATTACCCGCTGCGCGGTGAATCGCTGCCGATTGAACGCCAGCGCCTGCAGCAAGCGCTTGCCAATGTGAACCAGGAGATTGCAGCGCTGACCCAGCGCAGCCCGGCCAAGGCCATCCGCGAAATTTTTATCACCCACCAGGAGATGCTCGCCGACCCGGACCTCACCGACGAAGTCGACCAGCGCCTGCGCCAGGGCGAAAGCGCCGCCGCCGCGTGGATGGCGGTGATCGATGCCGCCGCCCGCCAGCAGGAATCCTTGCACGATGCGCTGCTCGCCGAACGTGCCGCCGACCTGCGCGATATCGGCCGGCGGGTATTGGCCCAGCTGTGCGGCGAAGCCGAAGTGCCGGCGCCGCAGCAACCCTATGTGTTGGTGATGGAAGAGGTCGGCCCTTCCGATGTGGCGCGCCTCGACCCACAACGGGTAGCCGGCATTCTGACCGCTCGGGGCGGCGCCACCGCCCACAGCGCCATCGTCGCCCGCGCCCTGGGCATCCCTGCTGTGGTGGGGGCGGGCGATGCCGTGCTGCTGATTGCCCCGGGCACGCCGCTGCTGCTTGACGGCCAACGCGGGTGCCTGACCGTCGCCCCCGCCGCTGACGAACTCGAACGGGCCCTGGCTGAACGCGACCGCCGCGAGCAACGCCTGCACGCCGCCAAGGCCCGGCGCCTGGAGCCTGCGATCACCCGCGACGGCCATGCCATCGAGGTGTTCGCCAATATCGGCGACAGCGCCGGGATCGAAGCGGTGGTCGATCAGGGCGCCGAAGGCGTTGGCCTGCTGCGCACCGAACTGATTTTCATGGCCCACCCGCAAGCCCCCGACGAAGCCGTGCAAGAGGCCGAGTACCGCCGCGTGCTCGATGGCCTGGCTGGCCGGCCGCTGGTGGTTCGCACCCTCGATGTCGGCGGCGACAAGCCCTTGCCTTACTGGCCGATCGCCAAGGAAGAAAACCCCTTCCTCGGCGTGCGCGGCATTCGCCTGACCCTGCAACGCCCGCAGGTGATGGAAAGCCAGCTGCGCGCCTTGCTGCGCGCCGCTGGCGACCGGCCGCTGCGGATCATGTTCCCGATGGTCGGCCAGCTCGAAGAGTGGCGCCAGGCGCGGGCCATGGTCGAGCGCCTGCGCCAGGAGATCGCCGTCAGCGACCTGCAACTGGGGATCATGATCGAGGTGCCCTCGGCCGCTTTGCTGGCGCCGGTGCTGGCCCAGGAAGTGGACTTTTTCAGCATCGGCACCAACGACCTGACCCAGTACACCCTGGCCATCGACCGCGGGCACCCGAGCCTTTCGGCGCAAGCCGACGGCCTGCACCCGGCGGTGCTGCAACTGATCGACATCACCGTGCGCGCCGCCCATGCACATGGCAAATGGGTAGGCGTATGCGGCGAACTGGCGGCCGATCCGCAGGCGGTGACGCTGCTGCTCGGCCTTGGCGTTGATGAGCTGAGCGTTGCTGCGCGCAGCATCGCCGAGGTGAAAGCCGAAGTACGTGAACTGAACTTTGAACATGCCCAAAAGCTTGCGCGCCAAGCCTTGCTGCAGGGCAGTGCCGGCGCAGTGCGGGCACTGGTGGAGACTCGTTGATGGCCAAGATACTGACCCTGACCCTGAACCCGGCGCTGGACCTTACCGTCAGCCTCGACAGCCTGCTGGCAGGCCAGGTCAACCGCAGCCAGGCGCAGCACAGCCACGCCGCCGGCAAGGGCCTGAACGTCGCCCAGGTGCTGGCCGACCTCGGCCATAGCGTGACCGTGGGCGGCTTTCTCGGTCGCGATAACCTGGCGCCGTTCGAGGCCCTGATCGGCCGCCGTGGTTTTGCCGATTGCTTTGTGCAGGTAGCCGGCGAGACCCGCTGCAACATCAAGCTGGTGGAAGCCTGCGGCCAGGTCACCGATATCAACGGCCCCGGCCCGCAGGTCGATGAACAGGCGCGCCTGGAGCTACTGACCCGCCTGGAGCAGATCGCCCCCGGTCATGATGCGGTGGTGGTCGCCGGCAGCCTGCCGCGGGGTATCAGCCCGCAGTGGCTGCAGATGCTCCTGGCGCGGCTCAAGGCCATGGGCCTGAAAGTGGCTCTGGACACTAGCGGTGAGGCCTTGCGTGCCGGGCTTGCCTGCGGGCCGTGGCTGGTCAAGCCGAACACCGATGAGCTAGGCGACGTGCTCGACAGCGCTGTGCATGATTTTGCCCAGCAGCAACAAGCAGCAACCAAACTGATCGGCCAGGGTGTCGAGCATGTGGTGGTGTCCCAGGGCGAGCAGGGCGTCCGCTGGTTCCGCCAGGGCAGCGTCCTTAGCGCCGTGCCGCCCAAGGTCACGGTAGCCAGTACCGTCGGCGCTGGCGATTCGCTGCTGGCAGGCATGGTCCATGGCCTGCTGAGCGCCGACACGCCGGCGCAAACCCTGCGCCGGGCCACGGCGATTGCCGCCCAGGCCGTTACCCAGATTGGTTTTGGCATCAACGACCGGGCGCAACTTTCGCAGCTGGAAAGCCAGGTGCAGCTGACAGAACAACAAGAGGCTTGCAGATGAACATTGCCATCGTCACCGCCTGCCCCAATGGCCAGGTCTCCAGTGTGCTCAGTGCGCGCCTGCTGGAAGCGGCAGCGCTGCGCCAGGGCTGGAGCACCAGCGTCGAAGTGCACGACCCGCAGCAACCCGAGCGGCAGTTATCGGCGGCGGCGATTGCTGCCGCCGACTGGGTACTGGTGATCAACACCGGCCCGCTGGACCTGCGCCGGTTTGCCGGCAAACGCCTGTACCAAAGCACCCCGGCGCAAGCCCTGGCGGATGTCGAAAACTTTCTCCGTGAAGCGGCCGACAAGGCGGTGGTCTATCAACCCGAAGCCGAGCCGGTCGCAGCGCCGGTAGAGCGCAGCGCGAAGATTGTCGCGGTCACTGCCTGCCCGACTGGCGTCGCCCATACCTTCATGGCCGCCGAGGCGCTGCAGCAGGCGGCGCAGCAACTGGGCTACCCGCTCAGCGTCGAGACCCAGGGCTCGGTGGGGGCGCGTAACCCCTTGTCGGCAGCGGCCATTGCCGACGCCGACGTGGTGCTGCTGGCCGCCGATATCGAGGTGCCCACTGCGCGCTTTGCCGGCAAGCGTATCTATCGCTGCGGTACCGGGGTGGCCCTCAAGCAGCCCCAGGCCACACTGAAAAAAGCCCTGGCCGAAGGCCGCGAAGAAGCTGCCGCGCAGGGTGAAAACGCAGCGCCTGCGCGCAGCGAAAAAACCGGGGTGTACAAGCACCTGCTCACCGGCGTGTCATTCATGCTGCCGATGGTGGTGGCCGGTGGTTTGCTGATCGCGCTGTCGTTCGTGTTCGGTATCGAGGCTTACAAAGAGCCCGGCACCTTGCCTGCAGCACTGATGCAAATCGGCGGTGACGCGGCGTTCAAACTGATGGTGCCGCTGTTGGCCGGTTACATCGCTTATTCGATTGCCGACCGTCCGGGGCTGGCGCCGGGGATGATTGGCGGCTTGCTCGCCAGCACCCTCGGCGCAGGTTTTATCGGCGGTATCGTCGCAGGCTTTCTGGCTGGCTACAGCGCCAAGGCTATCAGCCGCTGGGCGCGCCTGCCCAGCAGCCTTGAGGCGCTCAAGCCGATCCTGATCATCCCGCTATTGGCCAGCCTGTTCACTGGCCTGGTGATGATCTACGTGGTCGGCAAGCCGGTGGCCGGCATGCTCGAAGGCCTGACCCATTTTCTCGACAGCATGGGCACCACCAACGCGATTCTGCTTGGCGTGCTGCTCGGCGGCATGATGTGCGTCGACCTTGGCGGGCCGATCAACAAGGCGGCCTATGCGTTCTCCGTCGGGCTGCTGGCGTCGCAGAGTTATGCACCGATGGCCGCGACCATGGCCGCCGGCATGGTGCCACCGATTGGCCTGGGCATCGCCAGCTTCATTGCCCGGCGCAAGTTTGCCCAGAGCGAGCGCGAAGCTGGCAAGGCGGCGCTGGTGCTGGGCCTGTGTTTTATTTCCGAGGGGGCGATTCCGTTTGCCGCCAAAGACCCGCTGCGGGTAATCCCGGCCAGCGTCGTCGGCGGCGCGCTGACCGGCGCCTTGTCGATGTATTTTGGCTGCAAGCTGATGGCGCCCCATGGCGGCCTGTTCGTCATGCTGATCCCCAATGCGATCAACCATGCCGTGCTGTACTTGCTGGCGATCGTCGCCGGCAGCCTGCTGACGGCATTGGTGTATGCCGTGCTCAAGCGCGGCGAAGGGGTAGAGCTGGCGGTGCAGCCGGCCAAGGCCTGATCAGTTGCGCGGGCGTGGGTACTTCTTGCGCAGGGGTACCAGCAGGTCGCTCAGGCCGTTGTGATCGACCTCGTGCATCAGCGCCAGCAGGCTACCCAGTTCGCCCTTGGGAAAGCCCTGGCGGGCGAACCAGTTGAGGTAGTGACCAGGCAGGTCGGCGATCAGCCGGCCCTGGTATTTGCCGTAGGGCATTTCGCGGGTGACCAGCAGGACGAGGGCTTCCGGGTTCATGGCAACGCTGTTCTTCAAAGGGATACGGCCAACATACATGCAATCTGCATGAAGGCCAAAGGACAGTTCATGCAGAACGCGTGAAAGTCATAAGTTCATTTAATTTCAAGCTGTTGATAAATAAGGACATTTTCTCGATTGCCAGGCTGGCACGAACCCTGCTCCGATCTATTGCACTTCCCTCATGCAAAGGAGCAACGTCATGACTACCCCCAACAAAGAAGTCGTCTCGGTTCTCAACGAACTGATCGAATTCAGCAAGGATGGCGAAAAGGGTTTCAAAACCTCTGCCGAGGATGTGAAGAATCCGCAGCTGAAAAGCTACTTCATTCAGCGTGCCGGTGAGTGCGGTACCGCCGCAGCGGAACTGCAACAGCAAGTGCGCAGCCTGGGTGGCGACCCGGAAACCTCGACCAGCGTCAGCGGTGACCTGCACCGTGGCTGGGTCAACTTGAAGTCGATGCTCACCGGCAAGGATGAAGAAGCGGTGCTCAACGAGGTCGAGCGCGGCGAGGACCATGCCCTGAAAGCCTACAAGGACGCCCTGGAAAAACTGGCTCGCCTCAACACCCTGCCAAGCAGCGAGGTCTATGCCCTGGTTGAACGTCAGTACCATGGCGTGCAGCGCAACCATGACCAGGTCAAGGCCCTGCGCAACGAGGCTCGCGCCCGCTCTTAAGGGGCGGCTTCGACCCGGTTGCGACCGTTGCCCTTGGCACGGTAAAGCGCCTCGTCAGCATCGCCCAGCAAGGTCGCAAGATCTTGCTGGGCGCCTGGCGTGTGGCAACCGATGCCGATACTGACGGTGACCGGCGCGGTGTCATCGCCAAACGGCGGCAACGTCTCGACGGCTGCGCGGATACGTTCGGCCAGCAGCAGTGCCCCCGGCAGTTCAGTCTCCGGCAACACCACCAAAAACTCTTCACCACCGTAGCGTGCGGCCAGGTCGGCCGGGCGGCGAATGCTGCTGGCAATCGCCGTGGCCACCTGACGCAGGGCGGCATCACCCCCCGGATGACCATGGCGATCGTTGAAGGCCTTGAAGTGATCGACATCGACCATCAGCACTGCCAACGGCCGGGCATTGCGCAGGCTGCGCGCCCACTCCTGGCGTAGCACCTGGTCCAGGCGCCGGCGGTTGGCAAGGCCGGTCAGGCTGTCGGTGGCGGCCAGCGCCGCCAGGCCTTGTTCGGCGCTCTGCCGGCGGCGCAATTCGCGGCCCAGCAGCAGGGTCAGCCAGAGAATGCCGATGCACAGCACGCCGGTGGCGACGCTGACCAGCACGGCGGTGCGCCGCCACGACTCGAAGACTTCGTCGGCGGAGTGGGCGACGATAACGATCAGCGGCAGGTCGCCGACCCGGGCGAAGGTGAACAGCCGTTCTTTGCCGGTGCGCGTGGAAACCCCGGCAAAGGTGCCGCTGACATCGGCGCGCATGCGCTGGAAGTTCGGCCGGTCGCTGTAGTTCTGGCCGATTTTTGGCTCATCCGGGCTGCCCGGCTGGCGTACCAGCAGGGCGCCGTCGGTGTTCATCAGGTTGATGCTGCTGTCGCGGCCGATGTCCAGGCGCTGGAACAGTGCGCTGAAATACGACAGGCGCAAGGCCCCGGCAGCCACGCCGAGGAACTCGCCGTTGGGTCCGGAAATCCGCCGGCTGAAGCTGATACACCAGTCCAGGTCGCCCAGCCGCGCCTTGAAGGGTTGGCCAATGACCAGGCCCAGATCAGGGTTGTCGCGATGCTGCTGGAAGTCCTTGCTATTGGCGAAGTTGGCCTTGCGCGGGATGGCGCTGGTGGAGTCGGCGACCACATCGCCCTTGGCATCGAGCCAGAGGATATCGCCACGTACCGGTGCGGTGACGGCCTGGTTGAAGAGAATCTGCTGGCGCAGCTCGATCGGCACGGCGAGCAGTTCCGGGCGCTGCACGGCCCAGATCAGGCCTTGCAGGGAGAGATCATAGAGTTCGACGTTGCGCACGATGTCGCTTTCGATCAACTGCACAATGTTGCTGGCCGAGCGCGCGGCGGCCTGTTCGACGCTGCTGCGTTCGCGCATCAACAGGAAGGTGACAATGGCGACGATGGCGAGCACCGCAAGGCAACTGCCCAGATTGAGGATCAGCTCCGGATGAGACTTGTACAGGGCGGATCGCTGGGATCGGGTGGGCAACGTCATGGTCACTGATGCCGAAGACCGTCTAGAAAGTGCGGTATTACTGCGCGGCGGCCGTATTCTAGGGGCGCGCGAATTGTCGGACAAGGATTTAATGGTGTCTTCTGACGAATGTGGGAGCGGGCTTGCCCCGCGATTGCGATGGGTCAGCCACATCGCAATCGCGAGGCAAGCTCGCGCCTACAGGTTTGATCAGAAAATGTTCAGCGGGTAGTCAACGATCACCCGGTACTCGTCGACATCGTTGTCGATGTGCGAGTAGCCCTGGGTGCCACGGTGCGAGGCCCAGCGCAGCAGCACTGAAAGGTCCTTGAGCTGGCCTTCCTGGAATACGTACTGCAGGTCGACGTCACGTTCCCAGTGCTGGGCATTCTCGCCGTCGGCGTTGTACCAGTGGCCGTAGCCGACGCTGTTGGGATCGACCTTGCTCATGTCCAGCTCACCGCGCGAGTAGGACACAATCGAGGTCAGGCCGGGGATGCCGGCACCGGCGAAGTCGTAGGCGTACTTGAGCTTCCACGAGCGCTCGTTGGGGCCGTTGAAGTCCGAGTAGATCTGCGAGTTGTCGAGAAAGACGCTGTCGCCCTGGTTGATGTAGTCGAACGGCGTGTTGCCGTTGACCCGCTGGTACACCGCGGTGAGGCTGTTGTAGCCGACGTTGACGGTGAAATGCAGGCTGTAGGTGTTGTTGTCGATATGCCCGAGCAACGCCTGGCCGGTGTCCTGGGTGTGATAGAAGTGCAGGCCGGGGTTGAGGCTGACCAGCTCGTTGAGCTGCCAGGTGTAGTCGAGGTCGAAGTAGTACTGGTTCCAGATGTCCTTGAGCTCGGCGGCATACAGGCTCGAGGTCAGGTTCGGCACGCCGCTCCAGGCCACGCCCGCCCAGTTCAGGTGGCGGCTGTCGCGCTCGTCCGGCAGATGGCCGTAAAAGGTGTCGATGCGCCGGTGGCCGCTCTGGTTGTAGGGCTTGGTGAAGCTGGCCTGGCCGGCTTCGAGCATCACCCCGTCAACGCTGTTGTTGGTGATGCTGACGCCGCGGAAGGTCTGCGGCAGCATGCGCGACTCACCGCCGGCGATCACCGGGTTGGTGAGGAACAGGTCGCCGGCCTTGAGTTCGGTGTCGAAGGCTTTCATCTTCAGCGCGGCGCCGGCGGTAGAGAACGAATCGTGGGCCTTGCCCGGTTCGCCATCACCCTTGGTGTTGATCGGCAAAATACTCGAGCCGGAAGTACCGCCACCGCCGTCGAGTTTCAGCCCGAGCATGGCGTGGGCATCGAGGCCGAAACCGACCGTGCCCGGGGTGTAGCCCGATTCGAACTTGCCGAGAAAACCCTGGCCCCATTCGCGGTTGTCACGCACGCCTGGCAGCAGCTGGTTGCGGTTCAGGTAGTAGTTGCGTGCGTGCACGTTGAGGCTCGACCCTTCGATAAAACCTTCGGCCTTTTCCTCGTCGGCCTGGGCGCTGAAGGGCATCGTTGCAGCCAATGCAACGAACAGCGGGGTGAAGCGTAAAGCAGTGTTCACCGGTGTGGACTCCTTGGGGTGAATGTACGGCAGTTTTTATTGTGCGAAAGACGGTCTTGTTATGAACAAACGAGCCAGCGCGCTGGCACTTTTCGACACACGAAAAAAAAGCCGCTGATCGGCAGCGGCTTTGAAAGACAACCGCACAGGCGCTCAAGTCACCTGTGCGGCCATCGAGGGAGTCGAAGGGGTGGAACGTGGCGCGATCAGATATCGGAAGCGTCACTCGCTTGAGCCTTGGAGGCGGTCTGTTCCAGGCCCTGGGCCTGCTCGGCCTTGTGCGCGGCGATGGCTTGCTGAACGACAGCGGCACGCTCGGCATTACGGGCAACAAAGGCCGGGGATTCTTCAGCCATGGCCAGTGGCGACAGCAACAGGGACGACAGGACGAATACGCTGGCAACACCCATACTGTTGGACATTTGCAACAACCTTCTTGCTTGGCAAGTGTGAATTAGGTCTGAGTAAATTAGTCGGAAATGGGTGATAGAAACAGTTACTTTTGGGATAAGCACTGTTGCGTCAAAGGTAATAGTTGGCCGGGGGCTGCTTTCGCAGCCCATCGCTGGCAAGGCCAGCTCCCACAGGGAGGGGTGATGAGGCCCTCAAGCCGGCAACAGGATCCCGAAGGTATTGGCCCCCGCCTGGCTGCGCACAAACACGCTGCCGCCGTGCATCAGCGCAATCGCCTTGACGATCGCCAGCCCCAGCCCGTGATTACCAGCGCCGCTGTTGCTGCGCGCTGCATCCACCCGGTAGAAGCGCTCGAACAGCATCGCCAGGTGTTCCTCGCCAATCGCAGGCCCGGGGTTGCTCACGGCGATGCTCACCTGGCCGTCCTGCTCTTCGATGCGCACCTGGATCACCTGCTCGGGCAAGGTGTGCTGCACCGCGTTGTTCAGCAGGTTGATCAGCGCCCGGCGCAACTGGGCCTTTTCGATCCGCGCCTGGGCATCGCCGCTGACCTGCACGCGGATGCGCGCGTCCTCGAGGATGTAATCCAGGTAGTCGAGGGTGGTCGCCACTTCTTCGGCCAGCGAGCTGCTGGTCAGCGCCGTGGCCTTGCTGCCCTGGTCGGCGCTGGCGAGGAAGAGCATGTCGTTGATGATGCTGCGCAGCCGCTCCAGCTCTTCAAGGTTCGATTGCAGCACCTCGAAATAATGCTCGGCGCTGCGTCCACGGGTCAGGGCGACCTGGGTCTGGCCGATCAGGTTGGTCAGCGGCGAGCGCAGTTCGTGGGCGACGTCGGCGTTGAAGGCTTCCAGGCGGCTGTAGGCCTGGTCGACGCGCTCCAGGGTCGAGTTGAAGGCGCTGGCAAACTGCGCCAGCTCCGGCGCCAGGTCGGCCAGTTGCAGGCGCCCGCTCAGGCGCGGTGGCGCCAGCTTTTGTGCTTCGGCCGAGAGCGCCAGCAACGGCCGCAGGCCATAGCGCGCCACCCAGTAGCCGAGCAACGAGGCCAGCACCACACCGAGCAACGACAGGCTGATGATCGCCACCAGCAAGGTGTGTTGGGTGTGCCAGAAGGTCTCGGTGTCGATGCCGATCAAAAAACGCAGGGCCGGGCGCTTGCCCATGGCCGGCAGTTCGCTGACCAGCACCTTGTACGGATAGGGGCTGGCGGCCAGGCGCAGGTCGCGCATGCCCAGCGGGCCCTGGGCAAAGGTGCGCAGGCTGGCATCCGGCTGGCCGTATTCGAACGGGCTGCTGTCGCTGACCACCCAGAAGCGGATGCGCCGGTCTTCTTCGCTGAGCAAATTGAGTTTGTTGGTGATCTTTTGCCAGTGCTCGCGGGTGTCGTAGCGGGTCAGCGACGACTCCAGCACGCTGAAGCGCGCCTCAAGCTCGGCGGTGGGCAACAGGTCGAGGCTGCGGTCGACCTGTTTATACAGCGCGGTACCGATCACCAGGAACACACCCAGCGCCACCAGGGTGAACAGCGCGCTCAGGCGCAGGGCGATGGAGTTAGTCGGCACGGTTTTCCAGAACATAGCCCATGCCTCGGATGGTGTGCAGCAGTTTGGTTTCGAAAGGCCCGTCGAGCTTGGCGCGCAGGCGCTTGATCGCCACTTCGACGACGTTGGCGTCGCTGTCGAAGTTGATATCCCAGACCAGCTCGGCAATCGCCGTCTTCGACAAAATTTCGCCATGCCGGCGGGCCAGCACGCTGAGCAGCGAGAACTCCTTGGCGGTCAGGTCCAGACGTTGCCCTGCGCGGCTGGCCTTGCGGCTGATCAGGTCGACCCAGAGGTCGGCAACCTGGATCTGCACCGGCTCATGGGCGCCGCCACGGCGGGTCAGGGCTTGCAGGCGGGCGACCAGTTCGAGGAACGAGAACGGCTTGCCGAGGTAATCGTCGGCGCCTTCGCGCAGGCCATGAATGCGGTCTTCGACCCGCTCGCGGGCGGTGAGCATGATCACCGGCGTCTGCTTGCGCGCACGCAGGGCGCGCAGCACACCGTAGCCGTCCAGGCCCGGGAGCATCACATCGAGGACGATCACCGCGTAGTCACCTTCCAGGGCCATGTGCAGGCCATCGATACCGTCGCGCGCCAGGTCTACGGTAAAGCCTTGCTCGCTCAGGCCGCGGTGCAGGTAGTCGGCGGTCTTTTGTTCGTCTTCGATAATCAGCACACGCATGATCGGCTCTCAACTGGCATCGGTTTGCGCCATGGTCACGGCCGTCTGGCGCCGGTGGAACAGGCGCTCCAGGGCCAAGTATATGACCGGTGTGGTGAACAGTGTCAGGGCCTGGCTGACCAGCAGCCCGCCGACCACGGCAATGCCCAGCGGCTGGCGCAGCTCGGCGCCGGCGCCCATGCCGAACATCAGCGGCACGGCGCCGAGCAGGGCGGCGAGGGTGGTCATCATGATCGGCCGAAAGCGCGTCAGGCAGGCCTTGTGGATCGCCTCTTCGGCGCTCAGGCCCTGGTGGCGCTGGGCGTCGAGGGCAAAGTCGATGAGCAGGATGCCGTTCTTCTTGACGATGCCAATCAGCAGCACGATGCCGATCAGGCCCATGATCGAAAAATCCTCGCCCGACAGCCATAACAGCGCCAGGGCGCCGAGCCCGGCCGAGGGCAGGGTGGAGATGATGGTCAGCGGGTGGACAAAGCTCTCGTAGAGCACGCCGAGGATGATATACACCGCCACCAGCGCCGCGAGGATCAGCCACGGCTGGCTCGACAGCGAACTCTGGAAGGCCTGGGCCGCGCCCTGGAAGGTGCCGATGATCGAGTCGGGCATGCCCAGTTCGCGCTGGGTGCGTTCAAGAATCTGCACCGCGTCGCCCAAGGCCACGCCGGGCGCCAGGTTGAACGACAGGTTGGCGGCCGGGAACAGGCCGTCATGGGAGATCGACAGCGGCCCGGTGCTCGGCACCGCGACCTTGGCCAGCACCGACAGCGGCACCATCTCGCCGCTCAAGGGCGAGCGCAGGTAGAAGTAGTTGAGGCTTTCGGCCTTGCCGCGCTGGCGGGCGTCGAGCTCGAGGATCACCTTGTACTGGTTGGTCTCGGTCTGGAACTCGCTGATCTGCCGCTGGCCGAAGGCATCGTAGAGCGCCTGGTCGACGTCGGTGGTGGTCAGGCCGAAACGCGCCGCGGCCTTGCGGTCGATGTCGATGCGGGTGACGCTGGCGCCCAGTTGCAGGTCGTTGGACAGGTCGCGAAAGGCCGGGTTGGCCTTCAGCCGCTCGGTCAGGCGCTGGGTCCAGAGGTTCAGGGCCGGGCCGTCGTTGCTCTTGAGCACGTACTGGTACTGGCTGCGGCTCGGACCGGAGCTGAGGTTGATGTCCTGGCCGGCGCGCAGGTACAGGACCACGCCCGGCACCTTGGCCAGTTTCGGTCGCAGGCGGTCGATGAATTCGCTAGCCGACACATCGCGATCGCCACGGTCCTTGAGGGCGATCCAGAAGCGGCCGTTGGCAATGGTCTGGTTGCTGCCGGTCACTCCAACGGCGTGGGAGAAGGCCCGAACGGCCGGGTCGGCCTCGACGATCCTGGCCAGCGCCTTATGTTTTTCGAGCATGTCCGGGTAGGACACATCGGCCGCCGCCTCGCTGGTACCGAGCACGAAGCCGGTGTCCTGTACCGGGAAGAAGCCTTTGGGGATGGCAATGTAGCCAACCACCGCCAGGGCGAAGGTCAGGCCGAACAGGCCCAGCATCAGTCGCTGGTGGGCCAGGGCCTTGACCAGCCCGCGCTCGTACCAGCCGAGCAGGCGGCTGGGGGTGTCCTGCGCGTTGTGCTGCGGGCGGCGCATGAACAGGGCGCAAAGGGTCGGCGCCAGGGTCAGCGACACCACCACGGAAATCAGGATGGTCGAGGTGGCGGTGAGGGCGAACTCCTTGAACAGCCGCCCGACCACGCCACCCATGAACAGCAACGGAATGAACGCGGCAATCAGCGAGAAGCTGATCGACACCACGGTAAAGCCGATTTCCCCCGAACCCTTGATCGCCGCCTCGCGCATGCCGTCGCCGGCTTCCAGGTGACGGTGGATGTTGTCCACCACCACGATCGCGTCATCCACCACAAAGCCCACGGAGATGACGATAGCCACCAGGGTCAGGTTATTGAGGCTGAAGCCGAACAGGTACATCAGGGCGAAGCTGGCCACCAGCGACACGCCGAGCACGCTCGACACGATCAGGGTCGCCGACCATTGGCGCAGGAACAGCGCCATCACCCCGATCACCAGCAGCACGGCGATCATCAGGGTGATCTCCACCTCGTGCAGCGAGGCGCGGATGGTCTGGGTGCGGTCGTTGAGCACCGATACCTGCACGGATGCCGGCAGCATCTGCTCAAGCCCCGGCAAGGCCGCCATGATGCCGTCGACGGTATCGACGATGTTCGCCCCGGGCTGGCGGAACACCACCAGGTTCAGGCCCTGCTGCTCACCCGACCAGGCTTTGACGTAAGCGTTTTCGGCGCCATTGATCACCTTGGCGACATCCTGCAGATGTACCGGTGCGCCGTCGCGGTACGAGACGATCAGTTGGGCGTATTCCTCGGGGTGGAACAACTGGTCGTTGGTGGCAATGGTCGACACGCTGTTCTGCCCGTACAGCGCGCCCTTGGCCAGGTTCAGGCTGGTTTGCTGGATGGCCAGGCGCAGGTCGGCCAGGGTCAGGCCCAGGGCGGCGAGTTTTTCTGGCTGGGCCTGCACGCGGATGGCCGGGCGCAGTTGCCCGGTGATGTTGATCAAACCGACACCGTCGATCTGGCTCAACTGGCGGGCCAGCAGGGTTTCGGCGTAATCACTGAGCTCGTTGGCCGGCATCTGCGCCGAGCTTACGGTAAGGATCAGTACCGGGCTGTCGGCCGGGTTGACCTTGCGCCAGGTCGGCGGGCTGGGCATGTCCTGGGGCAGGCGCGCGGTGGCGGTGTTGATCGCCGCCTGGACTTCCTGGGCGGCGGTGTCGATGCTTTTGTCGAGGGTGAATTGCAAGATCAGGTTGGTCGAGCCCAGGGCGCTGCTGGAGGTCATCTGGGTCATGCCGGGGATGGCGCTGAACTGCACCTCCAGCGGCGTGGCCACCGACGAGGCCATGGTTTCCGGGCTGGCGCCGGGCAGTTGTGCGGTGACCTGGATGGTCGGGAAATCGGCTTCGGGCAATGGCGCCACCGGCAGGCGCGGAAAGGCGATGACCCCGAGCAGCACCAGGGCGAAGGTCAGCAGCAGGGTGGCGATCGGGCGGTCGATGCACCAGGCACTGATCGAGCCGCGCGGGTTCATGGCTGCACCTTGGCGCTGGTGACGTCTTCTACCGGCGGCGCCTCAGGGGCGACTTCGACATGGGCGCCGGGCCTGAGCCGCGACTGGCCGTCGGACACCAACTGGTCGCCCGCTGCGACCCCGGCAATAATATTCAGCACGCTGTCCTGGTACAGCACCTTGACCGGCACGCTGTCGACCTTGTCGCCATTGAGGCGGTATACGTAGTGGCCGTCGATACCGCGCTGCACCACTTGCGGCGGCACCACCAGGGCTTTTTGATCCAGCGCGGTCTGCAGCTTGAGGGTCACCAGTTGCCCGGGCCACAGCCGCGCATCCGGGTTGGCGAACTCGGCCTTGACCCGGATGGTGCCGGTGTTGGCCGCCACCTGGTTGTCGATCAGGCTAAGCCTGCCCTCGCCCAGCAGCGTGCCGCCGCTGTCGCCGTCGCCTTCCAGGTAGGCTTGCACCACCGCCGGGGTTGGCGCGGTGAGCAGGCCTTGCAGGGTTGGCAGCAGTTGCTGCGGCAGTGAGAACTCGACGCCGATCGGGTCGATCTGGGTCACGCTGAACAGCCCCTGGGTGTCGGCCACGCGCAGGAAGTTGCCCTCGTCGACATTGCGAATACCGACCCGGCCGGTCACCGGCGAGCGAATCTGCGTGTAAGACAGCTGCACCTGGGCGGCGGCAATGGCTGCCTGGTTGCCGAGTACCGTGGCCTTGAGCTGGTTGAACAGCGCCTGCTGCTGGTCGAGGGTCTGCTTTGAGACGCTGTTGTCGGTACTCAGCAGGCGGTAGCGCTTGAGGTCGACCTCGGCCACCTGCAACTGCGCCTGGCTCTGGCCCAGTTGGGCCTTGGCCTGCTCGAGGCTGGCGCGAATCGAACGATCGTCGATGGTGGCCAGCAGGTCGCCTTGCTTGACCGCCTGGCCCTCCTTGACCCGCAACTGCGTCAGCACCCCCTCGACCTGCGGGCGAATCACCACGCTGTGCAGCGAAAGCACCGAACCGATACCGCTGACAAAGCGCGGCACGTCCTGTTGCTTGACGCTGACCACGCGCACCGGGATGGCGCTGGTGGTGGTGGATTGTTCCTTGCCGGGGCGGTTGACCAGCCACAGGGCAGTGCCTGCCAGGGCGATAAGCAGGGCGCAGATAACGACGGAACGAGGCTTGATTGACATGCTTGCAGGGCACCGCGTGCGCAGGGGTCGGTATTTAGCGTTATAGCTGCTCCATCAGGTCAGCAGAGTGACGGCTAACTGACAGGGCTGACAGGTTCGGTGGAGTACACAGCTCCATTGTGGGAGCCGGCCTTGCCGGCGATGAGGCCCGAGCAGCCAACACAGCAGATTCTGTGTATTTCAGCCCGATAATGGCCAAGTGCCAATATCCTGAGCTGGATCAAGATTGGGCAAAAAATTGCCACTAAAGTCGTACGCCCTGCCGATTCTCCCCGACAAAAACGAGTGCCTCCGATGAAGAGCAATTTGCCTGTGACCGGTCGCAATGTGGATTATCCCGGTGACGCCAATATCCTTTCCACCACTGACCTGACCAGCCAGATCACCTACGCCAATGACGATTTCATCAAGATCAGTGGCTTTACCCGCGAAGAGTTGATCGGCAACCCCCACCATATCGTCCGCCACCCGGACATGCCGCCCCAGGCCTTCGCCCAGATGTGGCAGACGCTGAAAAGCGGCCGCTCATGGATGGGCCTGGTGAAAAACCGTTGCAAGAACGGCGACCATTACTGGGTCAGCGCTTTCGTCACGCCCATCTCCAGCAACGGTCAGGCCGTGGAGTATCAGTCGGTGCGGACCAAACCCAGTGCCGAGCAGGTCGAGGCCGCCGAGCGTTGTTACGCCCACCTGCGCAGTGGTCGCAACCGCTGGTGGCAGCGTCTGCCGGTGGTGGGGTTGGGCTGGCAGTTGTGGGGCGGGGTGACCCTGGCGCTGGCGGCGGTGTTTGCCATCAGCCGCCTGCTGCTGCCGGTGCTGCCATGGCAAGGTGCGCTGGAGCTGATTGTGGCCAGCGGCCTGGCGGCGTTGATGATCTTCATTGCCCTGCGCCCGCTGGAGCGCCTGCGGGTCCAGGCCCAGGCCATCGCTGACAACCCCTTGAGCCAGCAGCTGTACACCGGTCGGCGCGACGGCATCGGCCAGATCGACTTCGCCCTGCGCATGCTCAAGGGCCAGTTGGGTGCGGTGGTCGGGCGTATCGGCGACACCTCGCGGCGCCTGGCCGGGCACTCCGGCAGCCTTGCCCAGTCGCTGCAAAGCAGCCATAGCAACAGCCTGGAGCAACAGAGCGAAGCCGATCAGGTAGCCACCGCGATTAACCAGATGGCCGCCAGCGTCGCCCAGGTGGCCAGCAGCGCCCAGCAGGCCTCCCAGGCCGCCGATCAGGCCGAAGGTGAAACCCAGGCCGGGCATCAGCTGGTCGATCTTAACCGCAGCGCCATCCAGAACCTGGCCAACTCGCTGAGTTCGGCCACTGAAGTTATCCACAATCTGGAAAGCCACAGCAGCGAGATCACCGGGGTGCTCGAGGTGATTCGCGGCATCGCCGAGCAGACCAACCTGCTGGCCCTCAATGCCGCCATTGAAGCCGCCCGTGCCGGCGATCAGGGCCGCGGTTTTGCCGTGGTCGCCGACGAGGTACGCGGCCTGGCCCAACGCACCGCGCAGTCGACCCATGAAATCCAGCGGATGATCAGCGCCCTGCAAAATGGCGCCCGTGAGGCGGTGCAGGTCATGCAGCAGAGCAGCGAACATGCCGGGCACAGTGTCGAACAGGCGCAGCGCGCCGCCAGCGCCCTGGACGGCATCAGCCTGCGGGTCAACCAGATCAGCGAAATGAGCCTGCAGATTGCCGCGGCAGTCGAGCAGCAAAGCCAGGTCAGCGAGAGCATCAACCGCAACATCATCAGCATTCGCCAGGCCAGCGAAGCTACGGTGCAGGTCGGCCAGCAGAGCCACTTGAGCGCCACCGACGTGGCCGGGCTGGCGCAAGACCTGCGCCGGCTGGCGGATGAGTTCTGGCGGCGTTGCCAGTAGGGCGATTCAGAAACCGATGAAGCTGTAGTACAGGCCCGGTTCGCTGCACACCTGGGCGCCGCAGGCTTCAAGCTCGGCGCTCAAGGCCGGGTCGACCACATGCAGCGTCCACGGCGCCAGTGGCTGCTCCAGCGCTGGTTGTTGCAGGGCCTGGTCCAGCGCGGCGGTGTCGGGCAGGTAAGCGGTAAAACCATTGCCCTTGAGCGCGCTGACATCGATGCCCAGTGCCTGGCAGATGGCAACCTTGGCGCGGATATCATCGCGGTCGGCCTGGCGCGAACGCTCGATCAGCTCCGCCAGGCGTTTATCGACCAACTGATTGCCGTGGATTAGCGCCGGGCCGCTTTGCCAGGCTTCGCTCGGGCAGTCTTTGGCTTCGGGGCGCAACGGGATGTGCGGATTGATTTCCATCGGGTAGATGCGGCACACCAGCGGGCGGATCTCGTAAATGGCGCAGCGGTTGTCGTCATCCAGGTTGCGGCAGCGGCCGGGGTTGAAGGCGGCGAAGGTGATGGTCACCCAGGCTTCGCTGCTGCCGCAGGGCACCGGCCAGGAGCGGCGCATGGCGTGTTCGCGCTGCTCGGCCGGCAAGCCCAGGCCGTTGGCGAGGAAGGCTTCGACCAGGACGATGACCTGGCCGCCAGAGCCAGCCCATTGGCGAGCCTCGCTGAGGGTCAGGGGTACATGATGCCCGCTGCAGCATTTGCCGCAGCCGGTGCAATCGAAACGGATATCGGAGGCAGGTGCGCTGTTCACGGTTGGCCAGGCGCCCACTCGGTGACGAACGCCGCCTTGCGCTTTTTATCGAACAGGCACAACTCGGTGCTCTTGCGGTTGTTCATGTGTTTTTGCGGGTAGCGGCCTTCGAGCAGCAGGGCGCTGTAACCGACGCGGTCGTCGAACTCGGCGGCCTTGCCCAGGGCCTTGACCTGCTTGAGCTGGCTGGCGGCGATACAGCTCTTGAGTACTTGCTGTTCATGCTCGCTCCAGGCCTGGCTGCTGGAAGCCTGGGCTCCGGCACTGAACACAGCGCAGCCGAGCAGGGCGAAGAGGAGGGCTTTCATGGGCGGGTACTCGCAAAGGTGTGCGTACAATTGTGCCTGAGCCTCAGGCACATTCAAGCGCAGCACTTCCCGGGTATGTATCAGCGTTCTTCGAAGGCCACGGTGCGGGCGGCGACGATCAGGCAGTCGGTCAGCTCCGGCGAGGAGAACTTGGTCAGCACCGCGTTGGCCCCGGCATCCTTGGCTTTGTCGCTGTTCATGGCGCTGTCCAGCGAGGTATGCAGCAGCACGTAGAGGTGCTGGAAGTCCGGGGTTTCGCGCAGGGTGCGGGTGAAGGCGTAGCCGTCCATCTCCGACATCTCGATGTCCGACACCACCACGTTGATTTCGCGCTCGGTGCCCTGCAGCTCCAGCAGGGTATTGATCGCATCCTTGGCGCTGCGCGCGGTGTGGCATTCAATGCCGAGGTTGCGCAGGGTGTGCACCGATTGCTGCAGGGCCACCTGGCTGTCATCGACCACCAGAATGTTGGTGGCAGCCAGCACCGCGGCGTCTTCGGCATTGAGCTCGGAAGTGACCACCTCGTGGGGCGGCGGGGCGATGCCGTGGATGACCTTCTCGATATCCAGCACCTGCACCAGGGTGTTGTCGACCCGGGTCACGCCGGTGATGAACGACTTGCTCCCCGAGCCGTAGGGCGGCGGCTTGATGTCGGTGCTCAGGCAATGGACGATCTTGCTCACCGCCTGCACGTGCAGGCCCTGTTTGGAGCGGCTGATGTCGGTGACGATCAGGCAGCCGCCGTGCGGGTCTTCCAGCGGCCGTTCGCCGATGGCCCGGGACAGGTCGATGACCGACAGCGAGTTGCCGCGCAAGGTGGCCACGCCTTTGACGTGGGGGTGCGACTCCGGCAGCTTGGTCAGCGGCGGGCAGGGGATGATTTCACTGACCTTGAGCAGGTTGATCGCCATCAGCTTGCCGCTGCGCAGGGTAAACAGCAGCAGCGACAGCGAGTCCGCGCGGGCATTTTGCGACGCCATAGGCACCTTCAGGGCAGAGTAATAGGGGGAGATGCCAGGTTATCGACCCGGCAGCCCGTGGCTTTAATCACTCGGTGAAATCAGCGTAGACCCAAGCGCCGCGCCAGGCGACTGAGATTGGCCCGGTCCAGGCCCAGCTCGCGGGCGGTGCTGGCCCAGTTCTGCTGGTGGCGCTCCAGGCAGGCCTGGATCAGCTGGCGCTGGTAGTCATCCAGGGCCTGGCGCAGGTCGCCAACGGGTAGCGGCGCTTCGACCAACGGCTGTGTTTCGGCTTGTGTCGGCAGCGCCTCGATCGGGCGCAGGTCCAGGTCCGCGGCCTCCAGTGTGAGGATTTTCGGTCGTTGCGCATGTTGCCCCAGGGCCTTGAGCGCCGAGCGGCCGATAAGATGTTCCAGCTCGCGCACATTGCCCGGCCAGTTGTAGGCAAGCAGCGCGGCCTGGGCTTCGGCGCTCAGGCGCAGGCTACCGAGGCCCATGCGCGAGCGGTTCTGTTCGAGAAAGTAGCCGCTGAGCAGCAGCACATCGCGCCCGCGCTCACGCAGCGGCGGTACCAGCAGCGGATACACGCTCAGGCGATGGTAGAAGTCGGCGCGGTAGCGCCCGGCGCGCACTTCTTCGGCCAGGTCGCGGTTGGTGGCGGCGATCAGGCGCACATCGACGCGGTGCTCCTGGTCCGAGCCCAGGCGTTGCAACTGGCCGCTCTGCAGCACGCGCAACAGCTTGGCCTGCACGCTCAGCGACAGCTCGCCGACTTCATCGAGAAACAACGTGCCGCCATTGGCCAGCTCGAATTTGCCGCGGCGCTCGCCCACCGCGCCGGTAAAGGCGCCACGCACATGGCCGAACAGTTCGCTCTCGACCAGGGTGTCGGGCAGCGCCGCACAGTTGAGGCTGATCATCGGCCGTTCGGCGCGGCTCGAGGCCTGGTGGATGGCCTGGGCCACCAGCTCCTTGCCGACCCCGGTTTCGCCGGTGATCAACACCGTCAGGTCGCTGCTGCCGACCAGGCGGATTTCCTCCAGCAGGCGTTTGTGCGCCTTGCTCTGACCGATCAGTTCCTTGTGCTGCTGGCCGCTGGCCTGGCGATACACCTCGGCGCGCTGGTGTTCGTCTTCGGCGCGCAGGGCCAGGTGTTCGATGCGCTCGGCAACATTGACCGTAGCCGCGGCCAGGCTGGCAAAGGCCTGCAGGGCATCGAGCTCGACCTGCTGGAACTGCTCCGGGTCGAGCGCATCGAGGGTGATCAGGCCCCAGGGCTGTTCATCCACAAACAGCGGGCAACCCATGCAGTCGTGCACCTCAAGATGCTGGTGCAGGCCCTCGACCAGGCCGTCGTAGGGGTCGGGCAGATCACTGTCACTGGCAAAGCGGGTGGGCTCTTCACGGCTGAGGATGGTGGCAAAGCGTGGATGTTCATCGACCTTGAAACGCCGCCCGAGGGTATCGGTGCTCAAGCCGTCCACCGCCAGGGGCACCAGCCATTCACCGTCCAGGCGCAACAGCGCGGCGGCATCGCACGGCAGCAGGCTGCGCATGGCTTGGAGCAGGCGCCGGTAGCGCTCGCGTTCGGGCAATTCGCGCGACAGGTCGCTGACCAGCGGCAGCAAGGCGGTGAGCAGGGATTTTGCGGTCATAAAGACTCCTATGGGTCAAAATGACTATATCGCAGATGTTGTCTTTATGACTCTTTAATTTATAACTTATTGATTTATATGAATTAAATAGTTGGCACGAAAGCTGTAATAACTCAGGCATTCATCAAGAAGCCACAGGCTCAGGAGTCATCCATGCTCAATGCCCAGGATCGTGCAATCGTCAAAGCCACCGTGCCCCTGCTGGAAAGCGGTGGTGAAGCGCTGACCACCCATTTCTACAAGCTGATGCTCAGCGAGTACCCCCAAGTGCGCCCGCTGTTCAACCAGGCCCACCAGGCCAGCGGCGACCAGCCACGGGCCCTGGCCAATGGCGTGCTGATGTACGCCCGGCACATCGACCAGCTCGAACAGCTGGGTGGCCTGGTCGGCCAGATCATCAACAAGCATGTGGCCTTGCAGATCCTGCCGGAACATTACCCGATCGTCGGTAGCTGCCTGCTGCGCGCCATCGAAGAGGTCCTTGGCAAAGACATCGCCACCCCCGAAGTTATCGCCGCCTGGGGCGCGGCCTATCAGCAACTGGCCGATATCCTCATCGGTGCCGAAGGCGAGGTCTATGCACAAAAAGCCGCGGCCCCTGGCGGCTGGCGTGGCGCGCGTGCATTCAAGCTGGTCGAGCGGGTCGAGGAGAGTAGCGAGATCGTCTCGTTCTACTTCGCCCCGGTTGATGGCGGCGCGATCCTGCAAGCCGAGCCCGGCCAGTACATCGGCCTGCAACTGCTGATCGACGGCGTCGAACAGCGCCGCAACTACTCGCTGTCGGCCCTGAGCAATGCCGGCCAGTACCGCATCAGCGTCAAGCGCGAAGCCGGCGGCAAGGTCTCCAACTACCTGCACGAGCAACTGGCGGTAGGCGACAGCATCAACCTGTTTCCGCCATCGGGCGAGTTCACCTTGAGTGCCAGCGACAAGCCGCTGGTGCTGATCAGCGGCGGCGTCGGCATCACCCCGACCTTGCCGATGCTCGAAGCGGCGCTGGACAGCGGCCGGTTGGTGCACTTCATTCACTGCGCACGCAACGGCGCGGTGCACGCCTTCCGCGACTGGGTCGATGAACTGGCAGCGCGCCACCCGCAGGTCAAGCGCTTCTACTGCTACGCCGAGGACGATGGCGTCAGCCAGCCGGCGGACGCCGTGGGTTTGCTCAGCGCCGATCAGCTTGGCCAGTGGTTGCCGCAAGAGCGTGATGTGGATGCCTACTTCCTCGGCCCGAAAGCCTTCATGGCCGCCATCAAGCGCCACCTCAAGGGCCTGGGCGTGCCCGAGCAGCAGAGCCGCTACGAATTCTTCGGCCCGGCTTCGGCGCTTGAGTAAACACGTTTCGGTAACCACGAACTGAAAGGATGGGGGCACGGCCAGCGATGGCTGTGCCTTGCGGCAATCGGTCGCCTTCTCAAGCAGGGGGCCTGGCCTTTTTACTGCATGCAGACTAAGCGTCATGCGCCTGGCGCATCATCCTTCCAGCCGTATCAAGGAAACCGTATCGTGAGCATCAATTGGGCTGACAAACTGCGCAAGAGCCTGCATGGCTCGGCCGACTCGCTGGGCAACCTGTGCGTCGAGGCGTTCCATTACCTGGCCCTGTTCGGCATCGGTGGCATCACCGCCTACGCGGCAGTGGTCACCTTCATCGAGATGCTCGGCAAGGGCGTCAGCGTCGACGACATCCTGCTGCTGTTCATCTATCTCGAGCTCGGCGCCATGGTGGGGATCTACTTCAAGACCAACCACATGCCGATCCGCTTCCTGCTGTATGTTGCGATCACCGCGCTGACCCGCCTGCTGATTGGCGACGTATCGCACCACAAGGCACCCGACCCCGGCTTGCTCTACGTGTGCGGCGGCATCCTGCTGCTGGCGTTTTCGATCCTGGTGGTGCGCTACGCCTCGTACCGCTACCCGTCGACTAAGGCCATCGATGCTAATGGCAAGGAGATCGAGGAAGCGAAGTAACCTGGCCGGCTTTTGCACCGTTACGGGTCATGGCGGCGAGGATTTCCACGGCGCTGTGGCCCTGTTCGATAGCGATACCGAACTGGACGCTCTCGATCAAGCGCTGCAGGCGCTGCGGGTCGTTGCGCTGGGCCGGGCTGATCAGCCGCTTGGCGACGATGCCCGCGTCGTTGGAGAGGGTCAGCATGATGCTGCCGTCGAGCCGCTCGATACTCAGGTTGACCCGGTATTCGGGGGCAAAAGCGTCGTTGATCTGTTCGAAAGGGTTGATCATGGTGCTTCACCTGGCAAAGACATGCAGTGATTGACCGGGTGGGGGAGGGTTGGTTCAGGTAATTTTTCTCACGATCTTTTGCGATATCTGACAGCTAAATCCTACGACCAAGTGGGATGCTTCTGAATTGCCTCTGCCCAGGCAGAAGGCCACCTTTTCCGTGCTAGGTTCCGGGCTTCATTTGCCCAAGGAAGCTTCACATGACACGGAATAATCAACCCGCCACCCCCTTCACCAACGCGCTGACTTCGCAACAGAGCGCAGCCGTTTCATCCCCTGTTACCGAAGCCATCTATCGTCTGGCAACCCAAGGCAGCCGCACGCGCAAGGGGGGTGTCATTCGCCAGGCCAGCGCCCCACTGACCATCACCCTGGACGATGGCCAGGTCGTGCGCGTGGCGCAGACCGGTGACTATGCCGAGTATCCGGACGGCAGCCGCGCGCGCATCATCAGTGGCGCCGGAGCCCAGGGGCAACTGCAGGATCAGGCCATTGCCCTGGTCGGCAGTGCTTTGAGCAACGGTGATGAAATCATCGACACCCCACAAAACACCGTGCTGATCAGCAAGCAGCACGGTGTACCCATGGCGGACGATTTCCTCACGAGCGCGAGGTGAGCGATGGTTTATCGCCTGAGCCTCAATGGTCGCGGCGCCGGGCAGCATGGCGACCCGACCACCAGCGGGGCGACCTGCCTCAGCAGCCAGTCCAGTCACTTGCAGAACGGGGTCGGCAGCCTGCGCCTGGGGGATGCCACCACGCCATGCCCGGAGTGCGGCCAGGCCGGCAAGATCGCCGAAGGGTATGCCGACTGGACCATCGACGGGCTGCCGATCGCCTTTGATGGTGCGCAGATCGACTGCGGCTGCCCGGCTGGCAGCAACCGCCTGGTAGCGCCGCTGGATGGCGGCGGCGCCAGAGCGGCGCCGGTAGCGGGCGGCTTTACCGCGCCGGCTGGCCAGGCCTTCAAGCCGCCTGCGGCGACGCCCAGGCCAGCCGCCATCGCCACGACTAATCCCGCTTCAGCCATGTCCAGTGCGCCCGGCGCGCTGGAGCCGGGCTTCTATGTGGTGCCACGCAGTATGTCGGGTCAGCAGGTGCTGGCCCGGCTTGGCGGCGAAAACCGCTACCTCAGCGCCCGGCTGCAGCGGCTTAACCCCACCTTCGCCGAAGGCTTCAAGGCCGGCGAGCTGTTCGTCCTCGGCGACCCCGACAACGGCATGAGTTGCACCCGCGAGGAAGCGCAATTGATGGCCGCTGCCGCCCAGGTGCGCGAGGTACTGGCGCCGCTGACCGAGGAGGAGGCCAACTTTATGGTCCGCTACCAGGGTGAAATCGCCGGCTTGTTCAGCGGCGCCAGCCAGTCGATGGGCGCCGGCAAAGACATGCTCGGTCATGGTTTGAGCCAGGTTGAAAACAGCCTGCGCGCGCTTGAACAGCTGCATCAGCGCTCGTTCAGCACCTACGGGCATCTGAACAGCCCGCAGTTTTTCGCCTCCCGCCAACAGCTGTACCGCCAGCTGGATGCCCAGTTGAAGACGGCGTTTCTCAACAAGCCATTGAACCTGGGCAGTTACGACAGCCTGCGTCGAGACCTCGGCATCTCGACCAAAAGCCTGGTTCACCACTGGAGCCGTGCCGGTGCGCCGGGTGAGATCCCGGGTTATGCCACGCACCTTGAGCAGGTATCCCGGACCGCGAAATACCTTAAGCACGGTGGGTATGTCGGTATTGCCCTGGGGGGCGGCGCGTCGGTTCTCAAAGTGCAGGAAGTGTGTAGAGCGGGGGAGACGGAGGAATGCAAGAAGATTCGATTTACTGAGACTGGGAGCTTTTCTGGGGGGCTGGCGGGTGGTGGTGCTGGTGCTTATTGGGGAGGGAAGGCAGCTGTAGCTGTATGCGGAATTGCTGCCGCTACCAGTGCTGGGGTTGGCGGAGCGATTTGTGGAATTGTTCTAGTTGGTGGTGGTTCGCTGATTGGAGGGTATGGGGTGGGCAAGATTGGGGAGTTCACGGGGGAGGAACTTTACAATTGGACGGGGCCATGACGCCTGACTTCTACTATTCCTGGCATCCAGGGTTACGATTCGCCTTCTTGTTCACGCCGTTCGTGATCATGATGTCTGGTGTTGCAATGAGTACTTACCTTGCCTTAAGTCGAAACTTTGAAATCATGATTGCGAGCCTGAAAAATAGTTTTTGGCTTCAACAGCAGATGCCTTTCTGGGGGGCGACAGGCTGGAGGTCACGTTGCTATCTGCTTAGTACAATCAGCGGAGCATTGCTCTATCCGAAACTCAGTGTTCGATCAGGAATGATGGATGCCGAAGACTTGCGTAACTTTCCTCGGTTCCTTCGACGCAAAATGCTAGTGGCTTCTTGGCTGACAATCATTGGCTCAGCCTGGTTGTTTATCGGATTTGCCTTGATCAAGCTGTTGGTGCAACGCTAGTGCTGGTTGGAACTGTGAGCAGCTTCTGGAACTCTTGGTGGGCATTTGCCTTCATGCTGACTCCTTTCGTGATGGGTATAGCCGGCGTAGCCATGGAGACCTACATCGCCCGCAGCCGGGACTTCGACCTCATCATTGCCAGCCTCCCAAACAGTCTCTGGCTCAAGCAGCAGATACCGTTCTGGGGGACCACCAGGTTGAAATCGCGCTGCTATTTGCTCAGCACGATTTGCGGTGCAATGCTTTATCCAAAGCTCTGCATCCGCCTGGGAATGATGGATGCAGAGGATCTGCGCAACTTTCCTCCACGGCTTCGGCGACGATTGTTGATTGCTTCCTGGTTGATCATCGTTGGTTCGGCGTGGATGTTTATCGGTGTCGGCTTGATCAAGCTTTCAAAAACCTGAGCATAAAAAAGCGAGCCCCATGGGCTCGCCTTGGAAGTTTGCAGAGCAGAGGAGACGGAGGATTGTAAAAAGATTCTATTTGCTGAGGCCAGAAGCTTTTCTGGTGGGTCGCTTGCGGGCGGGCCAGGAGTTGAAGCAGGTGGCGAATGGCTCAGGGGATTCGTTTATAAAAAGTCAATCCACGGGGTTTTAGAGCTCTTGGTGGGCATTTACTTTCATGCTGACTCCTTTCGTGCTCAGTCTTTCCGGCGTGGCGATAGGTGCGCATATAGCCTGCAGCCGCGACTTCAACACCATCGGAGAATGCCTAGGAGACAAGATTTATCAGGTGAAACATGATTGATATAAACACTTGGCCGCCGAGCATTGCGATCGCTTTCGGTTTTGCGCCCTTTGTCATCCTCTTATCTGGCGTAGCCATGGAAACCTACATCGCCCGAAGCCGTGACTTCGACCTCATCATTGCCAGCCTCCCAAACAGTCTCTGGCTCAAGCAGCAGATACCGTTCTGGGGGACCACCAGGTTGAAATCGCGCTGCTATTTGCTCAGCACGATTTGCGGTGCAATGCTTTATCCAAAGCTTTGCATCCGCCTGGGAATGATGGATGCAGAAGACCTGCGCAACTTTCCTCCACGGCTTCGGCGACGATTGTTGATTGCTTCCTGGTTGATCATCATTGGCTCAGCCTGGATGTTTATCGGTGTCGGCCTGATCAAACTTTCAAAAACCTGAGCATAAAAAAGGCGAGCCCCATGGGCTCGCCTTTTTACCGTCTGCGTTGCTGCTTGTTCAGTTGATGCGAGCTTGCTCGTTCTCCAGGAACTCTTCCTGCAACAGCCCGTCATTCTGGGCGCCGTCGATGCTTTGCTGGGCCACCGCGCGTTTGCTGCGCAGTTTGCCGTAGAAGTGCTCCAGGGCGTGGTTCAGTTTGATTGCGGCGCCTTCGACAGCCTGGTCGAGGGATGCGGACTTGTGGCTTACGGAAATCGGTTGATGGCCTTTAGGGCGTGCCTCCATCTGGCAGCGTTTGTCGTGCGGACCTGGCTTGTCGCCGTTCTCGTCGCGCAGGTGGACCTCGATGCGGGTGAGGTCTTCGTCATATCGTTCGAGCGTGCTTTCTACCGTGCTGCGGACCCACTCTTCCAGCCGGATGTTGCCTTGAATATGGTTGTCGCTATTGACCTGGATTTGCATAGTTCAATCCCTTATTCAGCTAGCTCGCAAGAGAATCGATGGGGCCTTTTCGGCCTGTGAGAACCATCGCCTCTTGACTACAAGGTCAGGCACTTGGCCAAACAATTCAAGCCCTTTTGAAATAAAAATATCTTGTAGCAAAAAGCCCGGCACAGGCCGGGCTTTTGCATGCGCTGGATCAGAACGCGACGGAGGTCTGCAGGTATACCGTACGGGGTTCACCCACGTACTTGCCCTTGTTGTTGTCGTCGAACGAGCGGGTGTAGTACTGGTGATTGAAGATGTTCTTCACCCCCACGGCGACGTTGAGGTTCGACAGTTGCGGGCCGAAATCGTAGGCCGCGCGGCTGCTGAACAGCATGTAGCCGGGGATGCGCCCGGTGCTGCCGTCGGCGCTTTCGGCCGCGGTGTTGGCGTTGTCGGCGAACTGGTCGCTCTGGTAGCTGCTGTCGAGGTTGAGCTGCCACTGGCCTTCGGTGTAACCGATGCCCAGGGTGCCTTTGTGACGCGACGAGAAGGGCACACGATTGCCCTTGTTCGGCCCGTCTTCGCGGATTTTCGCATCGACAAAGGCGTAGGTGGCATACACGTCGAAACCTGCCAGCGCCGGGTCGAGGCCTTCGAGAGCGTACTTGACGCTGGTCTCGATGCCCTGGTGGCGGGTTTCGCCGCGGGCGATCACCGAATCGTTGGTCTGGTTGCTTTCGTACTGGTTGTCGAAGTTGATCAAGAAGGCGCCGATCTCGGCCTGCAGGTTGCCGTTGTCGTAGCGGGTACCCAGCTCCCAGGTGCGGGCTTTTTCCGGTTTCACTTCGCCGCTGCTGACCCGGTTGGGCATCTGGCTGTACTGCACGCTGCCGAACGAGCCTTCGGTGTTGGCGTACAGGTTCCAGCTGTCAGTCAGGTGGTACATGACGTTTAGCGCCGGCAGCGCGGTGTTGTAGTCGCCCTGGTAGCGCTGGCCGTTGAGTTTGTTCGACTGCTCGGAGTCGATCATTTCGTAGCGGATGCCCGGGGTGATGGTCCACTGGCCGATGTCGATGCGGTCATCGAGGAACAACGCATGGGCTTCGGTGCTGCCACGGGTGTCGCGGTCATTGCGGCTGGCGGTGGTCGGCAACTGGTTGGCAGCGGTCGGCTCGCGGTAGCGCAGCTCGTGGCCGGCTTCGTTGATGTAGCGGTAGCCGACGCCCACTTCATGCCAGCTCTCGCCAAGGGCAAAGCCCTGGGAGAAGCGTGTTTCGATGCCGCGTACCCAGTACTCGCGCGGCGACAGCGAGACGAAGCTGCCCTGGTCCAGATAGCCGCTGCGCAGGGTCTTGGTGAAGAAGCTGTTGACGCTGAACTGGCGGGCGTCTTCCTTGTAGTCGTAGCCGAAATTGAACATCGTCCGGCGGCCCCAGAACTTGTCCTGCAGGCGGGTCGACTGGTACGGGTCGGCATCGTAGTCGGCAACGTTCAGGCCGCCGGGCATCTGCGCTTCGCCTTCGTAGTACTGGGCCATGGCGTGCAGGCTGTTGGCCTCGTCGAGCTGGTACTTGCCCTTGAGGATCAGGTCGTCGATCTGCGTGTCGCTGTGCTCGCGCCAGTCGCCGCCACGGCTGCCGGAGTACAGCAGGGCGCCGCCCAGGCCGTTGGCGTTGGTGCCGCCAGCAAGCAGGTTGGCGCTGGTCTTGAAGCCGTCATGGCTGGAGGACGGGCTGGTCTGGGTCTGGAAACCGGCTTTCACCGTCGGCTCGTCGGGGATCGCCCGGGTCACGAAGTTGACGATGCCGCCGACGTTCTGCGGGCCGTAGCGCACCGCGCCGCCGCCGCGCACGACGTCCACCGCGTCCATGTTGCCCATGCTGATCGGCGCGAACGACAGCTGTGGCTGGCCATAGGGCGCAAACGGCACCGGGATGCCGTCCATCAGCACCGTCGAGCGCGAGGCCAGGCGCGGGTTGAGCCCGCGAATGCCGAAGTTCAGCGCCATGTCGTGGCTGCCGGTGCCGTTGTTTTCCGGGGCGTTGACCCCGGGGATGCGGTTGAGCACTTCGCGCGCGGTGGTGGCGCCGCTGCGCTCGAATTCTTCGCGGCGGATTACATCGCGGGCACCGGCATGTTCGAAGACGTTGTCTTGCTGCGCCGCACCCAGCCAGTCGCCGACCACGGTGGAGGCGCCGAGCTCGAGCGGCGCGCTGGCGGCAGCGCGCGGTTGCAGGCTGAAGGCGTTGTCACCTTCGGCGCGGGCTTGCAGGCCGGTGCCTTGCAGCAATGTATCCAGACCCTGCTGCGGGCTGTACTGGCCCTGCAGGCCGGGGCTTTGCACACCGCGGGTGAGCTGCGAGCCAAACGAGATCAGCACACCGCTTTCGCGGCCGAATTGGTTCAGGGCGTTTTCAAGCGTGCTCGGGGCGATCTGGTAAGTGCGCGCCGAGGCCTCGGCTGCCTGGATGGCAACGGCGCTGAAACTCAGGCTGGCACCCAGCAGCAGGGCCTGGGCAAGTGGATTCGGTCGAAGGGGCATGCAGAAGATCCTTGAGAAGGTCGAAGCAAAGGGTTCTGCCTTCTCTGTCACGCGAGATGTGAAAACGGCTCAGGTCAGTGAAAAAAACGTTCAGGCCCGCGCTTCGACCGTCACCCAGTAGCGGGTAAAGCGCCGCACCCGCACCGGCAGCGCCACTTCGAGCAGGTCGAGGATGCGTTCGCTGTCGGCCAGCGGATAACTGCCGGAAATCAGCAAATTGGCTACCTCGGGTGCGCAGTTGAGCTGGCCGCGACGGTAGCGCCCGAGCTCGTCGAGAAACGCGCCAAGGGGCATGTGCGCAGCCACCAGCATGCCGTCGACCCAGGCGCCGAGGTTGCGGTCCAGGGCCTGGCTGGCCTGCCATTGCGGGCCGTTGAAGTGCGCTTGCTGGCCAGCCTCCAGGCGATTGCCGGCAAGGTTGGCGCTGCCTTCGAACACCGCCAACTGGTTGTAGCCGGCGAACTGGCGCAGGTTGTAGCGGCCGTTGGCCAGGTTCAGCAGGCCGTGTTCGCTGCGCAGTTGCAACGGTCGGCTATCGCCGGCCACGGTCAGTTGCAGTTCACCTTCGAGCAGGTGCACCAGGCGCTGGCTGGCATCGAAACGCACGTCGGCGGCGCTGCGGGTATTGAGCTGCAGCAGGCTGCCGTCATCCAGGGCCAGGCGCCGGCGTTCGCCGACCGGGCTGCGGTAATCGGCGAGCAATGTCGGCAACGGGTTGTGCTGCTGCAAGGCCAGGCCACTGGCGCTGCCGACCCCGAGGATCAGCAGGGTTTTCAGCGCCCGGCGACGGCTGGCCGAACGTGGCGCCTGCAAGGCGGCGTGGGCCAGGGGCGAGGACAGCCCGCGCAAGCGCTGGTTGACCCGCTGGATGTGCTCCCAGGCGCGCTGGTGGTTGTCGTCGGCCTGCAACCATTGCTGCAGGGCCTGCTGCTGGCGCGCATTGAGGGCGCCGCCCTGCAGCTCGATCAGCCAGTACACGGCCTGTTCGGCCACCTGCGGGGAAAACTCCTGATGGTTGTTCACAGGGCGAAGTAACAGCGCATGGCCGCCTTGTTCAGGTAGCGCTTGACCGTGGCCAGGGAGATGCCCAATTGCACACCGATCTCGGCGTAACTCAGGCCATCGACCTGGGCCATCAGGAACGCGCGCTTGACCACCAGCGGCAAGCCGTCGAGCAGGCGGTCGAGCTCCAGCAGGGTTTCGAAAATGATTGCCCGGTGTTCTTCCGACGGCACCAGTGCCTCGGGTAACTGCGCCAGCGCCTGGAGGTAGGCGCGCTCCAGGTCCTGGCGGCGGTAATGGTTGCACAGCACGCGTTTGGCGACGGTGGTGAGGAACGCCCGTGGCTCGTTGAGCAGCGGCGTTTCGCGGCCCTGGAGCAGGCGCATGAAAGTGTCCTGGGCCAGGTCGGCGGCGCTGTCGGGGCAGCCCAGACGCCGACGCAACCAGCCAGTGAGCCAGTTGTGATGGTCGAGGTAGAGGCCTTCGAGCGAGGAAGAAGGAGCGCTGGGCACCGTAAACACTCCGGCGCCGGGATGCGCAGCAGAATAAGAATTGTTCGCATTGTAGTGAAAGGTGCCACTACTCGGCAATCGGCGCCTGACTGACGGGCGTAGCAGAGGATCGGGAAAATGTAAAAAACGTAAATACGCTTTACTAGCATTTGAGAATGAATAGCATTCGCTCCCTAGATGAATTTACGCAACCTTTACATTTCTCAGGGAGAGGTCCTCGTGTCCCCGACTTTCAGCAAATCCTGCCTCGCGCTTACCCTCTGCTCGCTCTACACCGCGCAAGCCACTGCCCAGAACCAGCCGCTGGAGCTGGACAACATGGTGGTGACCGCGTCGGGTTTCTCCCAGCAGATCAAGGATGCGCCGGCATCGATTTCGGTGATTACCCGCGAGCAGATCGAGAACAAATCCTACCGTGACGTCACCGATGCCCTGCGCGATGTGCCGGGCGTGGTGGTCACCGGTGGCGCCAGCTCCAGCGATATCAGCATTCGCGGCATGGCCTCCAAGTACACCCTGATGCTGGTCGACGGCAAACGCCAGGACTCACGTGCCACCCGCCCGAACAGTGACGGCGCCGGTATCGAACAGGGCTGGATGCCGCCGCTGGAAGCCATCGAGCGTATCGAAGTGGTGCGCGGGCCGATGTCGTCACTGTACGGCTCCGACGCCATGGGCGGGGTGATCAACATCATCACCCGCAAGGTCACCCCGCAGTGGTACGGCGGCGTGCGCACCGAAGCAACCTTCCAGGACCGCTCCGACTCGGGCAACTACAACAGCACCAACGCCTTCATCTCCGGCCCCCTGGTCGACAACCTGGTCGGCCTGCAGCTGTACGGCCAGCGCTCGCGCCGCGACGAAGACCATATCGTCAACGGCTTCAACGAGCAGAGCACCGACAGCGCCACGGCCAAGCTGTCGTTCACCCCGGATGAACACAACGACATCACCCTGGAAGCGGGCAAGTCCGAGCAGGAGCGCAACTCGCACGTAGGCCGTTCGGCGAGCCGCTCCGCCAGCCGTAACGACTATGACCGTACCAACTTTTCCATCACCCATTCCGGGCGCTGGGACAGCCTCACCAGCGAAAGCTACCTGCAGCGCGAGAAGATCGAGAACCCCGGCCGGCGCATGGAGCTGGAAAACACCGTGCTTAATTCGCAGGTGTCGTTCTTCAGCGATTCGCACATCACCACCTTCGGTGGCCAGTACAAATACGAAGACCTCAGCGACGAAGGCAACCAACTGGCTTCGGCGGCCAGCGTCAACCAGCTGACCCGCTGGTCGTGGGCCCTGTTTGCCGAAGACGAATGGCGCCTGACCGAAGCCTTCGCCCTGACCGGCGGCCTGCGCATGGACCGCGACGAAAACTACGGTACCCATTGGTCGCCGCGCCTGTACGGGGTCTACCATCCGACCGAGCAGTGGACCATCAAGGGTGGTGTATCCAGCGGCTACCGTTCGCCGGACATCCGCGCTGCCGTCGATGACTGGGGCCAGATCACCGGTGGCGGTGGCGACCCGGCCATCATTGTCGGCAACTCCAGCCTCAAGCCGGAGAAGAGCCTGAGCCAGGAAATTGGCTTCATCTGGGACAACCTCGAAGGGTTCTCCACCGGTCTGACCCTGTTCAACACCGACTTCAAGGACAAGATCACCGAGACCCGCCGTTGCACCGACAGCACCGGCAATGCTTCGGGCCAGTGCCAGATCGGCGGTACCTCGTACAAGTTCATCAGTGACCGGGTCAACGTTGACGAAGCGCAGATGCGCGGCATCGAAGCGACCCTGGACTGGGACATCACCCAGACCGTGTCGCTGGCCACCAACTACACCTTCACCGCCTCCGAGCAGAAGAGCGGTCCGCAGAAGGGCAAGGCCCTGAACCAGATGCCACGGCACATGTTCAACGCCACCCTCGACTGGCAGGCCACCGACCAGCTGGGGACCTGGGCGCGCCTGAACTATCGCGGCAAGACCTCGGACTACCTGGGCCGGAGCACCATGTCCGACGGCACGCCGTCGTACACCTTCGTCGACTTCGGCGGTACCTACCGGGTGACCAAGAACGTCAAGCTGCTGGCCGGTGTGTACAACGTCTTCAACAAGGAAGTGGACTACGACAACTACCAGACCGTGCTGGACGGCCGCCGCTACACCATGGGCGTCGACCTGTCGTTCTGATCGGCCGGCCTGCGGTTTTGCTTATGAGAATATAAATCATTATTATTGTGCGCTTCTCGTAATGGACCGATGCCATGAAAAGCAAAGCCGCCGGGCTGCCCATCAGCTATCGCCTGGCCGTGACTTCCCGCAGCCTGGCTGCCGTGTTCGGTGGCTACCTGCTGGCGGCCATGGCCAGCGTCTGTATCACCCTGCTGTTGCCGGTGCCGCGTGCCGAGGCGGTGATCAGCGGCATGATGCTGTCGTTCCTGTTCTACCTGGTGGCCTTTCTCTGGTGCTTCGCCTGTCGTAGCGCCTGGCAGGCCTGGCTGGGGGTACTGGTGCCGAGCCTGGTGCTGGCGATGATCAGCGGCCTGGCCTACTGGATGAAAAACCCATGAAAGAGGGCTTTCGCCAGGCCATGGCCTGGCTGCATACCTGGACCGGGCTGATCTTCGGCTGGTTGCTGTTTGCGATTTTCCTGACCGGGACCCTGTCCTACTTCAAGGAAGAAATCAGCCACTGGACCCAGCCGGAAGTGCCCAGCCGGGCGCTGGACCCGGCGGCCAGCCTGGACCTCGCCCAGCGCTACCTGCAGGAGCATGCGCCGACAGCGGGCAGCTGGTTCATCGAGTTGCCCAATGCCCGCGAACCGGCGCTGAGCGTGAGCTGGCCCAAGGCCGGTGGCGGGCGCCGCGACTTCACTTCCAAAACCCTCGACCCTGCCACCGGCGCCGAATTGCAGGCGCGCGAGACCCGTGGCGGCAATTTTTTCTACCGTTTCCATTTCCAGCTGGAGATGCCTCACCCCTGGGGCCGCTGGCTGTCGACCTTTGCCGCGTTCATCATGCTCCTGGGCCTGGTGACCGGGATCATTACCCACAAGAAGATCTTCAAGGAGTTCTTCACCTTCCGCCCGGGCAAGGGCCAGCGTTCCTGGCTCGACGGGCATAACGCCATCGGCGTATTGGTGCTGCCGTTTCACCTGATGATCAGCTACAGCAGCCTGGTGATCTTCATGGCCATGGTCATGCCGGCCAGCATCATCGCCAGCTATGGCGACAATACCCGTGGCTTTTTCAACGACCTGTTCGGTGGCCAGAGCCAGGTACAGGCCGCCGGCACCGCGGCGCCGTTGCTGCCCTTGCCGCAGTTGTACGCCAAGGTCCAGGATCAGGCGCCCGGGGCCAATCTTGCCTGGGTCGAGGTACAGAACCCCGGTGACCAGAACGCCCGGGTCCGGTTCGCCCGCCATGCCGGTGACCGCATCGCTCACCAGCGCGGCGGTGGCTGGCTGTTTGACGGGGTCAATGGCACGCTTGAAGGCGGCAGCCAGATCGAGGCCACGCCGGTGCTGATTTCCGGCGGCATGTACGGCCTGCACATGGGCATTTTCGCCGGCCCCTGGCTGCGCTGGCTGTACTTCTTCTTCGGCCTGGCCGGCACCGCAGTGATCGGCACCGGCCTGGTCATGTGGCTGGGCAAGCGCCAGCTCAAGCATGCCAAGAGCGGCACCCAGCCGTTCGAACTGCGCCTGGTCGAGGTGCTTAACATTGCCAGCATGAGTGGCCTGCTGCTGGGTGTGGCGGCGTTCTTCTGGGCCAACCGCTTGTTGCCGATCGGCCTTGAAGGCCGTGCCGACTGGGAGACCAACTGCTTCTTCCTGCTCTGGGCCTTGTCGCTGGTGCACGCCATGCTGCGCCGCGGCCGCCGTGCCTGGGCCGAGCAACTGGGCCTGGGTGCGCTGATGTGGGCGGGCTTGCCGCTGCTCAACGGCCTGACCACCGGCCAGGGCCTGAACCACTCGCTCGCCGTCGGCGACTGGGCCATGGCCGGTTTCGACTTGACCGCCTTGGCCAGCGGCCTGTTCCTGGCCTGGGCGGCCAGCAAAATGTGGCGGGCGCCGCTAGTCGCGCCCAAGCGCAAGCCCAAGGCCGCGCCTGGCAAGTTGATTGAAAGCGAGGTGAACTGATGCTGGCCATTGCCCTGTTTGGTTTTGCCGGCTTCGCCGCGCTGTGCCTGGCCATGGACAAGCACTACAAGGACTTGCTCGGGCAGCCACCGAGCAAGGCGCGGCGTGTAGCCCTGCGGGTTGCCGGCTGGGCGCTGCTGGCCCTGGCGCTGTTGTTGGCGGTGCGCCACAGCGGCTGGGCGATGGGCCTGGTCGAGCTGTTCGCGGTGCTGATGGCCGGCGTCACCCTCTGGGTGTTCCTTCTGCCTTACCAGCCGCGGTTGCTGCTGGGCCTGGCGGCGGCCAGCCTGGTGCTGGCGCCATTGACCGCCCTGGCGTCGCTGTAGCTTGGTCAACGAGCCGCTCGATCTGCCCGCCGAAGGTGCCAACGACACCGACGGGGCCAGCGGGCGCGCGCGATTTGTCCAGGTGTTCCTTGCGCAACGGGCGCAGATGGAAGCCCTGGTCAGCCGCCGCATCGGCTGCCGGGCCACGGCCTCGGACCTGATCCAGGAGTTGTTCCTGCGATTCTGGCGCCGGCCGCAGGTCAAGGTCGAGGCGCTCGATACCTACCTGCTGCGCTGCGCCGGCAATATCGCCATCGATCACCTGCGCAGCGAAGGTGCCCGCGAGCGGGTCAACGACAGCCTGCAACTAGAAGTGGCCGACGAGCATGTCAGCGCACCGCAAGTGGCGCTGGAGGTAAACAGCGACCTGCAGCGCATCGAGGCGGCGCTGCGCCTGCTGCCCGAGCGTACCCGGCAGATCTTTCTGCTCAACCGCATTCACGGGCGCAAGTACGCCGAGATCGCCAAGGCCATGGGCCTGTCCCAGAGTGCGGTGGAAAAACATATGATGCGCGCGCTGGAGGCGTGCAAGGCGAGTATCGAGCTGCCGCCGGCCAGCACCCGCAAGCCAGGGAAAGCACCATGACCGAGATCACCGCCGCGCAGCATCAGGCCGCACTGAACTGGCTGAGCCGGATCAACGAGCAACCGCAACTGGCGGAGCGTGCCGAGTTCAAGCGCTGGCTGCTCGCCCATCCCGCCCATGGCCGCGCCTATGCCCAGGCCCAGGCCTTGTGGCGCCTGAGCGAAGCGCCGGCGAGCCTGTTGGCTGCCGAGGATGACCCGGCCCTGCAAGGCTATTTGCGCGCCATGCAGCAACCGCCAGCGGGGCGCACCTGGCGGCGTGTCGCCACCTTCGCTGCCGCCGCCTGCCTGGTACTGGCGCTGGGCACCGCTGCCGGCTGGCATCCGGCCTACTGGCTGGATGACTTGCAGGCGGATTACGTCACGGCGCCGGGGCAGGTTGAGAAAGTGGTGCTGGCCGACAATTCGCACATGACCCTGGATGCCGGCAGCGCCGTGTCGGTAGATTTCAGCGACGGTCAGCGCCAGGTGACGATCCGCCGTGGCGCGGCGTTCTTTCATGTCACCCACACCGGCGCGCCGTTCGTGGTCGAGGCGGCAAAGGGCGAGACGCGCGTGCTCGGCACCCGCTTCGAGGTGCGCAAGCACCATGGCGGCGCGCGGGTCACCGTGCTCGATGGCCGGGTGGCGGTGACCGCTGAGCCCGGGCGCTTGCAGCAACAGCTGAGTGGCGGCCAGCAGGTGGCCTATCGCGACGGCACCGCCAGCGCGGTCGAAGCGGTGGACAGCGAATCGCGCCTGGCCTGGCGCCAAGGCTGGCTCAATTACTACCAGGTGCCGCTGAGCACGGTAATCGACGACCTGGCTCGCTACTATCCCGGGCGCATCATCGTGCTCGACAGCGAACTGGGCAAACGCAAGGTCAGCGGCAGCTTCCCGGCCAGCCAGCCGCTGGCAGCGCTGGATTCGCTCGGCGCGGTGCTGGGCTTCAAGCGCATTACCCTGCTGGAGCGGGTGACGCTGATCCGCTGAAAAATATTTTCAGAAAACTGATGAGGTAAGTTCGCGCGACAACCGTGTAGTGAGTGAAAGTGCGATTCATTCGCATAAACGTCACTCCTTCACAGGTTACCGGTCATGAAGTTCACCCCCTCGGCAGCGCGCAGCTTTTCAATCTGGCTCAGTGTCTCGGCCCTGGCCACAGCTAGCGCATTCCCCCTGGGCGCGGCGGCCGCGCAGCAGGTCTATGTGTTTGCCCAGCCGAGCAAGCCGCTGGTGCAGGCGCTCAATGACTTCAGCCGGCTGACCGGGCAAAGCGTGATCTATACCACCGACCTGCCGGCGCTCAACGCCCCGGCCCTGCATGGCAGTCTCAGTGCCGAGCAGGCCTTGCAGCAACTGCTGGGCAATTCGGGTTTTGCCGTTCGCCGCGTTGACGCCCGCACCCTGACCCTCGAACCGCTGGATACCAGCGCTGCGCTCAAGCTCGAGGCGACCACGGTGAACTCGCAAGCCGATGCCGACTACAGCTACCAGCCGCCGCCAAACAGCTCGGTGATGCGCAGCCAGGCGTCGATCATGGAAACGCCCCAGGCCATCAACGTGGTGCCGGCCCAGGTGCTCATGGACCAGGCCCCGCGCAACCTCGACGACGCCCTGGCCAATGTCAGCGGCGTGACCCAGGGCAACAACTTCGGCGGCACCCAGGACACGGTGATGAAGCGCGGCTTTGGCGACAACCGCGACGGTTCGATCATGCGCGACGGCATGCCGATCGTGCAGGGCCGCAGCCTCAGTGCCAGCACCGAGCGGGTCGAAGTGCTCAAGGGCCCGGCCTCGTTGCTGTATGGCATTCAGGACCCGGGCGGGGTGATCAACGTGGTCAGCAAGCGCCCGCAACTGCAGCAGTACAACGCCCTGAACCTGCGCGGCTCGAGCTATGGCAGCGGCAAGAACGGCAGCGGTGGCGGCCTGGACAGTACTGGTGCCCTGGGCCAGAGCAACTTCGCCTACCGCCTGGTGCTCGACCATGAAGACGAAGACTACTGGCGCAACTTCGGCACCCACCGCGAATCGCTGGTGGCGCCCTCGCTGGCCTGGTTCGGCGAAGACACCCAGGTGCTGCTGGCCTACGAGCACCGCGAGTTTCTCTACCCGTTCGACCGCGGCACGGCCATCGACCCGCGCACCAACCACCCGCTGGACATCCCCAGCACCCGGCGCCTGGACGAGCCGTTCAACGACATGCAAGGGCGCTCGGACCTCTATCGCCTGGAGGTCGATCATCAGCTTTCGGACGACTGGAAAGCCCACTTCGGTTTCAGCTACAACCGCGAAACCTACGACGCCAGCCAGGTGCGAGTGACCGCCGTCAACGCCGCCCGCGGCACCCTGACCCGGAGCATGGACGGCACCCGCGGCGCGCTCAGCAGCGATCGTTTCGCCACGGCCAGCCTGGAGGGCAAGGTGCAACTGGCGGGCATGCAGCATGACCTGCTGTTCGGCCTCGACAACGAGTACCGCAAGGTCTACCGCGCCGACCTGATCCGCCAGGGCAGCCTCAGCACTTTCAGTTACCTCGACCCGGTGTATGGTCGCGAAGTCGAGGGCACCAGCGTGCGCGACAGCGACAGCGCACAGACCGACAAATTGCGCAGCGACTCGCTGTTCTTCCAGGATTCGATCCACCTCGACGAGCACTGGATTCTGGTCGCCGGTGCGCGCTACCAGATGTACGACCAGCTCGCCGGGCGCGGGCGGCCGTTCAAGGCCAACACCAACACCAACGGCCAGGCCTGGGTGCCACGGCTCGGGCTGGTGTACAAGGTTGACGAGCAGCTGTCGTTGTATGGCAGCTACACCGAATCATTCAAGCCCAACTCCAGCATCGCCCCGCTGACCGGCGGCCTGGTGCTGGATTCCGGGGTCGAACCGGAGGAGGGTAAATCCTGGGAGCTGGGGGCCAAGCTCGACATGCCGGGGGCGCTGACCGGCACCCTGGCGCTGTTCGACATCCGCAAGCGCAACGTGCTGGTGGCCAACTTCGATTCGGCTACCGGCGACACGCTCTACAGCAACGCCGGCGAGGTGCGCTCGCGCGGCATTGAGCTGGACCTGACCGGGCAGTTGAGCGAGCGCTGGAGCCTGATCGGCAACTATGCCTTCACCGACGCCGAAGTCACCCAGGACCCGACCCTTGAAGGCAATCGGCTGCAGAACGTGGCGCGCCACAGCGGCTCGCTGTCGGCGGTGTATGACGCCGGCAGCCTGTTCGGTGGCGACCGCCTGCGCCTGGGCGCGGGGGCGCGCTATGTCGGCGAGCGGGCGGGCAATGCCGAGAACGATTTCGAGCTGCCGGGCTACACCGTCGCCGATGCCTTCGCCAGTTACGAAACCCGCCTGGACGAACACAAGCTGCGCCTGCAGTTGAACGTCAAGAACCTGTTCGATCGCACCTATTACAGCTCGGCGGTGAACCGTAACTTTGTCTCGGTGGGCGATGCACGCCAGCTCAGCCTGTCCAGCACTCTGGAGTTCTAAGCGCTGAAGGCCGCCCGGTAGGCGCCGGGCGTTGCCCCGAGGGCCTGGCGGAAGCGGTTGCTGAAATGGCTGGCACTGGCAAAGCCACACAGCAGCGCCACTTCGCCCAGCGGCAGTTGGCCATGGCGCAGCAGTTGCCGCGCCTTGGCCAGGCGCCGGGCCAGCAGGTACTGGTGCGGCGGCAGGCCGAAGCTTTGACGAAACATCCGTGCGAAGTGGTACTCGGAAAGGTTGCACAGCGCCGCCAGTTCGCCAAGGCTCAGGGGTTGATCCAGGTGGCCCTCGACATACTCGCTCAGTTGCCGGCGCTGGTGCGCGGCCAGCCCGCCCTTCAGGCGCAGGCCCTGGCGCAGGCCGACCTGGCTGAGCAGGGCGTGGTCGAGAATCTCGTGGGCCAGGCTGCTGGTCAGCAGGCGCTCGGCGGGCTCGTCCCAGTCCAGGGCAATCAACTGGCGAAAGCGCCGGGCCTGTTCGGGATCGTCGAGAAAGGTCGCTTCCTGCAGTTGCAGCTCGCGCGGCTCGCGGTCCAGCAGGCTGACGCAACCGAGGGCGAATTGCTCTTCGCTGATGTACAGGTGGGCCAGGCGGATCGAGCCGTTGACCACCCAGTGTGAGGCGGAGCCGGCGGGCATGATGCACAGCTTGTCGGGCGAGCCGGTGTGGCCGGGGCGGTCGCGGCGAAAGGTGCCGGTGCCGTCGGCGATGTAGCACGACAGGGTGTGATGGCTGGGGGCTTCGTAGTCGCGGGCGTCGTGGCGGTTGTTCCACAGGGCTGCAGCCAGGCCGTCCCCCAGGTGCGCGCTGTGCTCCAGGCGGGCATGGGGTGAGTCGTGCATGGCTTTGAAAACTTGCAGCTGGTCCAACGGCGTCATGGTCGCTACCTCTGTTGGCAATCCTACTCCGCCGCGCCCAGGCTGACAGCAGGCGGCCGCGCAAAAGCGCAAGAATGTGCAAGTGCCGGCGCAGGGGCGGCTGCACACTGGTGGCCTGGAATCGAGGAGTGCCGCCATGAACCTGTCGTTATACCTGCTTACCGTGCTGATCTGGGGTACCACCTGGATTGCCCTGAAGCTGCAACTGGGGGTGGTCGCCATCCCGGTGTCGATCGTCTACCGCTTTGCCCTGGCGGCACTGGTGCTGTTTGTCATTCTGCTACTCAGCCGCCGCCTGCAACCGATGAACCGCCGTGGCCACATGATTTGCCTGGCCCAGGGGTTGTGCCTGTTCTGCGTCAACTTCATGTGCTTTCTGACCGCCAGCCAGTGGATCCCCAGCGGCCTGATCGCCGTGGTGTTCTCTACCGCGACCTTGTGGAACGCGCTGAATGCGCGGGTGTTCTTCGGTCAGAAAGTGGCCGCCAATGTACTGGCCGGTGGCGCCCTGGGCCTGGCCGGGCTAGGGCTGCTGTTCTGGCCCGAGCTGTCCGGGCATGCCGCCAGCCGCGAAACCATCATCGGCCTGGGCCTGGCGCTGCTGGGAACCCTGTGTTTCTCGGCTGGCAACATGCTCTCCAGCCTGCAACAGAAGGCCGGTTTGCGCCCGCTGACCACCAATGCCTGGGGCATGCTCTATGGCGCCAGCATGCTTGGCCTGTATTGCCTGTTCAGCGGTATACCGTTCGCCATGGAATGGAACACGCGCTATATCGGTTCGCTGTTATACCTGGTGATCCCCGGTTCGGTGATCGGCTTCACCGCCTACCTGACCCTGGTCGGGCGCATGGGCCCGGAGCGGGCCGCGTACTGCACGGTGCTGTTCCCGCTGGTGGCGCTGAACGTCTCGGCGTTCTACGAAGGCTATCAGTGGACGGCACCGGCGTTGGCAGGCCTGGTGCTGGTGATGCTGGGTAATGTGCTGGTATTTCGCAAACCCCGGCCCAAGGTGGTCGAGCCGGTGGTGGCCTTGCGGTAGCCATCGCGGGTCAAGCCCGCTCCCACAAGTTGGGATTAATCTGTGGGAGTGGGCTTGACCCGCGATGGGACCAGTACGGCTTACTTCCACACCTGCGGATTGACCAGGTCCCGCGGCCGCTCACCGAGCAAGGCGCTGCGCAGGTTATCAATCGCCCGATTGGCCATGGCCTCGCGGGTTTCGGCAGTAGCCGAACCTACATGCGGCAAGGTCAGGGCGTTTTTCAGCTGGAACAGCGGTGATTCGGCCAGCGGCTCCTTCTCGTAGACATCCAGCCCGGCGCCGCGAATGGTGCCGGCCTGCAAGGCCTCGACCAGCGCCGCTTCATCGACCACCGGCCCGCGGGAGACGTTGATCAGAAATGCGCTGGGTTTCATCAACTGCAGTTCGCGACTGCTGATCAGGTGTTTGGTCTGCGCCCCCAGTGGCACCACCAGGCAGACGAAATCAGCTTCAGCCAGCAGTTCATCAAGGCTGCGGTACTGCGCGCCGAGTTCCTGCTCCAGCGCTGGCTTGCGGCTGTTGCCGCTGTAGA
Organism: Pseudomonas sp. 2835; assembly: GCF_050435905.1. NCBI lineage: Bacteria > Pseudomonadati > Pseudomonadota > Gammaproteobacteria > Pseudomonadales > Pseudomonadaceae > Pseudomonas > Pseudomonas sp. 2835. The sequence goes on along the minus strand of NZ_JBNDLE010000003.1, from coordinate 335,459 downwards.
TCACCGGCATGTTGAAGCCGAAGCGCCCGCGTCGGGCGATGGCCGCGCCGATATTGCCCAGGCCGACGATGCCCAGGGTCTTGCCATGCACGTCGCTACCGAACTGCGCCGGGCCGACGGTGGCTTGCCATTGCCCGGCCTTGGTCCAGGCATCCAGCTCGGCCACCCGCCGCGCCGCGCCCATAAGCAGGGCAAAACCGAGGTCGGCGGTGCTTTCGGTAAGCACGTCGGGGGTGTTGGTCAGGGCGATGCCGCGCTGGTTGAAGTAGGCCAGGTCATAGTTGTCGTAACCCACCGAAACGCTGGCAACCACTTCCAGTTTGCTGGCGTTTTCCAGCTGCGCCTGGCCGAGCTTGCGGCCGACGCCGATCAGGCCATGCGCCTGGGGCAGGGCTTGGTTGAACTGGGCGCTGATGTCGCCGAGCTTGGGGTTCGGCACAATCACGTTGAAGTCTTGCTGCAGGCGTTCGACCATCGCCGGGGTGATGCGGCTGAAGGCAAGGACAGTCTTTTTCATCGGCGAAATCTCTGCGGGCGGTGAAGAATGGGTAGCACGCTATCATTCTCCACTGCCGCTGTGCAGCAAGATTTCAGGTGGCGATGCGCAGTTCGTGGGTTTTCAGGTCCGCTTCATGGGCGGCGAGAATTTCCGGCAGCGAGTTGCGCAGGTACTCGACCCAGGTCTTGATCTTGGCATCCAGGTACTGGCGCGACGGGTAGATCGCGTACAGGTTCAGCTCCTGCAAGCGGTACTCAGGCATCACCCGCACCAGCGAGCCGTCGCGCAGGCCCTCTATGGCCGAGTAGATCGGCAGCACGCCAACGCCCATGCCGCTGCGGATCGCGGTTTTCATCGCATCGGCGGAGTTCACCTGGAACGGCGCCTGGGTGATGTTCACCACTTCCTGGCCTTCGGGGCCGTCGAACAGCCATTTTTCCAGCGGGATCACCGGGCTGACCATGCGCAGGCAGGCATGGTTGAGCAGGTCGCTGGGCTTGTGGGCGATGCCGTGGCGCTTCACGTAGTCGGGCGATGCGCAGACGATGCTGTAGGTGATGCCCAGGCGCTGGGAGACAAAGCCCGAGTCCGGCAGCTCGCTGGCCAGCACGATCGACACGTCGTAGCCTTCGTCGAGCAGGTCCGGCACGCGGTTGGCCATGGTCAGGTCGAAGGTGACGTCCGGGTGGGTTTCGCGGTAGCGGGCAATGGCATCGATGACGAAATGCTGGCCGACCCCGGTCATCGAATGCACCTTGAGTTGCCCGGCCGGGCGCGCATGGGCGTCGCTGGCTTCGGCTTCGGCTTCTTCTACGTAGGTGAGGATCTGTTCGCAGCGCATCAGGTAGCGCTTGCCGGCCTCGGTCAGGGCAATGCGCCGGGTGGTGCGGTTGAGCAGGCGGGTTTGCAGATGGGCTTCAAGATTGGAGACCGCCCGCGACACGTTGGCGGTGGTCGTATCCAGTTGCACGGCCGCGGCAGTGAAGCTGCCGACTTGCGCGACGCAACTAAAAGCACGCATGTTTTGCAGGGTGTCCATGGGTCGCTCTCAAAGTAGACGACAAATTGTGACATGAAGTAACCGGGGCGGTCTTCAGACTAAAGCCGGATTATCGCTGTTTTCGTAACAAAGATTCGCAGTAATGCACGCTTATCGCCAGTGCGGCGGCCCCCTAGAATTGCCTCTCCAAGCGTCATCCACCTTCTACGTCGGGAATTCGCAGCTGTGCCGCGTCGCATTATCAGAGCGCTCAACGCGCTCAGTGCCTGTGCCTTTAGCTTGACCTTGAGCGGCTGTATCGGAACCTGGGGCATTGCCCCGCAAAGCAAGACGCTGCAAGCCAATACCCTGACCACCGACGCGGCCATCCGTGAAGCCGCCCTCGACGCCCACTGGCCCGACCAGCAATGGTGGCGGGCCTACGGCGACCCGCAACTCGATCGCTGGATCGCCCTGGCCGTACACGACAGCCCAAGCATGGCCATGGCTGCCGCCCGTGTGCGCGAAGCCAGGGCCATGGCCGGGGTGGTCGAGTCGGCAGAAAAACTGCAGGTCAACGGCCAGTCGACGCTCAAGCGCCACAACTGGCCGGAAGACCAGTTTTACGGCCCCGGCGCACTGTCGGGTTCCAACACCTGGGACAACAATGCCGCGCTGGGCTTTAGCTACGCTCTCGACCTCTGGGGCCGCGAGCGCAATGCCAGCGAGCAGGCCGTGGACATGGCCCACATGAGCGTGGCCCAGGCCCGCCAGGCCCAGCTCGAGCTGCAAAACAACATCGTCAAGGTCTATATCCAGCTGTCGCTGCACTTTGCCCAGCGCGATATCGTCCAGGCCGAGCTTGAGCAGCAGGAGCAGATCCTGGCCCTGGCCGAACGGCGCCTGGCCGGCGGTATCGGCACCCATTTCGAAGTCAGCCAGGCGCAGACGCCGCTGCCGGAAACCCATCGCCAGCTCGATGCCCTCAATGAAGAAATCGCCCTGGCGCGCAACCAGCTGGCGGCGTTGGCCGGCCAAGGGCCGGGGCAGGGCGCGCAGTTGCAGCGTCCACAACTGGCCCTTGGTACCGCGTTGAAGCTGCCCTCGGCGTTGCCCGCCGAACTGGTCGGCCAGCGCCCGGACGTGGTCGCCAGTCGCTGGCAGGTGGCGGCCCAGGCCCGTGGTATCGATGTGGCCCATGCTGGCTTCTTTCCCAACGTCGATTTGGTCGGTGGCCTGGGTTTCATGGCCACCGGTGGCGGCGCGCTGGAGTTTCTGACCGGGCGCAAGTTCAACTACAACGTCGGCCCGGCGATCAGCCTGCCGGTGTTCGACGGCGGCCGCCTGCGCTCGCAGTTGGGGGTTGCCTCGGCCGGTTACGACATCGCTGTGGCGCACTACAACCAGACCGTGGTCGAGGCGCTCAAGGGCATTTCCGACCAGCTGATTCGCCGTGAGTCGATGAACGAGCAACAGCACTTTGCCGCCGAGTCGGTGGCTTCGGCGCAAAAAACCTACGACATCGCCATGATCGCCTTCCAGCGCGGCCTGACCGATTACCTCAATGTGCTCAACGCGCAAACCCAGTTGTTCCGCCAGCAGCAGATCCAGCAGCAGGTTCAGGCCGCACGCCTGAGTGCCCACGCCGAGCTGGTTACGGCGCTGGGCGGCGGCCTGGGCGCGGGTAGCGATGTGCCCGGCGAAGACCGCCAGCAGGCGCCGAAGACTCCGGCAACCCTGGCGATTTTCGATAAGCCGGTTAACGCCCAATGAGCGCACTGTCTCTGCCGTTTCGCTGGCTGGCCACTCTCGAGTGGCGTCGCGGGTTCTTTGAATGGCTGCACACCGACGGGGTGACCTGGGTGTACATCTTCAAGGTCCTCAGCGCCGCCTTCCTGACCCTGTGGCTGGCCATGCGCCTGGAACTGCCGCAACCGCGCACGGCGATGATCACCGTGTTCATCGTCATGCAGCCGCAGAGCGGCCATGTGTTCGCCAAGAGCTTCTACCGGCTGCTCGGCACCCTGGCCGGCTCGTCGATGATGGTCGCGCTGATCGCCCTGTTTCCACAGAACACCGAGCTGTTCCTGCCGAGCCTGGCGATCTGGGTCGGCCTGTGTTCGGCCGGTGCCATGCGCTATCGCACCTTCCGCGCCTATGGTTTCGTGCTCGCCGGCTACACCGCGGCGATGGTCGGCTTGCCGGCCCTGCAGCATCCGGACGGCGCGTTCATGGCGGCCGTGTGGCGGGTGCTGGAGATCTCCCTGGGGATTCTGGTCTCGACCCTGGTCAGCGCCGCGATTTTGCCGCAGTCGGCCAGCGCTTCGATGCGCAACGCCCTGTACCAGCGCTTCGGGGTGTTCGCCGGTTTCGTTGCCGAGGGCCTGCGCGGCGACAGCCAGCGCGACCGCTTCGAGAGCAGCAACGTGCGTTTTATCGCCGAGGCCGTGGGCCTGGAGAGCCTGCGCAGCGTCACGGCTTTCGAAGACCCGCACATGCGCCGGCGCAACGGTCGCTTGGGGCGCATGAACAGCGAATTCATGGCCATCACCACGCGCTTCAACGCCTTGCACCAGTTGCTTGAGCGCTTGCGCTTGCGTGGGCCGCTGCAGATCGTCACCGCCATCGAACCCGGGCTCGGCGCCCTGGCCGAACTGCTCGACGGTTATGCCGGGCGCGGCCTTACCGAGCGCGATGCGGCGCGTCTGGCCGAGCAACTGGCGGCCTACAAGGAAGGCTTGCCGGAGCGCGTGCGCAGCCTGCGTGCCGCCTATGTCGAAAGCGCTCCGAGCGATGCTGACCTGCTGGATTTTCACACCGCCTACGAGCTGCTGTACCGCTTCGTCGACGACATGCACAGCTACGCCCAGACCCACGCCTCGCTGAGCGAGCACAACCATGCCCGCGAGCAGTGGGACGAGCCCTATGTGGCACAGACCAACTGGATGGCTTCGCTGGCCGCCGGCGTGCGCGCTTCGTTCATCTTGCTGGTGCTGGGCAGCTTCTGGATTCTTACCGCCTGGCCGAGCGGGGCGATGATGACCCTGATCGCCGCCGCCACCGTCGGCCTCTCGGCGGCCACTCCGAACCCCAAGCGCATGTCGTTCCAGATGGCCTGCGGCACCTTGTTCGGCGCCTTTGTCGGCTTCTTCGAAACCTTCTTCGTGTTCCCCTGGATCGACGGTTTCCCGCTGCTGTGCCTGGTACTGGCGCCGGTGTTCGTGTTCGGCGCGTTCCTCGCCTCGCGGCCGGCCTATGCCGGTTATGGCCTGGGCCTGCTGATCTTTTTTGCCACAGGTTCCGTGCCCGACAACCTGACCATCTACAACCCCTACAACTTCATCAACGACTACATCGCCATGGTCATCGGCATGCTGGTCTGCGCCGCTGCCGGGGCGATCATCCTGCCGCCCAACAGCCGCTGGTTGTGGAGCCGCCTGGAGCAGGACCTGCGCGCCCAGGTGCTGTATGCAATTACCGGGCGCCTGCGCGGCCTGGGTTCAAGCTTCGAAAGCCGCACCCGCGACCTGCTGCACCAAGCCTATGGCCTGGCAGTCGGCCAGCCGTTGGTGCAGAGCAAGTTGCTGCGCTGGATGTTCGTGGTGCTCGAGGTCGGCCACGCGATCATCGAACTGCGCAAGGAGCAGGCGATTCTGCCGGTGCATCCGTGCTACGCCGAATCGCAGCCCTGGCGCCAGGCCATTCGGGTCATGGGCCGGGCATTGGCGCGCCTGTTCATGCAGCCGAGCGCCAGCAACCACGAGCGCGCCCTGGTGGCGGTGGATCACGCCATCAGCCGCGTACAGGCCACCGACGAGCCGTTCGCCCGCCACTTCGACACCTCGGCCCTGCGCCGGGTGCAGAGCTACCTGCACTTCATCCGTACTTCGCTGCTCGACCCTCAGTCGCCGCTGGCCGAACTGGCCCCGGCCAAAGGACTGCCCCATGCCTCGTGAAATCGCCTTCCATGGCGTCTACATGCCGACCATGACCTTGATGTTCCTGTTCGCCGCCGGGCTTGCCTGGGGCCTGGACCGGTTCATCGCAAGCCATGACGGCTACCGCTTCTTCTGGCACCCGGCGCTGCTGCGCCTGTGCCTGTTTATCTGCCTGTTCGGATCCATCGCCCTGACTCTCTACCGTTGAGACCCCTGTTGATGAAAAAGTTTTTCAGCCTGATCGCCACCTTGCTCGTGCTGGCCGCTGCCGTGGTGATCGGTCGCCAGCTCTGGGTGCATTACATGAACACGCCCTGGACCCGCGACGGGCGGGTGCGCGCCGATATCATCAACGTCGCCGCCGACGTGCCGGGCTATGTGGTCGATGTGCCGGTGCGCGACAACCAGCTGGTGAAGAAGGGCGACGTGCTGTTGCAGATCGACCCCGAGCACTACCAGGTGGCAGTGCGCCAGGCCCAGGCGCTGGTCGCCTCGCGCAAGGCCACCTGGGAAATGCGCAAGGTCAACGCCCATCGGCGCGCCGACATGGACAACCTGGTGATCTCGCGGGAGAACCGTGACGATGCCAGCAACATCGCCAACTCGGCGTTGGCCGATTACCAGCAGGCCCAGGCCCAGTTGGCGGCGGCCGAGCTGGACCTCAAGCGCACCCGGATCCTCGCCACGGTCGATGGCTATGTGACCAACCTCAACGTCCATCGCGGCGATTACGCGCGCACCGGCGAGGCGAAGATGGCGGTGGTCGACAAGGATTCGTTCTGGGTTTATGGCTTTTTCGAAGAAACCAAACTGCCGCACGTGCGCGTGGGTGACCAGGCCGAGCTGCAGATGATGAGCGGCGAGCGGCTCAAGGGCCATGTCGAGAGCATCTCGCGCGGTATCTATGACCGCGACAACCCTGAAAGCCGCGAACTGATCGCCGACGTCAACCCGACCTTCAACTGGGTACGCCTGGCCCAGCGGGTGCCGGTGCGGATTCACATCGATGAAGTGCCGGAAGGCTTTTTGCTGGCGGCGGGGACCACCTGCACGGTGGTGGTCAAACCGGCTCGGAAAGAAGGTTAGAAACGGCTCAAGCCTGGCGCGAATCCACCAGTACCGGGCAACTGACCTGATCGATCACCTTGTTGCTGATCGACGGATCGAGCAAACGCCCGAGGCGGTTCAAATGGCGGTGGCCGATGATGATCAGCTCGCACTCAAGCGCGCGAGCGGCAGTCACGATGGCCGTCACCGGCTCGCCCGGTACCAGCTTGCCTTCGCTCTCGAAGCCCAGCGCCCGCAGGTTCTCCAGGGCCTGGCGAACGGCCTGGACGGCATGGCGCTGCTCGTCGGTGGCCGCCGGGTATTCCTGCTGTTCGTACAAGCTGATCGGCCCCGGGCCGTCACTCAGGGCGAAAGCACTGTCGATGGCCAGCACCACCTGCAGGCGATGGCAGTTGGGCAAGCAGTACTGCTGCGCCAGCTCGACCAGGCCTTGGGAAGCGGGTGATCCATCGATGGCAATCAATACGGGGCTGAGCATGGGCGGCTTCTCCGGGCGGCAGTCGAGCCGGCTATTGTTGAGGATCCCCGGCCTGCGAATAAATGGCCTGGCATGCACTGTGTAGTTGCGTACAGCGCAACCCGATGGCCGCTGCCGAGCTGTTAAGATCGGCCCTTGTTTACACGTCATGGATGCCTGGCAATGCAGATCCCGGATATGAACCTGTTGGTCGCCCTCGATGCCCTGCTCGATGAGGGCAGCGTGGTCGGCGCGGCGCGGCGCATGAACCTCAGCCCGGCGGCCATGAGCCGGACCCTGGGGCGGATCCGCGAGGCCATCGGCGACCCGATCCTGGTGCGTGCCGGCCGTGGCCTGGTACCAACACCGCGGGCGCTGGCCCTGCACGAACAGGTGCGGGCCCTGGTCGAGCAGGCCGGGCTGGTGTTTCGCAGCCGCGAAGAAGTCGACCTGGCAACCCTCGACCGGGCCTTTAACATCCGCACCAACGATCTGTTCATCGCCCTGTATGGCGCGCAACTGCTGCAGATGATGCACGAGCAGGCCCCGCACACCGTGCTGCGTTTTGTCCCGGAAGGCGGTGGCGACGATGATGCGGTGCTGCGCGACGGCGGCACCGACCTGATCGTCAGCTCGACCATCGACCTGGGCCCCGAGATCAAGATGCAGAGCTTGTTCAACACCATTTACGTTGGCCTGGCGCGCCAGGATCACCCGATTTTCGAGGCCGAGATCACCCCCCAGCGCTTTGCCGCCTACCCGCAGATCAGCGTTTCGCGGCGTGGCCGCGCCAACGGCCCGATCGATGTCGAGCTGGCCAACTACAAGGTGCAACGGCGGGTGGCGCTGATCACTCCGAGCTTTCATTCGGCGATGTTCTCCTTGCCCGACTCCGACCTGTTGCTGCCGATGCCGGCCAATATCCTCAGCAGCGTGACCAAGCTCGGCTTGCCGCTGCGCTCGTTCCACATCCCGTTGCCCCTGGAACGGGTGACGGTGATGCAGGCCTGGCACCCGCGTTTTGATAACGACCCGGCCCACCGCTGGCTGCGCCAGACCCTCAAGGCGTGCTGCAGCGAGCAGCGCTGAAGCGGTCGATTGCGTTTGCTGCACTAGTAAACTGCCAATATGTCAGTTTTCGTAAGCATTGCCCCTTCATAGACTTCTGCCGGTTCCCTTGTCTGTCCGGAGATGTCTGTCATGAGTTCGCTGACCGCGACTCCTTTACCTGTGCTGCCCCCACCGGTTGCCGCTGCGGCGGCGCCGGCGGCTTTTGGCACGCGCATTCTGGTCGGCCTGCTCGGGGTACTGCTGGCGGTTCTCTGCGCCGGCCTCAACGAGATGGTCACCAAGGCCTCGCTGGCCGATATCCGTGGTGGCATGTTCATCGGCGCCGATGAAGGTGCCTGGCTGATCGCGGTGTATTCGGCGGCGTCGGTCTCGGCCATGGCTTTTTCGCCATGGCTGGCGGCGACCTTTTCCCTGCGCCGCTTTACCCTGTGCGCGATCGGTGTGTTTGCCCTGCTCGGGCTGGTGCAGCCCTACGCCCCCAACCTGTCCAGCCTGATGCTGTTGCGCATCTTGCAAGGCCTGGCATCGGGGGCGTTGCCGCCGATGCTGATGAGCGTCGCCCTGCGCTTTCTACCACCGGGGATCAAGGTCTATGGCCTGGCCGGCTACGCCCTGACCGCCACCTTTGGCCCCAACCTGGGCACGCCGCTGGCCGGGTTGTGGACTGAATATGTCGGCTGGCAGTGGGCGTTCTGGCAGATCATCCTGCCGTCATTGCTGGCAATGGCCTGTGTTGCCTGGGGCTTGCCCCAGGACCCGCTGCGACTGGAGCGTTTCAAGCAGTTCGACTGGCGCGGGCTGCTGCTCGGCCTGCCGGCCATCTGCGCGCTGGTGATCGGCCTGACCCTGGGTGACCGCATGGGCTGGTTCGACTCGCCCCTGATCTGCTGGCTGCTCGGCGGCGGCCTGGTGTTGCTGGTGCTGTTCCTGTGCAACGAGTGGTCCGAGCCGCTGCCGTTCTTCAAGCTGCAGATGCTCAAGGTACGCAACCTGACCCACGCCCTGGTGACCCTGTTCGGCGTGCTGATCGTGCTGACGGCGGTGATCATCATCCCCTCCAGCTACCTGGCGCAGATCCAGGGTTACCGTCCGGCCCAGACCGGCCCGCTGATGCTGCTGGTGGCCTTGCCGCAATTGCTGGCGCTGCCGTTGGTGGCGGCGCTGTGCAACATCCGCGCAGTGGATTGCCGCTGGGTGCTGGCGGCGGGGCTGGGCATGCTGTCGTTGTCATGCGCGCTGGGCACCCAGCTCACCAGCGTGTGGATTCGCGACAACTTCTACCTGCTGCAACTGCTGCACATCTTCGGCCAGCCAATGTCGGTGATCCCCTTGCTGATGCTGGCTACTGGCGGCATGACCCCGCAGGACGGGCCATTTGCCTCAGCCTGGTTCAACACAGTCAAGGGCCTGGCTTCGGTGGTCGCCGCCGGGTTGATCGAGGCGGTGACCACCGTGCGCCGGCATTTTCATTCCAATGCGCTGGTCGACAGCCTGGGCAATTCGCCGCTGGCCGACAGCAGCGCCCCGGGCCTGGCCAGACGCATCCACGAACAAGCCCTGGTGCTGACCTCGGCCGACCTCTACCTGTGCATGGCGCTGCTGGCCGCGGCGCTGATTGTGCTGATTCCTTGTGTGCCTACCCGGATCTACCCACCGCGTGCGGTGGCCTAGGTTTGCGGATTTGAGAGAAAGACATGACCACGACAACAACTCACCGAAAAACCGCCTTGATCGTCACCGCCCTGGTGGTGGCCGGGCTTGCCGGCGTGCTCGGCCCGATGCTGCTGGGCCACGACAGCGAACAGAGCACCAACGACGCTTATGTGTCTGCCGACTACACGGTGATCGCACCGAAGGTGGCCGGCTTTATCAAGCAGGTGCTGGTGCAAGACAACCAGCAGGTCAAGGCCGGCCAACTGCTGGCGCAGATCGACGACCGCGACTACCAGGCCGCGCTGGCGGCGGCGCAGGCGCAGCTGCTGGTGTCCAGCGCGCAAAGCCATAATGCCCGGGCGACCCTCGAGCGCCAGGCCTCGCTGATCGAACAGGCCCAGGCCGCGGTCAGTGCCGACCAGGCTGAGCTGGCCTTCGCCAATCACGAACTGACCCGCCACAGCCGCCTGGCCGAGCAGGGCGCCGGTACCGTGCAGAACGCCCAGCAGGCGCGCAGCCGGGTTGATCAGGCGCGGGCGCGGCTGGCCAACTCGCAGGCGGCGCTGGCGGCGGCGCGCAAGCAGGTGGATATCCTCAGCGCCCAGGTCGACAGCGCCGAAGGGGGCCTCAAGCATGCCCAGGCGAGCCTTGAGCGGGCGCAACTGGACCTGTCGTACACGCGCATCGTCGCGCCCATCGACGGCATGGTCGGCGAGCGCGCGCTGCGCGTCGGCGCCTACGTCAACCCGGGGGCACGGCTGCTGTCGGTCGTGCCGCTGGAGCACGCCTATGTGCTCGGCAATTTCCAGGAAACTCAACTGACCCACGTGCAACCCGGGCAGCCGGTGCAGATCCGCGTGGATACCTTCGCCGATGAATACCTGCACGGGCGGGTCGAGAGCATCGCCCCGGCTACCGGTGTCACCTTCGCGGCGGTCAAGCCGGATAACGCTACCGGCAACTTCACCAAGGTGGTGCAGCGCATTCCGGTGAAGATTGTCTTCGACGCCAACCAGCCGTTGCTGGAGCGCCTGCGGGTCGGCATGTCGGTGGTGGCCACGATTGATACCGGCGCGAGCCTGAGCACCGGTAAAGAGGTCAGCGCCCGATGAAACCTGTATTTGCCCTTTGCCCACTGCTGCTGAGCCTGCTGGCTGGCTGCAGCCTGGGCCCGGATTTCAGCGCGCCTGACAGCCATGCCCCGGCCGTGTGGCCAGCGCTGCAGGAAACCCCCGCCGCCAGTCAGGCTCAGGCCACACCGCTGGAGCAGCGCTGGTGGGAAAGCTTTCACGACCCCAAGCTCAGTGCCTTGATCGAACGCGCCAGCCAGCGCAACCTCGACCTGCAGATCGCCAGCGCGCGCTTGCTGCAAAGCCGCGCGCTGCGCATGAGCATCGCTTCCGAGCAAACCCCGTCGGTTGACCTGGGCGGTGGATACAGTCGGGCGCGCAACAGCGCCGAAGGCCTCAACGACCCGTCCGGTAACGGCGGCAAGTCGGCCTTCAACCTCTGGCAGGGCGACTTCACCGCCAGTTGGGAGCTTGACCTCTGGGGCCGCGTACGCCGCCAGGTCGAAGCCGCCGATGCGGTGGTCGAAGTTGCCGAGAACGACCGCCGTGGCGTGCTGTTGTCGCTGCTGGCCGAGACTGCCGGCAGTTACATCCAGTTGCGCGCGGTGCAGAGCACCCTGGCCGTTACACGGGAAAACCTCGAGGTCTCGCGGCACAGCTTGCGCCTGTCGCAAATGCGCCTGCGCGACGGGGTCGCCACTGCCCTCGATGTGGCCCAGGCCAGCGCCCAGGTCGCTTCGGTCGAGGCGCGCCTGCCGAGTCTCGAAGAGCGCCAGGCGCAACTGATCAATGCCCTCGGCCTGCTGCTGGCCGAACCGCCACGCAGCCTGCAGGCCGAATTGCTGGAGCCAGGCGCGATGCCGACGCCGCAGCAACGCTTTGCCATCGGCGTGCCGTCGGAGCTGGCCGAGCGGCGCCCGGATATTCTCCAGGCCCAGGCGCAGTTGCATGCCGCCACCGCCAGCATCGGCGTGGCCAAGGCGGATTTTTATCCGAGCATCCGCCTGTCGGGCAATGTTGGTTTGCAGTCATTGCAGTTGTCGGATTTCGGTAGCTGGGATGCGCGCCGCTTTGCCATCGGTCCGCAGTTGAACTTGCCGATTTTCGAAGGCGGGCGCTTGCGCGGCGTGCTCAAGTTGCGCGAAGCCCAGCAGCAGGAAGCGGCTCTGCGCTACCAGCAGGTGGTATTGCGCGCCTGGCATGAAATCGACGATGTGCTGCGCCTGTACAACGCCAGCCAGTTGCGCCGCGACCTGCTTGAAGAGGCCGTGCGCCAGAACCGCATCGCCCTGCAGACCGCCCAGCAGCAATATGTCGAGGGCGCCGTGGACTTTCTCAATGTGCTGAGTGTGCAGGGCGCCTTGCTGGCCAGCCAGGAGCAGTGGGTCGAAAGTTCGGCCGCGGTGTCCCAGGCCCTGGTTGGTTTGTACAAGTCGCTGGGCGGCGGATGGCAGCCGTTCAGCGAACCGCTGCAGGCTGCCACTCAAGGTTGATTTTCGCGCGTCGATGGCGACGTGTTGAGCTCGATAACCTAGAGCGCGCGGTCCAGGCCGAAGCGTTTTTTCAGCACGCGCTGCAGCAAGCCCCGCGGCAGCCAGTTTTGCAGCAGCGGCAAGGCGCGGCTGCCATTGCCCAGGCGTACCAGCGCCGCCGGCTCTGGCTGGCGCACGGCCTTGAGGACATCGCGGGCAAAGTCGGCCGCCGGGGTCGGTTTGTCCTGGGAGGCGCGCGAGCGGGCCCGGATGCCCTCGCGCAGCGGCCACCAGGGCGATTGTTCGCCGATCAGTTGTTCGGCTTCGTGCCCGGCGTTGCTGGCGAACTGCGAGGCAATCGCGCCGGGCTGCACTTCCATGACCCGTATGCCAAAGGGCGCCACTTCCAGGCGCAAGGCTTCGCTCAGGGCGTGCACGGCCGCCTTGGAGGCGCAGTAGGCACCGGCGAACGGCGTGACCAGCACCCCGGAAACACTGCCGATGTTCACTACCAGGCCTTTGTTGCGGCGCAGCGCCGGGAACAATGCGCGGGTGACCCCGACCACGGCGAACACGTTGGTTTCGAATTGCCGGCGCATGGCCTCGGCGCCGCCATCGAGCAGCGGCCCCATGGCGCCGTAGCCGGCGTTGTTGATCAGTACATCGAGGCCCCGGCCGTGCTGTTCCAGTTCGCCGGCCAGTTGCGTCAGCGCCTGTTGGTCATTGACGTCCAGTTGGCGGGCGGTGAAGCCGCTGGCGGCCAGGCGGTCTACGTCCTCGGCCTTGCGCGCCGTGGCCCAGACCTCGAAGCCGGCATTCTTGAAGGCCTCGGCCAAAGCCAGACCGATACCGCTGGAGCATCCGGTGATCAACACGCTGGGCATGAGCTGCTGTCCTTGAGCAGGGGGGGTACTGGATGATAGTTCAGCAATCTGCACTTTCAATGCACTTTCCAACTGATCGGTGCAAATGCCGGTCCAGAGGTGGCGTTGGTTTGCCGTGTCATACAGCAGTTGAGTGGGCACGTGGGTCACCGGTGGGCGCTGAATTTCGCGGGACAGTGCCCTAAAGGTGGCGAAGGTCAGCTGATAGAAGTCAACGCAGCCCCGATAGCCCTTGTCGGCCAGGGTTGTCATGTTGCGCTTGGCATCGGCACACGCCGGGCAGGTGTCCGAATACACCAGAATCACCACGGGCCTGGCCAGCGGTTGATGATGATTGATCCGTTCGAACAGTTGCTTGAACTGATCCTGAACCGCTGGCGATGTATCGACCATGACCTTACTCCGCTAGGCAGTGAAGTGTGCGGAGTCATTCAACAGGATTTTGCCGCTTGGGTAACCTGACAAAAATACCAGGTGCTCAGTCGGCGAAGCTGCCTTGCAGGTGCTCGGCGCGGTAGTCGACGCTCTGCGGCCGGTAGCCGGAGCGCAGTGGCGGCAACGGTAGGCACTCCTGCCAGCTGGCGCCGGGTTGCAGCTCGCCAGGGCCGCGGTAGCGTGGGGCGGCGTAGGTGTTTTCCGCCAGGTTGACGGTGTCCCCCGGAGCATAGGCCGCTACCCGCCAGCGCAGTTCCACCAGTGGTACTGGATTGCCGTTGTTGATGTGCACCTGCAATGGGCGATCGGCGGGGCAGTGCTCGGGTGCGTAGGTCAGGCGCAGCTCCAGGTGGGCCAGTTGCCTGGCTTCGCGGTTGTCCAGCCAGACCACCCACAACGCCACCAGGCCCAGGCCGAACAGCGCCGCGAGCGAGATCGGCAGGGCCTTGGCCGGGTAGCGCAGCAGCAGGACCAGCCAGGTGAGGATGAGCAGGGCGCCGATGAACATGGAGCGAACCTTGTGGGCGGGGGTGCTTTCATCCTAACCAAAAAGTATCGCGGGGCAAGCCCGCTCCCACAATGTGTAGGAGCGGGCTTGCCCCGCGATTGGGGTTTTACTGCGCGATGGTCTTGATCGAGATCCCGCGCTCGATCGGTGTCGAGCGTCCGTAGATATCTTCAAAACGCTCGATATCGTCCTCGCCCAGGTAGCTGCCCGATTGCACCTCGATGATCTCCAGGGGAATCTTGCCCGGATTGCGCAGGCGGTGCACCGAAGCGATCGGGATGTAGGTGGACTGGTTTTCGGTGAGCAGGAACACGTTCTCGTCGCAGGTCACCTCGGCGGTTCCGGACACCACGATCCAGTGCTCGGCGCGGTGGTGGTGCATCTGCAGCGACAGGCTGGCACCGGGCTTGACGGTGATGTGCTTGACCTGGAAACGCCCGCCCATGTCCACCGAGTCGTAGGAGCCCCACGGCCGGTAGACTTCGCAGTGGTTCTGGGTTTCGCTGCGGCCCTGTTCGTTGAGGGTGTTGACCAATTGCTTGACGCCCTGAACCTTGTCCTTGTGGGCAATCATCATGGCGTCCTTGGTCTCGACCACGACGATGTTCTCAAGGCCGATCACCGACACCAGCTTGCCGTTGCCGTGGATCATGCAGTTGTGGCTGTCCTGGACCACCACGTCGCCCTTGGTGACGTTGCCGTTGTGGTCTTTTTCATGCACATCCCACAGCGACGACCAGCAACCGACATCGCTCCAGCCCGCCGACAGCGGCACCACGCAGGCGCGCTGGGTCTTTTCCATTACCGCATAGTCGATGGAGTTGTCCGGGCAGCAGGCGAAGGTGGCTTCGTCGATGCTCAGGTTGTCGCCGTCTTCGGCGCTGCGCTCCAGGGTCAGCAGGCACGTGTCGTAGATATCGGCATCGTGCTTTTTCAGCTCTTCAAGGAAGCGGCTGGCGCGGAACAGGAACATGCCGCTGTTCCAGAAGTAGCCACCGGCACGGACGAACTCGGCGGCGCGTTTTTCATCCGGCTTCTCGACGAACTGTGCCACCCGGCTGACGCCTTCGGGCAACAGCACGTCCTGGCTCGACTTGATGTAGCCGTAGCCGGTTTCCGGCTTGGTCGCCGGCACTCCGAACAGCACCATCTCGCCGCGCTCGGCGGCCACGGTGGCCAGGGCCAGGGCGCGTTGCAGGGCTTTCTGGTCGTCGATCACATGATCGGCCGGGAGCACCAGCATCAGCTCGTCACGGCCTTCGTTGACCAGTTTCATCGCGGTCAGTGCTACTGCCGGCGCGGTGTTGCGGCCGAAGGGCTCCATGAGGATGCCCTGGGTTTTCAACTGCAGGCTTTGCAACTGCTCGCTGACGATGAACTTGTGGTCTTTGTTGCAGACCACGATGGGCGCGTCCATGCCGTCGAACACCAGGCGCTCGATCGTCTGCTGGAACAGGGTGTGTTCACCGGTCAGGGCCAGGAACTGCTTGGGGAATTGCTTGCGCGACAGCGGCCACAGACGCGAACCGCTACCACCGGACAGAATGACTGGAATCATGGGTGTTCTCCAAAAATAGAAATAGGCAGGTGGTTAACGGGTGGATACCGGGCGCTTGACCCAGACCGGCGACAGGCTGCTGCCGGAACCGGTGACATACAGCACCGCTGCTTCGCCGCGCTCCAGCGCCACAGGCTTGAGGTCGCTGACTTTCTTGTCGCCTTCATACAGCGCCAGGCTGACCTTGACCGGGTTGATCTCGCGCTCGCCACGGGCCTTGGCGGCCACCGGCTTGACCACTTCGGTCTTGCCGTCGGCGGTCTTCAGGGTCAGGGCCTGGTTACTGAGGTTCTGTACCCGTACCAGGGATTTCTGCTTGTTCTTGAACGGTGGCTCCTCGACCAGTTGCGGCTGGCCCGAGGTGTTGTTGACCAGGGTGTAGTAGTGATCGGCGGCGAGCTTGACCGGCAGGCTCTGGCTGCCGACCTTGGCGCTGTAGTCGCCCTGGGGCATGAAGCTGAAGTCACTGCTGCCCTGGGCTGCTACTTCGCTGATCTGAGTGTTGCCAACGCTGGCGCTCACCGGCTGGGCGCTGGCGTTGTAGATGCGCACGAAGGTCGAGCCCTTCGGCGCGGTCGGGCCATACAGCGCGGCGTCGGCGCCGGCCAGGGCTTGCAGCGAGAGCAGGCTAAGACCAGCGGCCAGGGCGCAGGCTTTGGCGATGCGAAGCTTTGGGGTATGCAAGGTCATGTGCGTTTCCTCTTCAGTTTTCCGTCCGATGGGACGACAGGGCCAGGTCTTGATTGGCATTGCGGGTTTTTTTCAGCTGGGCGATCCACTGCGGATCGAAAGCGCTGAGGTCGTTTTTCATTGGCAGATAACGTTCCGGGAACTCCCAGATCAGCACTTGCGGCGCGCTGTTCTTGAAGGCGTCGGTTTGCAGGTACTTGAGCATTGGCAGCAGCGGGCCATGGCCGTCCTCGGCGTAATTGACCACGTCGCTGCGCAGCGCTTGCTGCAGGGCTCCGAGGAAGTTCCAGTTGGGGTTGGCGCTGTAGCTGGTGCCGATCAGCGCCACCGGGATTTCACTGTCGGCGAACAATGCATCGCCACTTTCACCCTCAGCCTCGGCCGGGCGGGTGCTGCGTTTTTGCAGGCTGTCCGGCGGCGGCAGCAGGTTGCTGAACAGCGGGTCGAGCGGCAGGAAGTTGGTCAAATCGCCCTTGTACGGCGCGCTCTGGCGCTGTTCGGTAACGAACTGCTGCGGCTCGCCGTTGAGCAGGGTCTGACGGGCCACGGCGGCGGCCAGGTGCTGGGCGACCACTTCGGCGCCCATGGGCGTCCAGTGGGTGTCGGTACGCAGGAACACCTGGCCACGGGCCTTGGCCTCCTGCAACGGCGCCAGCAAGTCGGGGGCAAACACGCCGGCCTGGCGGGCCTGGGCGTGGAACTCGTTGTACAGGTCAGTGTGCAGGCTGGCCGGGGTCTGTTCGCCGACATACTCCGGATACAGCCGCGCCTTGGCCGGCACAATCGCCAGCACCAGTTGCACGCCGTGCTGTTTCAGGGTGTCACGCACACCGCGAATCAGCGCGAGGTTTTCTTGTTCGTACTGGTCGCTGTTGGCCACCGGCTTGAACTCCTCGTCACTGAACAGCCAGTGCTCGCGGCCCAGCACCACGCCCGGGCGGCCTTCGTTGAACAGCTTGAAGTCCAGCGCCGCCCACAGGTTGGTGCCGATGCGCTTGAGCGGGAACTGCTCGTCGTAGTGGGTCTCGGCGGCCTTGGCCAGCTTGCCGTCCAGGGCGGTCATCTGCGCAGTGCGCTGGAAGCTGCCCAGGCCGCCCAGCGACCACAGGCCCAGGCCCAGCAACAGGGCGAGGAACAGCAAGGCGTAGAGTTTGCGTAAATGTCGGGTCATGGTCGGCTCGCTCAGAACTGGAAGTAGAGGAACGGCGAGTAGCTTTGCGCCGAGAGCTTGAGGATCGAGGCCACGAACAGCAGCAGTACCAACGCGCGGGTGGCATACAGGCCCCAGTCCAGGCTCAGGCTGCCGTCGGCATGCACGGCCACCGGGCTGGCCTTGGGCTCGGGCCTGGCGTTGCGATAGAAATCGCGCAGGCCGAAGTACGCCAGGGTCACGTAGGCCAGCACCAGGGTTGCCACTTGCAGGCCGGTGAGGCTGGCGCGGTTGAGCTCAGACAGCTGCCAGTCGCCGAAGCTGAACATGGCGCCGTACATGCGCGCGGCGACGTGCAGGTTTTCGGCACGGAAGATCACCCAGCCCATCACCACCAGCAGGAAGGTGAAGGCCCAGCGCACCAGATTGAAACGCTGCGGCGCGGCGTTGATACCCAGGGCCCGCTCGATCGCCAGCCACATGCCGTGCCAGGCGCCCCAGACGATGTAGGTAAAGTTGGCGCCGTGCCACAGGCCACCCAGCAGCATGGTCAGAAACAGGTTGCGGTAGGTGGCGAAGGTGCCGCCGCGGTTGCCGCCCAGGGTGATGTACAGGTAGTCGCGCAGCCAGGTCGACAGGCTGATATGCCAGCGCCGCCAGAACTCGGTGATCGACTGGCTGATGTACGGTTGCTTGAAGTTCTCCATGAAGCGAAAGCCCATCATCAGGCCCAGGCCGATGGCCATGTCGCTGTAGCCGGAGAAGTCGAAGTACAGCTGCGCGGTATACGCCAGGGCGCCGAGCCAGGCGTCACCGGTAGTCGGGTTCTGCAGGGCGAAGCAATGGTCGGCGACCACCGCCAGGGTGTCGGCGATGAACACCTTCTTGATGAAGCCCTGCATGAAGCGCGTGCAGCCTTCGGAGAACTTGTCGAGGGTGTGGGTGCGGTGGTTGAACTGGTCGGCCAGGTCCTTGAAGCGCAGCACAGGGCCGGCGATCAGGTGCGGGAAGATCGCCACGAAGGCGGCGAAGTCGATCAGGTTGCGGGTTGCCGGGGTGTCGCCGCGGTACACGTCGATGATGTAGCTGATCGATTCGAAGATGTAGAACGAGATGCCGATCGGCAGCAGCACATGGGTGAGAATGAACGGCTCAAGCCCGAACGAGGTCATGATCGCGTTGATGCTGTCGACGCCGAAGTTGGCGTACTTGAAGTAGCCGAGGATGCCCAGGTCGACCGCAACCCCCAGCAGCAGCCAGCGTTGGGCCGGCTTGGTGCGCACGCCGGCGGCGCCGACTTTCAGGCCGATCCAGTAGTTCCACAGGGTGACCCCGGCGAACAGCGCCAGGAAGTCCACCCGCCACCAGGCATAGAACACGTAGCTGGCCAGCAGCAACAGGGCGTTGCGATAGCGTTGCCCGCTCAGGTAGTACAAGCCGAGGAAGATCGGCAGGAACAGGAACAGGAACACGTTGGATGAAAACACCATCCCGATCTCTCCTTGTTGTTAGCAACCGGGGCAGCAGCCCCCCAAACCCCCCGTAGAAATCCCGGGAGAAACCAGATCAAATGTGGGAGCTGGCGTTGCCAGCGATGGGCTGCAGAGCAGCCCCAACAGCAGCAAGGCTGTGCCTTGCATCGCCGGCAAGGCCGGCTCCCACAGGTACAGCGCGAAGCCTTACTTTTTCTGTTCGGCCTGCGGGTCATAGACCCGGGTCAGGTCGCCGCCCAGGCGAAAGCTCTTGAACGGCTGCATGTCGTGCTTGCGCCCGAGCACATCGCTGTTGCAGCTGTAGAGGCTGCACCAGGGTTCGAGCCAGGCGTATTTGCTGTCGATCTTGAGGTCGTCCATGTCCTGCTTCTCGCCGTTTTTGCTTTTGAACGGGCTTGGGTCTTTCGAGCCCGACAGCACCCGCTCACCCAGGCGTTTGAGCGCGCCGTTGTTTTCCGGGCGCACATCGACACCGTTGGCCTGGGCGAAGCTGGCGATCATCGCCAGCGGCGGCAGGGCATAGTTGTGGTAGGCCAGGGCGCGCTGCTTGCGCTTGAGCTCGTTGGGCAAGAAGCCCTGGGCGTCGACCTGGTTGGCGGCCACGCGGTATTCCTTGATCGACCAGTCGAACAGGTCGCGGCGGTCGGTGGCGACGGCGGTGGCCATCACCGACCAGGCCGCCCAGTAGGAGTGGTTGTTGATCTTCTCCAGCGGCAGGTCGCTCCAGTCCTTGACCACTTGGTCGGCCAGGCGCCCGAACCATTTTTCGATCAGTTCGGCCTGCTGGTGGTGCGCCGCCAGCGGCTGGGAGTTGGAGAACTTCAGGCGCAGCCAGGCCGAGCTGAGGCTGCCCAGCGCCCATTTGCGCATCGACTTGCCGGTGTGGTTGTAGTCGGTGGACATCAGCGCATCGGCGCTGGCCCAACTGCTCAACCATTGCAGGGTGCAGTCGAGCTGCTGCGGGCGGCCATCGCGCATGTACTGCATGACTTGCTTGCTGACCCCGCGCTCCAGGGTGGTGATGCTTGCGGTGGAGTCGCGGAAGGCCTTTTCCGAGGCTTTGTTCAGGGTTGCGCGGGCCTTGTCCGAGCCTTCGTACTTGCTGCGAAACTGCAGCTTGTCGGTGTAGGGCGTGGGGATGGCTGCGCATTTGAAGTCACTGTCGCCGGTCTTGAGTTTTTCGATCCCGGCGTAATAGCCCTGGGGAGGGACCAGCCCGGCGGCGTGCGCGGCCGGGCCGAACAGGGCCAGGGCGAGCGCGAGCGCTGCTGCAGGGGATGTGCTGAAATTTTTCATAGGCGCCTCACTTTCGTTTGCACAGCGTGGCTTCGACTTTCTGGCTGCCGCTTTCCGGCCCCTGGACTTCGACGGCGAGCAGGGTCTGGGCGGCCCAGTCCTCATCCTCGCGCAGCTCGAAGGCAAAGCGGCCATCGGTGTCGGCGGTTTCCGGCTTCTCGATCTTCAGGTCTTCGTGGCGGCCGTTCATGTACCAGAGGGTGGCTTGCAGGGTCTTGACCGACTTGTCCTCAAACTGGATATCCAGTTGGTGACGGCCATTGGTCAGGTCCTTGATCACGCCGTTACGGCCGTTGACCATCAGCTCGTTCTTGCCTGGCTTGAGTGCGGTGCTGGCGCTCATCTGCGCCGGCTTACCCTCGCAGCCGTTGTCGACCAGGGCGAGCATCTGCCGCCAGATGGTTTCCTGGTCGAGGCGGTAGAGCGGCGAGAATTCCCAGATGAGGATCTTCGGCGGGTTCTTCTGAAAGTCTTCGCTGCCCAGGTACTGGATCATCGAGCCTTCCAGGCCGCCGCCGGGGAAGGCGACGTTGAGCACGTCGGCGCCGATGTACTGCTCAAGGAAGCCCGAGAAGTTGTAGTTCTTGCCGCTGTGGCTGGTGCCGACCAGGGTGATCTGCGGGTTGCCGGAGTCGCCGAACAGGTCGTCACTGCCGCTCTCGCCCTTGGGCTCGGTGACGAACTGGTCTATGTACTGCACTGCATAGCTGGTGCCGCACAGTTGCCCGGCGACGTTGTGCAGGGTGCCGGTCTTGCCCATGCGCCCGGACTTGTGGCTCTCGAACTCACGCTTGGGTACGTCGGCGAAAGCCGGCATCTTGTGCACGCTGTCGGCAACGATTTTTGCCGCGCGCTCGGCGCCGTACGGGGTCCAGTGCTGGTCGCCACGGAAGTAGAAATCCTTGCCCTGGTCGGCCGCGGCCAGTTGTTCGTTGGTCAGCGGCGACAGGTCGGGCACGGTGTAGCCCATCTGGCTGAAGCGCCCGAGCATGGCCTGGTAGTTGTGCAGCGCCTTGGCGTAGTTGAACGCGGCCTTGTCGGCCGGCTTGAGCATGTTGCGGTTCACCAGGCCACGGGTCGGCTGGTAGACGATCACCAGCTCCACGCCCTTGGCCTTGAACGCATCGTGCAATTGCTGCAGGCGCCGGTAGCCGGCCGGGGTGGTGTTGAATTCGGTGCGCAAGTCTTCGCGGGTGCGGAACAGCCAGTCGCCCTGGGCTTGCACCAGGGTGGTGAAGTTCTGCTGGTAGCGGGTAGTGTAGCGGCTGGCGTCGTGGGCCTGCGGGCACAGCTGGCAGCACGGCTCGGCGGTAAAGTTCGGTGCCTGGACCTGCTCGGCCGAGGCCTGGGCGCTGATGGCCAGCAGGGCGGCGGCAAGGCCGGAAAGGCTCAGCAGCTTGGTCAGTTGTGGTTGCATAAGATTGGCTTCCTCAGTCCAGCATTTCGGTCTGGCGCTCGACCGGATCGATCAGCACGGCTTTGCCCTGACGCACCATCAGGTCGAGAATCTCGTCCTGGCGTTCGCCCAATACTCCGGAAAAACTGATGCCGCTGGCCTTGCTCGGCGCCAGCATCGACACCCGGTAAAGCTCCACGCTCAGCGGCGAGTCGATCGACAGCGGGCCGCTGCCGTTGGCCGCCAGCTCGCCGCCGACGACGATCAGCGAGACCTTGGTGTCGAACGGGTCGAGAGCGATGTCGCGGTCGGTCTCGGACAAATCCTTGATGTGCCCGTAGACGCCGACCAGGCCGTTGGCCATGGCGACGTTCTCGTATAGGCGGATGTTGACGCTGTTGCGCACGCGAATGCCGTGGCGGCGGTTGCTGATCAGCTTGTTGCCCCAGATCAGGTTGTCGCCGCTCTCGTACAGGGTGATGCCGTCGGTGTGGTTGCGGTAGATCTCGTTGTAGGCGATCAGGTTGTTGACGCTGTTACGGTCGATGACCACGCCCGAGAGCTTGTTGTCATAGCTCTTGTTGTTGATGATCCAGCTGTCGTTGACCTCGCGCGAGACGATGATGCCGTGCTTCTTCTTGGTCCCGTACACGGTGTTGCCGGCAATGATCAGGCGGTGCGAGCGGTCGTGGGGGTCGATGCCGTAGACGATGTTGTCGCGGTAGGTGCTGTCCTTGACCACAAAGTCGCTGGTTTCGTAGCAGTAGAAGCCGTACCACATGTCGCTGAACTCCGAACCGATGATCCAGCCGGTGGGTTCCGGACGGCCCATCTGCTTGGCCATGTTCGGCGTGTACTGGGAGATGCTCACGCCATAGGACTTGCTCTTGGCGTAGCCGAAGCTGGCCATCTTGCTGTTGACGATGTAGGTCTCGGTGCCGCCCCACGACAGCAGGAACGGGCGAAATTCCTTCGGCGAGCGGAAGGTCGCCGGGCCATTGTCCTTCTCGCGCCAGCCGGTCACTTGGGTGTCGCTGACGAACAGCTTGCCGTCATTGACGATGAACGAGCCGCCTTCCTGGGACAGGCGCAGTTCCTTGACCTTGGCGTCGATCTCCAGCACGCCTTTTTGCCCGACCACGATCGGCAGGCGCGCCAGGTACACGCCCGGTGCGGTTTCGCGCAGGTACTGGCTGGGCACCTGCTTGCTCAGCTCGGTGAAGTTCACATGACCGTCGTCGATGAAGATCGCCTGGGGGATGCCGTGCTGGCGCGCCACCCATTCGGCCATCTTGTTGTCGCCGCCGATGAACTCCTTGAGGCTGTTTTCCTGGAGCATGCGCCGCACCGAGACCTTGCCCTTGTGCCTGCGGTCGATCTTTTTCTGCACCGCTTGCGCGCTATAGCCGGACAGGTCGGGCAGGGTCGGCGCCGGGATCTGCAGCGGCTCGATCGGCGCGCTGCTGACAGTGTAGGTCTTGGCTTGCTGCAGCTCCTTGGCCACCGGCGTCGGCGCCTGGCCGTTGGCCAGGGCGATGCTGCTGGCCAGCAGCAGGGTGCCGGCCAATAAGGCGTGGAGCTTGTTCGGTTGATGGC
The DNA here is from genome assembly GCF_050435905.1 of Pseudomonas sp. 2835. Classification (NCBI taxonomy): domain Bacteria; kingdom Pseudomonadati; phylum Pseudomonadota; class Gammaproteobacteria; order Pseudomonadales; family Pseudomonadaceae; genus Pseudomonas; species Pseudomonas sp. 2835. Next base: position 312,246 of record NZ_JBNDLE010000003.1, on the reverse strand, counting down.
TCATTTGATTGCACCCCAGGCGTCAGAAGCGCCAGATCACGTCGACGAAAGCGCGGTGCATGTAGGAGTCCGCTTCCTTGCCATAGGCATCACCGGGCTTGAACACGCCGCCACGAAAGCGCACCAGCGCCGACGGCTCGTCGATCGACTGGCTCAGCGCGGCCGGCAACAGGCCCTGCTTGAAGTACTTGGTGACCACCAGGTCCATCTCTTGGCCGAGATCTTTCTCGCCCTGGATCAGCGGCCGGTTGATGCCGTTGTCCTCGACCACGGCGTTGATGCCGCTGCTGCCGATGTTCTGGTCGCCATCGACGCGCCAGAACTTGTGGTAGATCAGGCTGGCGTCGTAGTCGTCGCGCAGTTGCCAGGAGGTGAACAGGGTCGCCGCCTGTACATTGCCCAGCTCGCCCCGGAAGGCTTCGCCGAAGCGGTGCACGCGCGAGCGGGTACCGGTGAAGTTGGAGCGGTTGCTCTCAAGGCCGGTCTGCTCGTAGTTGCCCGAACCGTCGCTGCCACCGCCGCCGCTGCCGCGGGCATAGGCGGCGCCGACCTGCCAGTTGGGATCAAGGCGCAGGCGGATACCGAGGTCGGTGGCCCAGGCATTGACGTCACCGCTCTGCTTGCCGTTGGCCACTTGCTCGCCGTTGACTGTGGTGGTGTTGAGGCTGTCGCGATCGCCGGTCAGCCAGGTCAGGCTGCCCCAATAGTTGACGCGGTTCTGGTTGCGCCAGTTGTAGGCGTCGCTGTTGGCTTCAAGCCCCAACCAGGTGAGGTCGCCGGTGCGGGTCTTGTCCAGGGCGTCGACGGTTTCGCCGGGATTCTTCAACTTGCCGTCGTCGTGGGTGTGGTGGGCGCGCAGGCCGACCCAGTGCCCGGGCGTCCATTGCGTGGCAACGTCGCCGTAGAGGTGCAGGCGGTCTTTGTCTTCCGGGGCCAGCTCGGTAAGGTCGGTGCGGTACTCGCTGAAGCGCTCCGCCACGCCCAGATTGGCGCGCAGCAGGGTGGTGTCGAAGGTCCAGTTCAGCGCTTCGATATTGGTGTCGCGCCACATGCCGTCATCGTTGCGCAGGCGTTGGCGGCCAAAGCGCAGCTGCTCGCCGGGGTAGGCGGTCAGGCCGCTGTAGCCGACCCAGAACTCGCGCATGGCCAGGTAGCTTTTATCGGCTTCGCGACCATGGGCGCGGCCGCTGTCGGACTCGGCCTCATCGCCGGACTGGCGCAGGGTGTCGGTCTCGATGATGTCGCTGGCCGCTACCGCCTGGCCCATGGCAAAGGCGCTCCAATTGCCGCGCTCGCCGTACACCCAGGGGCGCAGGTCCAGACCCAGGCCGTTGACGTCGCCGCCGGAGCGGGTGCCCAGGTCGCGGTCGTCTTCGGACTGGCCGGTGATCTTCACGTCCAGGCCGAAATTCTTTTCAGCGGTCATCGCCGCCAGGGTCGGGCACGACCAGAGCAGGGCGAAGCCCAGGCCAAGGCCTGCTTTCATCCACGGATTGAGTGTCATAGGGAGTCCTCGCCTTGTTCGGGTTGCGCTTGGGCCTGCAGGGCCAGGGCGTCGGGGCCCGCCCCCATGGCGCCACGGGCCTGGCGCTCTTGTTGCAGCAGGCGCTCAGCCTGGGCCTTTTGCGCGGGAGTGAGTTGCTGGTCGAGCTGGGCGGCCAGCTCGCGCGACTGATCGCTGGGGTTGGCTTGCGCCAGCTGGCTGAACACCCAGGCGTTGACCAGGTCCTGGCGAATGCCGTGGCCTTCGCTGAACAACTGGGCCAGGGCGTAGTCGGCGCTGAGCTGGCCGCCGCGGGCAGCGCTGAGCAAATGGTCGACGGCCTTTTGCGGATCGACGCTGCCCAGGTAGCCGCGGCGGTACAGCTGGCCCAGGTAGTAATGGGCGCTGACTTCGCCGGCGTTGGCGGCGCTGAGCAAATGGGTTTCAGCCTTCTGCGCGTCGGCCGGTACGGTCTTGCCTTCGTAGTACAGGCGACCCAGCAGCAACTCGGCGCGCGGTTGTTCGGCGGCGCGGCCCTTGTCGATGTATTCCATCAGCTTGTCGGTGTCGCCAAGCTCAGGGAAGTCGTAGAGCAACTGCGCCAGGCTGACCCAGGAACCGGGATTGACCGGCGCCACCTGTTCGAGTAGGGCCTGGGCGGTTTTCTCGTCGGTCTGGCCGAGGCTGCGGTCGGCCAGGACGCGGGCCACGCTGTCGACCCGGGTGGCCGGGATCGCGCCGCGCTGGTAGGCGCTTTTGACTTGCTCGACCAGCGCCGCTTGCTGCTCGGGCTGGGCGCGCTTCTGGTAAACGGTGGCCAGTTCCACGTAGCAGATGTCGGTGCTGGTCAGCGCCGCCTTGCAGATGCGCTCGACCTCATCCAGGTGCTGGTCGTAGCTGTCCTGGGTGCGGTACAGCAGGATCTGGGCCAGGCCGGCTTCGGGGTAACCGGCGGCGCGCCACGTGTCGATCTGCTGCTGGGCATTGATGCCGGGGAAGCTCTGCGGGTATTGCAGGTAGAGCATCGCCAGCGGAATCAGGGTGTTGCCCTCGCCATTGGCGAAGGCTTTTTTCAATAGGGTCTCTGCTTCCTGGCGCTCGGCTTCGCTGGCGTCCGGCTTGGCCGCCAGCAAGCGGCCGAGGCGGGCCTGGGCGCGCGGCGAAATATCAGCGGCGGCGCGGTAGGTGGCTTCGGCCTCCTTGAGCTTGGCCGGGTCGCGGGTTTCCACCTGGATATCGGCAAGGCCCACCTGGGCTTCGCTGTAACCGAGGTCGGCGAGCTGGCGGTAGTTCTGCTCGGCCAGGGCGGTGTCACCACGCTTGAGCGCTTCGTTGGCCAGGCGCTGGTCGGGCAGGCCGGCGCAACCGGCCAGGCTGATGGCCAGGGCCAGGCCGCACAGATTGAGAATGTAGCTGGACCCCTGTGGGAGCCGGCCTTGCCGGCGAAGCAAGGCGCAGCCTTGCCCATTGGGGCTGCTGCGCGGCCCATCGCCGGCAAGGCCGGCTCCCACGCAGAGGGTGGCAATTTTGCTGTTCACCGGCATGTCTCCCTTAGAGCCCACGGGCCACGGCTTTGTCGATCAGCCAGTCCAGCGACGGGCCACGATTGCTGTCCACCGCCACCGGGCGGCCGGCCAGTTCGCTGGGCAGCGATTCGTCCGGCTTGATTTGCACGCGGATGTCCGACGACAGGTCCTCGCTGTTCAGGCTGGTGCTGCTGACGATCTGCCCGGTACGGGTCTGCTCTTCGCCAGCGACGGTGAAGTGCACGCGCGAGCCTGGTTTGACGTCGTCGAACTGGCGGTAGCTGAAGCGCGCTTCAACGGTGGGAATGGTGGTGCGCGGGACCAGCTGGAAGATCACCTGGCCCTTGCTCGCATACTGGCCGTCATCCACCAGCTGGCGGGCAACCACGCAATCGCAGGGGCTGGTCAGGGTGCCGCTCATCTGTTTGCCGAACAGCTCCTCGACCTTGGCTGGCTCCAGTTGCTGGTCATCCAGGTGGCCCTTGAGCATGTCCAGCATGCTGGTGCTGAACGAAGCCAATGGCGCGCCCTTGACCACCTGGCCGCCGCTCTCCACCAGGCCCTGCACGGTACCGTCGCGCGGCATGGTGACGTTGCTGGTCGGCACGCTGACCACCCCGGCCTGGGCATGGCTGACGAAGTACAGGCCGTACACCGACTTGGCGATAAAACCGAACGCGGCCACGCCGACCACGAACACTCCGAGGCTGAAGGTCACCGCGCGCAGGCGGCCGAAGGCGCTCATGCCGCCGCTGGCGTCTTTCTGTTTGCGCGCTTTGGTGAAGTTGTCACGCTGCAGGGTGCTGAGTACGTCGCCGATGGTGATCAGCTCACCCGACAGGTGCGAGGTGATGATGTGGCGCAGGGTGGCGATGTCGCGGGGTTCGAGGTTCTGGAACTGCACGCCGCTGCGGCCGCTGGACGGGTCGAAGGAGCGCACCTGGAACTCGATGTCCATGGCCAGGCCGAGCTTGTCGACGGTGAACTGCAGGCGCCCGCGCAGCACTTCGCCGACTTTCAACGGGTGCTTGGCATGGAAGCTCAGGCCGCCGGCAGAGAGGTCGTCGACCTTCACTTCCAGGGTTTCGCGGTTCTCCCCCAGGTAGCGCAGCTTGGCCGGGATGCGTACCCGGGCGTGCTGGCGCTGGGCTTCGGACTCATGCACGACATTGACGTTCACGGCGGTATTCATGGCGATTTGTTCCTGTTTAATCCAATCGGGTTCCGGCTCACACGACCATGAACAGCACAGCGATGAAGATGCTGGCCGCCGAGAAGGTCATGGTCCGGGAGGACCAGGTGTTGAACCATTGTTGAAAGCTGGCGAGGTCGCGTTTGAGGGCAGTGGGCTGGCGGGTCCAGGACTGCTTGTCGAGGCGGAAGAACACGTAGATCTTCATGATCGCGCCGACGATCTGGTTGTAATAAAGAATCAGCGGGTAGGCCGGGCCGATGTTGTGGCCCGAGCACAGCAGCATCAGGGTCAGGATCAACCGGGTGATGCCGATCCACAGCAGGTACACCAGAAGGAACGCCGGGCCGAACTTGAGGCTGGCGATCACCGCGACGGTCAGGCCCAGCAGGCTGGTCCACATCGACACGCGCTGGTCGAACAGCACCACGCTGGTGAACAGGCCCAGGCGGCGGATGCCCAGGCCCAGGGCGCGGGAGTTCTGCCGCAGGTTGTTGCCGTACCAGCGGTACATCAGTTTGCGGCTGGCCTTGATGAAGCTTTTTTCCGGTGGGTGCTCGACCGTGTTGATCGCCGCATCCGGTACATAGAAGGTGTCGTAGCCCAGGCGCATGAGGCTGAACCAGCTCGACTTGTCGTCGCCGGTGAGAAACTTGAAGCGGCCCAGGCGCCAGTGCTGCAGCGAGTCGTTCTCGACGTCGGCGATGAACTCGGGGTTGGTCACCACGGCGGCGCGGAACACCGACATGCGCCCGGTCATGGTCAGCACGCGCTTGGACAGGGCCATCGAACACATGTTGATGTGGCGTTGGGCGAAGCGCAGCTTGTGCCACTCGCTCATGATGTAGCCGCCACGCACTTCGCAGAATTCGTTGGTAGTCAGGCCGCCGACGTTGCCGAACAGCTTGAACCAGGGCACGGTCTTGCGCACCACGCCTTCGCCGAGCACGGTGTCGCCATCGATCACCGCGACCACGGCGTTTTCATCCGGCAGGTGGCGGGAGATGGCCCGAAAGCCGTAGGCCAGGCCGTCGCGCTTGCCGGTACCGGCGATGCGCACGAAGTCGAGGGTTACGCGCTGCGGCGGGTTGTATTTCTCCCACAGGCTTTTCACCAGCAGTTCGTCGGACATTTCCACCAGCGAACACACCACAGTGGTCGGGTAGCCGCAGTCGATCGCTTCGCGGATCACCGAGCTGTAGACCTGGGCGGTGGTCAGGGCATCGATGCGAAAACTGGTGACCATCAGGTACACATGGGACGGGTCGGCGGCGCTACCGAGCTTGCGCACCTTGCGCCGCAGGTAGGGGTAGACCACGTAGAGAAACAGCATGCCGCGGACAAAGTGCGTGGCACCCATGGAATAGCGCCAGATACCGACGGCGCCGACCAGGAAAATGAAGTCCTTCGAGTCGGGGTCGAAAATGGAGTTGGGCAAGGCCAGGGCGATCAACATGAGCAGGCTCACGTAGAACAGCCAACCGGCGACCTGTAGCAGGCCGTGCTTGAGCCTATGCATGTTCTGCATCCGTATCGAATGGAAGGGGCGTTGATGGCGCGCGGGGCCGGGCGACCCCGCGCAACCTGCGGGTTACCAGCAGATACCTTCGGTACGGCTGCTCGGGCAGGAGGCCTTGCTCATGAAACCGACCAGGTCGATGACCTGCTTGCCGGCGGGCGCCTGCTGGGCCAGGGCGCGGAACTTCTCGTCGCGGTTGCCCAGCACGATCACGTCGGCGTGGTTGATCACCTGCTCGAAGTCGGCATTGAGCAGCGACGACACGTGGGGGATCTTCGACTCGATGTATTCCTTGTTGGCGCCGTTGACCCGCGCATACTCGACGTTGCTGTCGTAGATGTTCAGGTCGTAGCCCTTGCCGATCAGACGTTCGGCCAGTTCCACCAGCGGGCTTTCACGCAGGTCGTCGGTGCCGGCCTTGAAGCTCAGGCCGAGCAGGGCGACCTTGCGCTTGTCGTGGCTTTCGATGATGTCGAAGGCGTTCTGTACCTGCGACTCGTTGCTGGTCATCAGCGAGTTGAGCAATGGCGCCCTGACGTCCAGGCTGCCGGCGCGGTAGGTCAGGGCGCGCACGTCCTTGGGCAGGCACGAGCCGCCGAAGGCAAAGCCCGGGCGCATGTAGTATTGCGACAGGTTCAGAGCCTTGTCCTGGCAGACCACGTCCATCACCTCACGGCCATCGACGCCGACCGCTTTGGCGATGTTGCCGATCTCGTTGGCGAAGGTAACCTTGGTGGCGTGCCAGACGTTGCAGGTGTACTTGATCATCTCGGCCACTTCGATGTCCTTGCGGATGATCGGCGCATCGAGTTCTTCGTACAGTGATTGCAGAAGGTCGCCACTGGTCTTGTCCAGTTCGCCGATGACGGTCATGGGCGGCTGGTCGTAGTCCTTGATCGCGGTGCTTTCACGCAGGAATTCCGGGTTGACCGCCACGCCGAAGTCGACGCCGGCCTTTTTCCCCGAGCAGTCTTCGAGGATCGGGATCACCACGTTCTTCACCGTGCCCGGCAGCACGGTGCTGCGGACCACGATGGTGTGGCGGCTGGATTTTTCCCGCAGCACGAAGCCGATTTCGCGGCACACCGATTCGATGTACTCAAGGCCCAGGTCGCCGTTCTTCTTGCTCGGCGTGCCGACACAGATCATCGACAGGTCGCTGTCGCGAATCGCCGCGGCAAAATCGGTGGTGCCGCGCAGGCGGCCATTGTCGATACCCTGTTGCAGCAGGGCTTCGAGCCCCGGTTCGACAATCGGCGATTTGCCTTGGTTGATCAGGTCGATCTTGGTGGTGGATACATCGACGCCAATCACTTCATGGCCACGTGCCGACAGGCAGCCAGCACAGACTGCACCCACATAACCCAAACCAAAGATGCTGATACGCATCGCATTCACCTCATGTGTTTATCACGCCGGCTCAATGAGAAGAGCCAGACCGGGGTTGATTAACCAGCAGTTATCGGGCACACGGGGACCTGGCAAAAAGATGTCACTTCACCGTGTGCAGGCATATAAGTATCAAGTGCAAAAGTTTCTGCACTTAAAGTTGGCAGCCAAAGGCCAATAATTATGGGCGTGCCCTGTTATGCAGCCGTCTTTATTGCAGATCGGTTACCCGGAACTGCAGTGCTTGTTCTTTCAAGTGAATAAAATCCTTTGAAATCAACCACAAGGACGATTTGTAGGGGCGCGTTTCTCCTGGGTTCAACTGTTGGTCGGGTTGCCGACACTCAAGTCAAAGTTGTCTGGATGCACAACGACTGTGCGCTCCAATCACTGCTGTAGGTCATCTCTCACATAACGCTCGAGAATCGTTACGGGTGGTATGAGCGATGGCTGAGGGGATAAGTTCCAGAGGCGGTTCAGGGGCTGTGAAAGATTTTTTAATATTTTATCTGATGGCCATACTTTCACTTTGATAGCACTTGTCAGTTTCGTCCCTGTATATAAAGGACGAACTCAAGGGGGGATGTTTTTGTGCCAGTACCAGAAAATTTTTTTCAAAATTCGTCAAAAAATTACGAACGGTCTTATGGCGTTTTGCGATAAAGCTGGAGGGGTGGTTTTTTGGCGTCAGGATTGTGGCGTATTTATCGCGGGACAAGTCGGGCCGCACCGCCGCTCCCACACCGACGGGTAGGAGCGGCGATGCGGCGGCCCGACTTGCCCCGCGATAGCTTTTACTCGTCCGCGTGATCGCGCAGGAACACCAGGTTATCGGCCTTCGACAGCTCGGCACTGTAGTAGTAGCCCTGCACATCGAACTGCTTGAGCTGCTCGGCATCGTTGATGCGTTCCTGGATCACGAAGCGGCTCATCATGCCGCGGGCCTTTTTGGCGTAGAAGCTGATGATCTTGTACTGGCCGTTCTTGAAGTCGCGGAACTCGGTGTTGATCACCCGCGCCTTGAGGGCCGTGCGCTTGACCGCGCTGAAGTACTCGTTGCTGGCCAGGTTCAGCAGCAGGTCGTCGCCTTGCTCGGCCAGGGCCTGGTTCAACCACTCGCTGATGCGCGTGCCCCAGAAGGCATAAAGGTCCTTGCCGCGAGCGTTGGCAAGCTTGGTGCCCATCTCCAGGCGGTAAGGCTGCATCAGGTCCAGCGGGCGCAGCAGGCCGTACAGGCCGGAGAGCATGCGCAGGTGCTCCTGGGCGTAGCTGAAGTCGTCTTCGCTGAGGGTTTGCGCGTCGAGCCCGGTGTACACGTCGCCCTTGAACGCCAGCAGCGCCTGCTTGGCGTTGTCCGGGGTGAAGGCTGGGGTCCAGCTGCCGAAGCGGGCAGCGTTGAGGCCGGCGAGCTTGTCGGAGAGGTGCATCAGCTCGCTGATCTGCGCCGGCGACAGTTCACGCAGCTGCACGATCAATTCCTGGGAATCGTCCAGGTATTGTGGCTGGGTGTAGCGCTGGGTTACCGGCGGGGTGTCGTAGTCGAGGGTCTTGGCGGGGGAAATCACCGTCAGCATCAGGTCGGCTCCTTTATTCGTGACGGCGATTCTACGGGGCGGGGGCGGCGATCTCCAGCTATCAAGGCAATAGCCACAGACCATCCCGACACTTGGCGCTATAGTGCGCGGCGAGGAAAACGGAGAGCCCGATCGTGCGCATTGCCCTTCTTTTACTGGCTGGCCTGTTCAGCGTCACAGCCCAGGCCGCGCCAGCCCCGGTCGCCACTTTCGACCGCAGCCACTGGCCAGAGCAGATCGACAGCCCGGCGCTGTTCGATGTCGCCTCGCGCGCCGAGATCCTTGGGTTTGCCCGGGTGCTGGGGGAAAGCGAAATGCTCGAGCAGAATGCCTTGGCGGCGCGGTTGAACCTGCGCCAGGTCAATCTGCTGTCAATCAACACGCTGCGCCAGCGCCTGTGGCAGCGCTTATGGCGCAACTACGACCTGGCGCAGAAGAGCTGCGAGCAGGATGCCTCGTTCTGTTATGCCATCGACGACCTGGTCGATTTTCGCAAGCAGACGGCAACCTTCGAAGTCGCCGCCGACTCGTTCTATGCTGGCTGGGCCGAGCCAAGCAGGGCCTTTCATGAGCGCTACCTGGATGAACTGCTGCGCAAGGCCGCGCTGTTCCCGCAAACTACCAGCGAGATCGAGCGCTTCTCCGACCTTGAGCGCAATGGCGACGAGCTCAACGACCGGTTGTTCATGCTGACCTTCGACGGCGGCCCTTCACTGGCAGGCGGCAGTACCGATGGACTGACCGAGTTCCTGCGCCGGCAGCGGCTCGGGGCGACTTTCTTTGTGCTGGGTAACAGCCTGCAGAATCGTCGCGACAAGACTTCGCTGGCTGACCTGCGGGCGCTCTACCAGGGCCAGTGCGTAGGCCTGCAAGGCTGGCAGTACCGCTCGCATGGGCAATGGCAGGGCTGGAAGGATTCGGTGCTGCGCAGCCAGGCGCGGGTGCAGGGCGACTTGCCGGAGCAGTATGTGCCGTTGTTCCGACCGCCTTACGGCCAGCGCCGTAACGACAGCCAGGCATTCTTTGCCAGCCAGCATCTGCAGGTGGTGTTGTGGGATATCGATGCCCAGGATCGGGGCGCGCTGAGCAGTGAGCAGTCGGCCCAGCGGGTGCTGACCTTGATGCTGCTGTGGCGCAAGGGCCTGATCCAGTTTCATGACGCCCAGCCCAAAGCGCAGGAGGCAGTGGCCTGGCTGCTCAAGCAAACGGCGCAAAGTGGAATTGGCTGGGAAGATTGCCGTAATTTCGGCGAAACGCTGTGAAAAGGTAAGGTGTGTTCGGCGAGCGGGAATGAAACGTCGCAGCCATTTCACATGACTGGATTTATGACTGTAGCGGTGCTTTGCCCCTGCGCCAAGGGCTAATTGGCCGATCGAAAAATAAACTTCAAAAAAACGTAAAAACGCTTTTTTCGGTCATGGGTTTTGCGGTATTACGAAGACAGACCGCCGAACCCTGCAGCACAGGTGGCGTCCTACGGCCCATTCTTTGTTCGCAGCTCCCTACCCGTAACGACGCGGACCAGGGGAGAACCGGCGGCCACTTCACGGCGCAGCACCGCCCAGGTATTGCGTCGTCTGGCTCCCACAAAGGTGACCGAGTATGGATGATCAAGGACGCACCACTTCCTCCAACCAGCCAATCCTTTATGTGCTCGATACCAATGTACTGATTCACGATCCAAACGCTTTGCTCAACTTCGAGGAGCACCACGTCGCCATCCCGATGACGGTGCTGGAGGAGCTCGACAAACTCAAGACCGGCAAACACACGATTGCCGCCGAATGTCGCCAGGCCATCCGCCTGATCGACCAGACCCTGGGCGATGCCTCGCCAGCCGATGTCGAGCAGGGCGTGCCGATCCAGCGCGGCAAGAGCGGCCCCAAGGGCTTCCTGTCGATTCTCATGAGCCCGCGCAACGAGCCTAACCGCCTGCTGCCCGAGAACCTCAACGACAACATCATCATCAACCAGTTGCTCGAGCTGCGTAGCCGGCGCAAGGAACTGGATGTGGTGCTGGTGACCAAAGACATCAACATGCGCCTCAAGGCCCGCGCCTGCGGGATCGCGGCCGAGGACTACAGCACCGACCAGCTGGTTGACGATGTCTCCTTGCTGTCCAAGGGCTATCATAGTGTCAGCGGCTCGTTCTGGGACCGCGTCAGCAAGGTCGAGACTCGCCAGGACCATGGCCGCACCTGGCACCGGGTGCAGATGATCGACAACCTGCCGGCCGTGCACATCAACGAGTTCATCATCGACGAGCAGGGCTTCGTCGGCTGGATCAAGGGCATCAAGGATGGCGAACTGGTGCTGCTCGACCTGCACCAGGAGCCGCTGCTGCACCAGGAAGCCTGGGGCCTCAAGCCGCGTGACATCCACCAGAGCCTGGCGCTGTTCGCCTTGCTCGACCCGGACATTCACCTGGTCAACCTGACCGGCGCGGCCGGTTCCGGCAAGACCATCCTGGCCCTGGCCGCTGCCATCGAGCAGACCATGGTCAGCAAGCGCTACCGGCGCATCATCGCCACCCGCAGCGTGCAGGGGCTGGACCAGGAGATCGGCTTCCTGCCGGGTACCGAAGCAGAAAAAATGGAGCCCTGGCTCGGGGCGATCACCGACAACCTCGAAGCCCTGCACATGGATGACGAAAACACCCATGGCAGCGTCGAGTACATCCTTGAGCGGGTGCCGCTGCAGTTCAAATCGCTGAACTACATTCGCGGTCGTAGCTTCCAGCAGAGCCTGATCCTGATCGATGAGTGCCAGAACCTCACCCCGCACCAGATGAAAACCATCATCACCCGTGCCGGCGCCGGTTCCAAGGTGATCTGCCTGGGCAACCTGGCGCAGATCGACACCCCTTACCTGTCCGCCACCAGCTCCGGCCTGACCTACCTGACCGAGCGCTTCAAGGACTTCCCCAACGGCGTACACATCACCCTGCAGGGCGTGCCCCGCTCGATTCTGGCCGAATACGCCGAATCGCACCTGTAACCCGGTACGGAGGTTGAAAAAAAGCCCGCATCAGCCGATGCGGGCTTTTTCATTGCTGGTAATTTTATTTCCAGCCGCGGCCAAACGCACCCCAGCCGGTGAAAATTACGCTCAGTATGGTGTCGTCCTTGTCGAGAATCAGCAGGTAAGGGCTCTGCCCGGTATAACCAATGACTCCCGGCCGAATCTCGGTGACTTCACCTCCACCCGCATTTTTGCAAATCTCGTTGGCCAACGCCTTGCTGAATGTCTTGCCAATGTAGGGAGCAAAGACGGGTTGCATTTTTTCGTAGTCTTTCGCGTTCATGACCATATCGGTGCCTCCTGGCATCAGGTTAGGGGGGCCGCAAGGTTGCAGCCCTGGCAGCTTCTACCTGTCTAAGCATTAGTGTGTGGTAGATGAATACCGCAGGTTTAAAGTCCAGGCATTGTCCGCGCTGGTCGCAAAGGCCTGACTCGAGGGTTTACAATCGACTGTCCTGAAACAGGAGTAACGCTGTGCTGACTCATCTCGATTCCCAAGGTCGCGCCAACATGGTCGACGTCACCGATAAAGCCGTGACGTCGCGTGAGGCCGTGGCCGAAGCGCGGGTGCGCATGCTCCCGCAAACCTTTAACTGCAAGCCTGCACTTTCGCAGGCTTGCAGTGTTTCAGTCTATGGTTGCGCTATCTCGTATGCTGGTACTTTCTGAATGATTCGTCCGATGGGTAACATGTAGCGTACAAGCGATCAAGGTGGTGGAGATACCTGCTGCTAAGAGAACGCTGGCGATGTTGGCCAATTCCGCTAGCCAACCACCCAGTATGGGGAAACTGATGAACAGAGCGATGGATAGAGTGCGCACAGTCGCAAATGTCGTACCCAATTTGTTAGGGGGACAAGTGAGTTGCAAAGTGGTTGTGAGGCCCTGAGTTGTCAGGCCATAGGCGAATCCGGCGAGAAGAAAAAGTAGCGACAAGAGATTAAGCTCGAAATACGCAGGAAAAAAGCTGAGAGATCCGACTGCGAGTACTGCGAGACCAAAACACATCGACGCTATTGTGGAGCAGATACGCGAACCACTACGATAAAGGCGTGGAAACAAGAAGCCTGCAAAAATGCCGCCCAGTGCAGTTGCACTGACGATAACGCCGAAAGACGTTGCACTTTGTCCGTTCCCCTTCAACAGCAAGCTCAATAGGGAGTCGTATAGACCCAAGGCGGCTGACTGGGAAAGTATGCACATTAAAAAAATACGTGCGGTCAATTGTTTTTTGAAAAAACTATAGATTTGTCGGTTGCTGGTTTTTGGAATTAAAGGACATGTGGCCTCGCTTCTCATGATCCTTGCAGATAGTAAAGTTACGAATAGTAAACCGCACAAACACACAAAAGCGGAAAGTAAAAAACCGGCTGACTTAAAACTCAATCCTGTGAGAATCCCAGCTGCAAGGGGGGATACGATTTTTACGGTTTGATCTATTATCATAATTAATGAAGTGTTACGGATAATCTGCGGTGCGGACAGCAAGTTTCTTGTGAGAACGACTTCGGCCGCTGTTGAGCCAAGGTTAGATAAGCCCTTTAGCATTGTAAATGCCAAAAACAACTCGACGGAAGGGGCTGCAAACAGAGCGCAAGATGCAATGAAACGAATACAGAAACTGACCGAGATTATTATGCAGGGGTTGAATCGGTCTGCCAATGATCCTAGATAAGGGCCAAAGAGAAGTGCCGGAATCCCATACAAGGAAGCTGCTAATGCTAGCGTTTGTGCCGAGGCATCGAAAATGAAAGTTAGCGTCGAAAAAATGAGTATGAAGTCGAGCCATAGTACAACAGAGCTGCAGAACCGGATTCCACACAGAGAGAAGTAGTTCTTGGTGCTGATCTGTTGCACTTCAACGGTCTCCTGGCTTGATATACATTGTGTCATTTATCACAAATGTCATTATATTATGTTTAATGCAGAACCTTTCGAGGTCTGTTCGGTTGTTGATAAAACCAGAGCCGCTGAAATTGAGTGATGTGTTACACAGTACTCCGACGTCGGTGGCCTCCTTGAAATTTTTAAGTAGCTCGTATGTGGCTGGGCTGTCTCTGTAAGTGATTGTCTGCACGCGAGCAGTTCCATCTACGTGGGTTATCGCTTTGAGGCGCGGGTCAGTTACAGTGTAAAAAGTCAGCATAAATTTGCTTGATGTACACTCTTCGAAATGTAGTGCTGCGTCTTCCTCAAGGCAAATTGGGGCGATGGGGCGATAGTGTTCTCTGTTTTTTATTTGGTTTAGCTTGGCCGTTGTAGTTTTTAGAAAAGGAGCTGCAAAAATAGAGCGATTACCTAATGCTCGTGGACCTATTTCACATTTTCCTTGAACCCAGCATATTTTCTGAGTGTATCCGTCGGGTCGGGAAGAATTTACGCTGGTTTCTAAAAAACCAGCCTCAGTTAGAGTATCGTCCTCAGCGGCTGGGTGATAGGGTAATAATCGTGATGTGGTTAGTTCGTAAAATCTATCTAGGAATCGGCGATCAAAAAAATCATATTGATGTCCTGTTTGCAAATTCCAAGCGACAAATCTACCTTTGCTGACGGTGAAGATTATATTCTCGTTGATGTTGTATTTACTCATGTAATTTTTCTCCGGATTGGGCAGGTGTGGCCTGCCCAATGTCAAGATTAACTTACAAGTGCCTGTTTATCATTCAGTCTGGTGACCAAGATGTGGTAGGCGTCGTTCGACAGTGAACTAAGATGGCTCTGCATGATAATTTTTTTCATGTGAATCCCTCGTTGTTGTTGGTGAAGCTTGATGGCCTCATGTGTGAGGATAATTTTGCTCTGGTCAAAGTCAATGTTAGGTGTTGTCAGTGAATTCTTATAAGGTTGTAAGAATATTCATGGGTTTAATGTGTTTTAAGTATCAGCAAGTTAGAGTTTTTTCTATTTCATGTGCAGGGTGATCCGGTTGAATTAATTCTTGGTATGGCAACCTTTAATTCTCGCAACGCAAAACCTATATTCAGCCGTACACCCCAATAAAGCGCCTTGACGCCGGCCCAGGCTATTTTTCGCTTCGAAGACCTGACCCCAGGGTTTACACTCTTTGCTCCTGAACAGGAGGAAAGCTGTGCTGACTCATCTCGATTCCCAAGGTCGCGCCAACATGGTCGACGTCACCGATAAAGCCGTGACGTCGCGTGAGGCCGTGGCCGAAGCGCGGGTGCGCATGCTCCCGCAAACCCTGCAGATGATCGTCGAAGGCGAACACCCCAAGGGTGACGTGTTTGCCGTGGCGCGCATTGCCGGTATCCAGGCGGCGAAGAAGACCAGCGACCTGATCCCGTTGTGCCACCCGTTGCTGCTGACCAGCGTCAAGGTCGAGCTCAGCGCCGAAGGCAACGACACCGTCTATATCGTCGCCCGCTGCAAGCTGGCCGGGCAGACCGGGGTAGAAATGGAAGCGCTGACCGCTGCCAGCGTCGCGGCGCTGACCATCTATGACATGTGCAAGGCGGTCGATCGCGGCATGATCATCGACGGCGTGCGTGTGCTGGAAAAGCTCGGCGGCAAGAGCGGTCATTACCAGGCGGATGAAGTGAAATGAGCATCAAGGTGATGTATTTCGCCCGTTATCGGGAAGTTCTGGGGGTTGATGTCGAGCGGCTTGCGGGTGAGTTCGCGACGCTTGCAGATGTTCGTGATGCGCTGGTGGCCAAGGGCGGTCAGTACCAGGTGCTGAGCGAACAGAACCTGATGTGCGCGCGCAATGAAGAGTTGTGCAAGCTGGATGAGCCGCTTGAAGACGGTGACGAAGTGGCGTTCTTCCCGCCTGTGACCGGAGGTTGAGCATGAGCGTTCGAGTCCAGAGCGAGCCCTTCGACCCGGGTACTGAAGTCAATGCGATGCATGCGGCCAACGTCGGTGTCGGCGCGGTGGTCGGTTTTGTCGGCTACGTGCGCGACTTCAATGATGGCCAGGACGTGGCGGGGATGTTCCTCGAGCATTATCCGGGCATGACCGAGAAGGCCCTGGCCAAGATCGTGGTTGAAGCCGAGCAGCGCTGGCCGCTGCTCAAGGTCGAGGTGCTGCACCGCATCGGCGGCCTTGAGCCGGGTGAGCCGATCGTTTTTGTCGGTGTCGCCAGCGCCCATCGACAAGCCGCGTTCGATGCCTGCAATTTCATCATGGACTACCTGAAAACCCGCGCGCCGTTCTGGAAGAAGGAACAGACCGGCGACGGCCCGCGCTGGGTTGAAGGCAAGCTGAGTGATGAAGAGGCTGCCGGGCGCTGGTAAATCTGATCGCGGGGCAAGCCCGCTCCTACAGGGATCAAGGTAGGAGCGGGCTTGCCCCGCGATGCTTTTGCTTGTTGAATTATCATACCAAAAAGTCCAGTATGGAATTATGAGTACAAAATAATTCCAGGCCGACCCTTGCCTGCCCCTATTCCTCTGTCTTGCAACACACCTCCAACAACGAGCGAGAGAGACCTGTCATGAACAAGTTCACCCTGATCAGCGGTCTGGCCTTGAGCCTGGTGGCCAGCAGCAGTCTGTTCGCCGCTGGGGATACCCTGCGCCTCGGCATCGAAGCCGCCTACCCACCCTTTGCCTCGAAGAATGACAAGGGCCAGATCGTCGGTTTCGACTACGACATCGGCAATGCCCTGTGCGCCCAGATGCAGGTCAAGTGTGAGTGGAAAGAGGTCGAGTTCGACGGTCTGATCCCTTCGCTGAAAGTGAAGAAAATCGACGCCGCCCTGTCGTCGATGACCATCAGCGAAGAACGCAAGAAATCCGTGGACTTCACCCACAAGTACTATTTCACTTCATCGCGGCTGGTGATGAAGAAAGGTGCGGTGGTCGATGACCAGTACGCGAGCCTCAAGGGCAAGACGGTTGGCGTGCAGCGCGCGACCACCACTGATCGCTACGCCACCGAAGTGTTCGAACCCAAGGGCATCAAGGTCCAGCGTTACGGCAACAACGAAGAAATCTACATGGACCTGGCATCCGGGCGGGTCGATGCGATTTTTGCCGACACCATCCCGCTGGAAGACTTCCTGTCGATGCCACGCGGCGCGGACTATGCCTTTACCGGCCCTGAGCTGAAAGATCCGAAATACGTCGGTGAAGGTGCCGGGATTGCCGTGCGCAAAGGCAACGGCGAGCTGGTCAGCAGGCTCAACCAGGCCATCGACGCCATTCGCGCCAACGGCGAGTACCAGAAGATCCAGGCCAAGTACTTCAAGTCTGATATTTACGGCGACTGATCGCCGCTTTACTCAAGGCCTGAGCGTGATCAGGCCTTGAGTTCCTTCAGGTGTTTGTACACCGTCGCCCGTCCCATCCCCAGTACATTGGCCACATAGTTGGCCGCGCTCTTGCCCTTGAACGCGCCCTCGGCGTGCAGGGCCAGCACCAGCTCGCGCTTGTGGTCGCGGCTGAGCAGGTTGAGGCTCAGTTGCCGCTGGCGCAGCCAGCTGTTGAGGAAGGTGTTGATGCGCTCCTGCCAGTCATCGCGAAACAGCGCATCGGGCTGCGGGATCAGCTTGCTTGGCGAGAGGAACAGATCGAGCGCCGCCTTGGCGTTTTCGAACAGGGAAATATTCAGGTTGATGCACAGCACCGCCAGCGGCTTGCCGGCCGGGTCGCGCAGTACGGTGCTCAGCGAGCGGATCTTCTGGCCGTCCCAGTTGAGTTTTTCGTAGGGGCCGATGTTGGTCTCGTCGGTACCTTCCTCGAACATGTCCTCCAGCGCTGCATCGTCGCCAATCTCGCGCTTGGACAGGTTGTTGGCGATGTAGTCGATCTTCTGGCTGCGTAAATCGTGCAGCACCACTTCGGCGTGGGGGAAGAACAGGGTGGCGATGGCGTCGGCGATGGCCCGGTAGTTGTGCAGGACGGGATCGGCTTGGGGTGTGGGCATTCGGACGGGCTCCAGGCGGTGTCAGCGCCCTTGCGACAGGGCGCTGGGAGTGTGCCGCAATCGCGGCCGGGCGTCACCCTTGCAGGCGGCGTGGCGACAGCATCGCGGCGTTGAGGCCAAAGCCCTTGAGGGTGTCAGGCACGTCTTCACCGCGCACCAGGGCGGCGCTGGCCTGGCCCATGGCCGGCGAGGTCTGGATACCATAGCCTCCTTGCGCGGCCACCCAGAACAGCCCGGGTACCTGTGGATCGAAGCCGGCCACCAGGTCGCCGTCAGCGACGAAGCTGCGCAGCCCGGCCCAGGTACGAGTCGGGCGACGAATGCTCAGGGTAGTGGCTTCTTCGATCTGGTAGATGCCCATGGCGATGTCCAGCTCTTCGGCCTGCACATCGTGGGGCTCGACCGGATCGGCATTGGCCGGTGAGCCGAGCAGCATGCCGGCGTCGGGCTTCATGTAGAACGACTCATCGAGGCTGACCAGCATCGGCCAGGCATGGCTGTCGATGCCATCGGGGCCGGCGAAGATGAACGCGGCGCGACGCTTTGGCTGCAGTCCCAGCGGCCGGGCGCCAGCCAGTTCGCCGACCTTGTCGGCCCAGGCCCCGGCGGCGTTGATCAGCACCGGGGCGCTGAACGTGCCGCGGCTGGTCTGCACGTGCCAGAGGCCTTCGGCGTCGCGGCTCAGGTGCTGTACTTCGCAATCGCTGTGCACTTCGCCCTGCTGGCGACGAATGCCGCGCAGATACCCCTGGTGCAGGGCGTCGGTGTCGATGTCGCTGGCGCTCGGGTCGTACAGGGCGCCATGCACTTTGTCGCGGCGCAGCACCGGCAGGCGCGCGCAGGCTTGTTCGGCGCTGAGCAGTTCGACCTCAGGCACGCAGGCCTTGGCGCTCTGGTACTGGCGCTGCAGCTCTTCAGGGTCGCCATTGAGGTCGACGGTCATTTCCCCGCGTGGGCTGAGCAGCGGGTGCTCGGCGAAACCCGCCGGCGGTTGGTCGAAAAACGCCCGGCTGGCCAGGGTCAGCGCGCGCACCTGCGGCGTGCCATAAGCGGCGGTGTACAGCGCTGCCGAGCGGCCGGTGGAGTGGTAACCGGGCTGCGACTCGCGCTCAAGCAGCAGTACCCGGCCGTGGCCGGCCAGCCAGTAGCCGGTGGAGGCACCGGCAATACCGGCGCCGATGATGATGAAATCAGCCTGTTGCATGAAGGTTTCCTCAGTCGGCGCGTTGCAGGCGGTACAGGGCGTTGGCCAGGGCGATGTCTTCCAGGCCCAGGCCGATGGAGCGGAAAAAGGCGTGGCGCTGGTAGTTAGGCTTCTGCGCCGCACCACTGATCAATTGCGCCAGATCGCCGACGATCGCTTCGGTTTGCCAGCCATGTTGCTCGGCGGCGATGCGCATCTCGCCGGCGCTGCCGGGGGTGGTTACGCGGTAATCGCAGTAAACGTCCATCTCGCTCAGAGCCGCTGGCGGCACTTCGTGGGCGCGCACCGCGTTGGTGCTGATCGAGGTGATCAGTGCGGGCTTGCTCAACTGGCGTGGGTCGAGCACCGGGGTGGCGGAGGAAGTACAGAGCATGATCACGTCGGCATCCAGCACAGCCTGCTCCAGGCTTTCACTGAACACCAGGCGCGGGTCGAGATCGCTCAGGACCTGACGCTGTTCGGCGGATTGGCGGCCCAGGCTTGGCGAGTACAGGCGGATGTCCTGCCATGGGCGCAGGCTGCGGGCGTAATGCAAGTGGGCGCGGGCAATCGGGCCGCTGCCGATGATGGTCAGGCGCCGGGCCTCGCTGGCTGCCAGGGCATCGACGGCGACGGCGGTAGTGGCGGCGGTGCGCGCGGTGGTCAGCTCACCGGCATCGCACAGCAGCAGGGGCTGGCCGCTGTCCATGGACATCAACAGGGTCCAGGCGGTGACCAGCGGGCCCTGCTCGCGGACGATGTAGGGCGAGGTCTTGACCCCGTACACGCGCTGTTCGGCCAGGACACCACCGTAGTTGATGAAGTCGCCTTTGCCTGCGGGGAACTCCACCAGCTGCTGGGGCGGCTGTACCGCTTGCCCGGCCGCCAGGTCACGGAACAGGTTGCGCAGGATCTGCGGAACATCCACCTGGGCGAGCAGTTGGCGAGCGTGCTGTTGATCGATGACGAGAGGCGCAGACATGCGAAGCTCCATATGAACTATTTTGTCTATTATGGACTTTTAGTTCATTTGGGCAATATGGCCAGGTTTAAAAAGGCTGAAAAGCATCGCGGGGCAAGCCCGCTCCTACAGGGTGATGTAGGAATGGGCTTGCCCCGCGATGGGTGTTACCGCAATCAGTGATGCTTGCGCGGTACCGGCTTGAGCAGTTCGGTCGGCGGCATTTCGCAACTGATCTTGCGCCCCAGCAGCTCTTCGATCGCCGGTAACTGGTAGGAGTCATCCTCACCGGCGAAGCTGATCGACACGCCGCTGGTGCCGGCACGACCGGTACGACCAATGCGGTGTACGTAATCGTCCGGGTCTTCCGGCAGGGTGAAGTTGATCACATGGCTGATGCCGTCGATGTGGATACCGCGGCCAGCCACGTCGGTGGCCACCAGCACGGTGATGCGCCCTTCGCGAAAGCTCTCGAGGGTTTTGATCCGCTTGTGCTGCGGCACGTCGCCCGACAGCTGGGCGGCGTTGACGCCATCGCGCACCAGGCGTTCTTCGATGCGCCGCACTTCATCCTTGCGGTTGGCAAAGACCATCACCCGTTCCCATTTGTTCTCGGTCACAAGGTTGTACAGCAGCTTGTACTTGTCGCTGCCGGCCACGGCATAGACGTGCTGCTCGACGGTTTCGCTGGCGACGTTCTCCGGCTCGATCTCGACGATGGCAGGGTCGGTGGTCCACTGCTTGGCCAGGTTCATCACGTCTTCGGTGAAGGTAGCCGAGAACAGCAGGGTCTGGCGTTCGCTCTTGGGCGGGGTCTGGCGGATGATCTGCCGCACCTGGGGGATGAAGCCCATGTCGAGCATGCGGTCGGCTTCGTCCAGCACCAGCACCTCGACCATGTCCAGGTGTGCTTCGCCGCGCTGGTTGAAGTCCAGCAGGCGGCCCGGGGTGGCGACCAGGATGTCGCAGTGGCGGGCTTCGAGGGCCTTGAGCTGCTTGTCGAAGTCCATACCGCCGACGAAGGTCATGACGTTGAGGCCGGTGTATTTGGTCAGCGCCGCGGCGTCCTTGGCGATCTGTACCACCAGCTCGCGGGTCGGGGCGATGATCAGCGCCCGTGGCTCGCCCATGTAGCGCTCTTTCGGCGGCGGGGTTTGCTGCAACTGGGTGATGATCGAAATCAGGAAAGCCGCGGTCTTGCCGGTACCGGTCTGGGCCCGGCCGATGGCGTCTTTGCCACGCAGGGTGTAGCCCAGCACTTGTGCCTGGATCGGCGTGCAGTACGGGAAGCCGAGGTCGTGGATCGCATGCATCAGCTCGGGCGAGAGCTTGAAGTCATGGAAACGGGTCTTGCCTTCCTGCGGTTCGACGGCGAAATCTTCGAGCTTCCAGGTGGAGGCGGCGGGCTTGGGCTTGCGCTCACGGCGCGGCTTGGCCTCGACCGGTTTTTCGGCGGGGACCGGGACCGGCGCAGGGGCTGCGGCCTCGGTCTCGAGCGGAGCCGACGGGGCAGGGGCCTGGGGTGCTGCGGGCGGCTGCTTCACGGGGGCAGCGGTTTCGGTGGCGAGTTGCTCAACCTCGCTCTTGCCGAACATCTTCTTGAGTGCTTTGAGCACGGTCATCTCATCAATTGGTTAAGGAATGTACGCCGGGCAGTGTAATGCAAGAATCGGGCGCGGCGTAGTGGATTGCACTGACAACTACAGGGAACGCTTCTTTTAGCGCAGGCGTTCGGTCAGCCAGTCGGCGATATCGCGAATTTCTTCCGGCAGCACTTCGTGCTCCATCGGGTACTCAGCCCACTTGGCGTTGACGCCCCAGTTATTCAGATGCTCATAAGCCGAACGGCCCATGGATGGCACTACCACGGGATCGTACACACCATGCAGGCACAGAGCCGGGGTGCGTTGCTGGCAGGCGCTCAGTTCGCGTTCCTCGGTGAAGGTCGGGGCATAGGTCGACAGGGCAATTACCCCGCCCAGTGCTTCTTGCCACTTTATATAGGCAGTGTGCAGCACCACCGCGCCGCCCTGGGAGAAGCCGGCGAGGATGATCCGCGACAGGGCCACGCCCTTGGCCTGCTCGGCCTTGATCAGCGCGATCACCTGTTCGGCCGATTCCTGCAACTGGTCTTCATCAATGGCCCGCGCCGGGCTCATGGCCTTGATGTCGTACCAGCTGGGCATTGCATAGCCACCGTTGATGGTTACCGGCCGGTTTGGCGCCTGGGGCATGACGAAGCGAGTGCTCAGCAAAACCTCCTGCAGGGCTTCGGCAACCGGCATGAAGTCGTAACGATCGGCCCCCAGGCCGTGCAACCAGATCACACAGGCATCTGCGGTGTTTTGTGGTTCGAGAATCAGCGGGTGGGTCATGACTGCTCCGAAAGTGTGCGCGCGCTCTTGTTTGCGTGCATGAAATGAAGGCGCGTCGGGTAAATCCGGGAAAAACCTGTCGCAACGTTGCAAGTTTTCCTATTGACGTTAACTGAAACGCTTTAGCCCTCCAGTGTGGTACGCGCTTTGCTATGAAACTCCTGATGCGAGGTTACACGTTTTGGACGGTAACACCCGTTAGCGGTCCCCAAGGCTGTCACAGAACAGCGCATTGCGCCAATTGACCCAAAAACAAGCCAACACGGGTCGGATGCGCCTCATAAGGGTGCGGTGCAATCCCGGCTCACACAACAAGAGCAAAACTGGAGGTTTGAATGAAGATGTTGAAATCCACACTGGCAGTGGTTACCGCTGCTACCGCGTTGGGTATCAGCGGTTTCGCACAGGCAGGTGCGACCCTGGACGCAGTACAGAAGAAGGGATTCGTTCAATGTGGCGTCAGTGACGGTTTGCCGGGCTTCTCGGTACCGGATGCCAAGGGCAACATCGTCGGCATCGACGCCGACGTCTGCCGCGCGGTCGCCGCAGCGGTATTCGGCGACGCCAAGAAGGTCAAGTTCAGCCAGCTCAACGCCAAGGAGCGCTTCACCGCGCTGCAGTCCGGCGAAGTCGACGTGCTGTCGCGCAACACCACCTGGACCAGCTCGCGCGACGCCGGCATGGGCCTGGTGTTCGCCGGTGTTACCTACTACGACGGCATCGGTTTTCTGGTCAACAAGAAGCTCGGCGTTTCCAGCGCCAAGGAACTGGACGGTGCAACCATCTGCATCCAGGCCGGTACCACCACCGAACTCAACGTCTCCGACTACTTCCGCGCCAACGGCCTGAAATACACCCCGATCACCTTCGACACCTCCGACGAGAGCGCCAAGTCGCTGGAGTCCGGCCGTTGCGACGTACTCACCTCGGACAAGTCGCAGCTCTACGCACAACGCTCCAAGCTGGCCGCCCCGGCCGATTACGTGGTGCTGCCAGAGACCATCTCCAAGGAACCACTGGGCCCGGTGGTGCGCAAAGGCGATGAAGAGTGGTTCAGCATCGTCAAGTGGACCCTGTTCGCCATGCTCAATGCCGAAGAGATGGGCATCAGCTCGAAAAACGTCGAAGCCGAAGCCAAGGCCACCAAGAACCCTGACGTAGCCCGCATGCTCGGCGCTGACGGCGAGTACGGCAAAGACCTGAAACTGCCGAAGGACTGGGTAGTGCAGATCGTCAAGCAGGTCGGCAACTACGGCGAAGTCTTCGAGAAAAACCTGGGCAAGGAAACCCCACTGCAAATCGACCGCGGTCTGAACGCCCTGTGGAACAACGGCGGCATCCAGTACGCGCCACCGGTGCGCTGACGGTTGCGGCCTGCGGCGGCATCCGGCCGCCGCAGGCTGTTCGGTTCCCTTCCTTGCGGGGCATTACATGCAAAATAATATCGGCGCACCCAAGGGACTATCCCTGAGCGATCCACGTGTGCGTGCGTGGCTGTTCCAGATTATCACCGTGGTCGCGGTGGTCGGTCTGGGCTGGTACCTGTTTCACAATACCCAGACCAACCTGCAGCACCGCGGGATCACTTCGGGCTTCGACTTTCTCGAACGCAGTGCCGGCTTCGGCATCGCCCAGCACCTGATCCCCTATACCGAACAGGACAGTTATGCGCGGGTCTTCGTCATCGGCCTGCTCAACACCCTGCTGGTAACTTTCATCGGCATCATCCTCGCGACCCTGCTGGGCTTCATCATCGGTGTGGCACGACTGTCACCGAACTGGATGATCAGCAAGCTGGCCACCGTATATGTCGAGACTTTCCGTAACATCCCACCGCTGCTGCAGATCCTGTTCTGGTACTTCGCGGTGTTCCTGACCCTGCCGGGACCGCGGGGTAGCATCAATCTCAACGACACCTTCTTTATCAGCAACCGGGGCCTGAACATGCCCGGTGCTGCCATGGCCGAAGGATTCTGGCCATTCGTCGTCGCCGTGGCACTGGCAATCCTCGCCATTGTGGTGATGGTGCGTCTGGCCAACCGGCGCTTTGAGGCCACCGGCGAGCCGTTCCACAAATTCTGGGTCGGTCTGTTCCTGTTCTTCGGCATTCCGGCGTTGTGCGTGTTGCTGTTCGGCGCGCCGGTGCACTGGGAGATGCCGCAGCTCAAGGGCTTCAACTTCGTCGGCGGCTGGGTGCTGATTCCGGAACTGCTGGCCCTGACCCTGGCGCTGACCATCTATACCGCGGCGTTCATTGCCGAAATCGTGCGCTCCGGCATCCGTTCGGTGAGCTACGGCCAGACCGAGGCGGCCCGCTCCCTGGGGCTGCGCGAAGGACCGACGCTGCGCAAGGTGATCATTCCCCAGGCACTGCGGGTGATCATTCCGCCGCTGACCAGCCAGTACCTGAACCTGGCGAAGAACTCTTCGCTGGCGGCCGGTATCGGCTACCCGGAAATGGTCTCGCTGTTCGCCGGTACCGTGCTCAACCAGACCGGCCAGGCCATCGAGGTGATCGCCATCACCATGAGCGTCTATCTGGCCATCAGCATCAGCATTTCCCTGCTGATGAACTGGTACAACAAGCGCATTGCGCTGATCGAGCGGTGAGGACAAGCGCATGAGTACCCATGTTTTCAAACCTGATATGCCGCCACCGGTCAAAGCCGTCGGCGTAATGGCCTGGATGCGCGCCAACCTGTTCTCCAGCTGGCTCAACACCCTGCTGACGCTGTTTGCCGTGTACCTGGTGTGGCTGATCGTACCGCCGTTGCTGCAGTGGTCGATCTTCGACGCCAACTGGGTGGGCACCACCCGCGCCGATTGCACCAAGGAGGGCGCCTGCTGGGTGTTCATCCAGCAGCGCTTCGGCCAGTTCATGTACGGCTATTACCCGAGCGAACTGCGCTGGCGTGTCGACCTGACCGTCTGGCTGGCGGTCATCGGCGCCGCACCGTTGTTCATCTCGCGCTTCCCGCGCAAGGCGGTTTACGGCCTGGGTTTCCTGGTGCTGTACCCGATCATCGCCTACACCCTGCTGCACGGCGGTTACCTGGGCCTGGCCACGGTACCGACCAACCAGTGGGGCGGGCTGATGCTGACCCTGGTGATCGCCACCGTGGGTATCGTCGGGGCCTTGCCGCTGGGGATTCTGCTGGCATTGGGGCGGCGTTCGAACATGCCGGCGGTGAAGGTGGTCTGCGTGACCTTCATCGAGTTCTGGCGTGGTGTGCCGCTGATTACCGTGCTGTTCATGTCCTCGGTGATGCTGCCGTTGTTCCTGCCTGAAGGCATGAGCTTCGACAAGCTGCTGCGGGCCATGATCGGGGTGATTCTGTTCCAGTCGGCGTACATCGCCGAAGTGGTGCGCGGCGGCCTGCAGGCCATTCCCAAAGGCCAGTACGAAGCCGCTGCGGCCATGGGCCTGGGCTACTGGCGCTCGATGGGCCTGGTGATTCTGCCGCAAGCCCTGAAGCTGGTAATCCCCGGCATCGTCAACACCTTCATTGCCCTGTTCAAGGACACGAGCCTGGTGATCATCATCGGCCTCTTTGACCTGCTCAACAGCGTCAAGCAGGCCGCTGCCGACCCGGCCTGGCTGGGCATGGCGACCGAGGGCTATGTGTTTGCCGCCCTGGTTTTCTGGATTTTCTGTTTCGGTATGTCCCGCTACTCCATGCATCTGGAGCGCAAGCTGGACACAGGCCACAAGCGTTAGGAGTGTTCCCATGAGTGAAGTGATCAAACAGCCTGTGAGCCCTGAAGGCATTATTCAGATGCAGGGCGTGAACAAGTGGTACGGCCAGTTCCACGTGCTCAAGGACATCAACCTGAACGTGCGTCAGGGCGAGCGCATTGTGCTGTGCGGGCCGTCGGGCTCGGGCAAGTCGACCACCATCCGCTGCCTCAACCGCCTGGAAGAGCACCAGCAGGGGCGCATCGTCGTCGATGGCGTGGAGCTGACCAACGACCTCAAGCAGATCGAAGCGATCCGCCGCGAAGTCGGCATGGTGTTCCAGCATTTCAACCTGTTCCCGCACCTGACCATCCTGCAGAACTGCACCCTGGCGCCGATGTGGGTGCGCAAGATGCCCAAGCGCAAGGCCGAGGAAATCGCCATGCACTATCTTGAACGGGTACGTATTCCGGAGCAGGCCAACAAGTTTCCGGGGCAGCTTTCCGGTGGTCAGCAGCAACGGGTAGCGATTGCCCGGGCGCTGTGCATGAAGCCAAAGATCATGCTCTTCGACGAACCGACCTCGGCGCTGGACCCGGAGATGGTCAAGGAAGTGCTCGATACCATGGTTGGCCTTGCCGAAGATGGCATGACCATGCTCTGCGTGACCCACGAGATGGGCTTTGCCCGCACCGTAGCGAACCGGGTGATCTTTATGGACAAGGGCGAGATTGTGGAGCAGGCAGCGCCGGACGACTTCTTCGACCGGCCGCAGAATGAGCGGACCAAGTTGTTCTTGAGCCAGATTCTGCACTGACCCATTGGGGCTGCTTTGCAGCCCATCGCCGGCAAGGCCGGCTCACACACTGGATCTGTAGGAGCCGGCCTTGCCGGCGATGGGCTGTGAAACAGCCCGCTTCTTTGTAGAAGGTCAGTTTTCTTCTTTGGCCGCCGGTGCCGGCGGCGGACGCAAGCCGATCTCGGCGGTCAGCTTGAGCTCCTTGCCGTTGCGCATGACCTGAATCGCTACCTTGTCATTGGGCTTGATCCGCGCCACCTGGTTCATCGAGCGGCGACCATCGCCGGCTGGTTCGCCATTGATGCTGAGGATCACGTCACCCAGCTCCAGGCCGGCCTTCTGCGCCGGACCATCACGGAAAATCCCCGCCACGACAATGCCCGGGCGCCCCTGCATGCCGAACGACTCGGCCAGTTCCTGGCTCAGCGGCTGCACCTCGATACCCAGCCAGCCACGAATCACCTGGCCGTGCTCGATAATCGACTTCATTACCTCCAGCGCCAGCTTGGTCGGGATGGCAAAGCCGATGCCTTGCGAGCCTCCGGACTTGGAGAAGATCGCCGTGTTGATACCGGTCAGGTTGCCGTTGGCGTCGACCAGCGCGCCACCGGAGTTGCCCGGGTTGATTGCGGCGTCAGTCTGGATGAAGTCTTCGTAGTTGTTCAGGCCCAACTGGTTGCGCCCGGTGGCGCTGATGATGCCCATGGTCACGGTCTGGCCGACACCGAAGGGGTTGCCGATGGCCAGGGCGACGTCGCCGATGTGAATATTGTCGGAGCGGCCGATAGTGATCGACGGCAGGTTCTTCAGGTCGATCTTCAGCACTGCCAGGTCGGTTTCCGGGTCGCTGCCGATGACCCGCGCCAGTGTTTCGCGGCCGTCCTTGAGCGCCACCACGATCTGGTCGGCACCGGAGGTCACGTGGTTGTTGGTCAGCAGGTAGCCTTCCGGGCTCATGATCACTGCCGACCCCAGGCTCGACTCCCAGCGGCGCTGCTTGGGCAGGTTGTCACCGAAGAAGCGGCGGAACTGCGGGTCTTCGAACAGCGGGTGGGCGGTCTTGTTGACCACCTTGGTGGTGTACAGGTTGGCCACCGCCGGGGCGGCGATGCTCACGGCGTCGGCGTAGGACACCGGCCCCTGCATGATCCGCGTGGTCTGCGGAGCTTGCTGCAGGTTGACGTCCTGGCTGGGCAGGCCGACCCATTGCGGAAAGCGCTGGATGACCAACAGGGCGATCAGCACGCCGACCAGCAGCGGCCAGCCAAAGTAACGCAAAGCCTTGAACATTGAACGAATCCTGGGAGTTGGCAGAGGGCCGATGACAGCTGGGAGCGTGAACGCGCGCGATCATACTGCGCTGCAGCTTGTGCAGGAACTGTTAAATCGTCACGAAAGCCAACAATGCAGGCCCCCAGGCAACTGCCGTCGGTTTCCCCAAACCCGGCGACGGCCCATAATGGCGGTCATTATACGGGGCCTTGGGCCGCGCTGAACTGCGAAAATGAGGAGTCTTTCCATGGCTGTTGCCCTGAGTACCCTGGTCGAGGAAGCCGAACGCTACCTCGGCAGCGCCAAAATCCAGGACTACTGCCCCAACGGCCTGCAGGTCGAGGGCCGCCCGCAGGTGACCCGCATCGTCAGCGGTGTTACCGCAAGCCAGGCCTTGCTCGACGCCGCGGTCGAGGCCGACGCCGACCTGGTGCTGGTGCACCACGGCTATTTCTGGAAGGGCGAGAACCCGTGCATCACCGGCATGAAGCAGCGCCGGTTGAAAACCCTGTTGAAAAACGACTTGAGCCTGCTGTCCTACCACCTGCCGCTGGATCTGCACCCGGAAGTAGGTAACAACGTGCAACTGGCGCGTCAGCTCGACATCACCGTCGAAGGCCCGCTGGACCCGCAGAACCCACGTATCGTCGGCCTGGTCGGCTCGCTCGCCGAACCGATGTCAACGCGGGATTTTGCCCGCAAGGTGCAGGAGGTGATGGGCCGCGAGCCGCTGCTGATCGAAGGCGAGCAGATCATCCGTCGGGTTGGCTGGTGCACCGGCGGCGGCCAGGGCTACATCGACCAGGCGATTGCCGCCGGCGTCGACCTGTACCTGAGTGGCGAAGCCTCCGAGCAAACCTTCCACAGCGCCCGCGAGAACGGCATCAGTTTCATCGCCGCTGGCCACCATGCCACGGAGCGCTATGGGGTGCAGGCGCTGGGCGATTACCTGGCCCGACGGTTTGCCCTGGAGCACCTGTTCATCGACTGTCCGAACCCTATATAAAGCTAAAACGGCAGGGCATATTCTTATACTGTTTCGTTCTAGTTGGCTGCCTAAATAGAATCGGGTGCTGTGATAAAGTGGCCCGCTCGAACACGGCCCGCTGGCCGTCCATAAGATCGTATTTCCGTGAGTAACCATGGTCGACAAACTGACGCATTTGAAACAGTTGGAGGCGGAAAGCATCCACATCATTCGTGAGGTGGCCGCCGAGTTCGATAACCCGGTGATGCTGTACTCGATTGGCAAGGACTCGGCCGTGATGCTGCACCTGGCGCGCAAGGCCTTCTTCCCGGGCAAGCTGCCGTTCCCGGTGATGCACGTCGACACCCAGTGGAAATTCCAGGAGATGTACAGCTTCCGCGACAAGATGGTCGAGGAAATGGGCCTGGAGCTGATCACTCACGTCAACCCGGACGGCGTCGCCCAGGGTATAAACCCGTTCACCCACGGCAGTGCCAAGCACACCGACATCATGAAGACCGAGGGCCTCAAGCAGGCGCTCGACAAATACGGCTTCGACGCCGCCTTCGGTGGCGCGCGCCGCGACGAAGAGAAGTCGCGGGCCAAGGAACGGGTCTACTCGTTCCGTGACAGCAAGCACCGCTGGGACCCGAAGAACCAGCGTCCGGAGCTGTGGAACGTCTACAACGGCAAGGTCAACAAGGGCGAGTCGATTCGCGTGTTCCCGCTGTCGAACTGGACCGAGCTGGACATCTGGCAGTACATCTACCTCGAAGGCATCCCGATCGTGCCGCTGTACTTCGCTGCCGAGCGTGAAGTGATCGAGAAGAACGGTACCCTGATTATGATCGACGACGCGCGCATCCTCGAGCACCTATCGGAGGAAGAAAAGGCCCGTATCGTCAAGAAGAAGGTGCGTTTCCGTACCCTTGGCTGCTACCCGTTGACGGGCGCTGTGGAGTCGGAGGCCGAAAGCCTCACCGACATCATTCAGGAAATGCTCCTGACGCGCACTTCCGAGCGCCAGGGCCGTGTCATCGACCACGATGGCGCCGGCTCCATGGAAGACAAAAAACGGCAAGGGTACTTCTAAGCTTCAAGTTACAAGCGGCAAGCTGCAAGTTGGAAGCAAGGTGCGTAGCTTCTGGGTTTTGTCGGCTGCCGCCCCATTGTGGGTGCGTGAGAGTGCTTAACAATGGACTTTGAGAAGCTTGCTGTTTGGCAGAGAAGCAAAGATTTGGCGGTAGCGATTTACACGCAGCAGAGGGTGTGCCGGGATCTTGGATTCAAGGATCAGATCACCCGGGCGGCACTTTCCGTTCCGTCGAATATCGCCGAAGGCATGGAGCGCAGAACGGCAAAAGAAAAGGTTCGCTATCTGTGTATTGCCAAGGCGTCCTGCGGTGAGTTGCGTACGCAGATCATCATCGGGGGAGAGGTAGGCTATCTGCCAAAGCCTTTGTCGAATGAGTGGATTTCAGAGACTCGTGAGCTTTCAAGAATGCTGAGCGGGTTGATCAACAAAATTTCTGACTAGTTGTATGCCGACAAGCTTGCCGCTTGAAGCTTACAGCTTGGAGCTTGAATGTAATGAGCCACCAATCTGATCTGATCAGCGAGGACATCCTCGCTTACCTGGCCCAGCACGAACGTAAAGAGCTGCTGCGCTTTCTCACCTGCGGTAACGTCGACGACGGCAAGAGCACCCTGATCGGGCGCCTGCTGCACGACTCGAAGATGATCTACGAAGACCATCTGGAAGCCATCACCCGCGATTCGAAGAAAGTCGGCACCACCGGTGACGACATCGACCTGGCGCTGCTGGTCGATGGCCTGCAGGCCGAGCGCGAGCAGGGCATCACCATCGATGTGGCCTACCGCTACTTCTCTACCGCCAAGCGCAAGTTCATCATCGCCGACACCCCGGGCCACGAGCAGTACACCCGCAACATGGCCACCGGTGCGTCGACCTGCGACCTGGCGATCATCCTCGTCGATGCCCGCTACGGCGTGCAGACCCAGACCCGCCGGCACAGCTACATTGCCTCGTTGCTGGGCATCAAGCACATCGTCGTCGCGGTCAACAAGATGGACCTCAAAGGCTTTGACGAGGGCGTGTTCGAGAGCATCAAGGCCGACTACCTGAAGTTCGCCGATGCCATCAACATGAGCCCGAGCAGCCTGCACTTCGTGCCGATGTCGGCGCTCAAGGGCGACAACGTGGTCAACCGCAGCGAGCGTTCGCCGTGGTACACGGGCCCGGCGCTGATGGAAATCCTTGAAACCGTCGAAGTTGCGGCCGACCGCAACTTCACCGACCTGCGTTTCCCGGTGCAGTACGTTAACCGCCCGAACCTGAACTTCCGTGGTTTTGCCGGTACCCTGGCCAGCGGCGTGGTGCACAAGGGCGATGAAATCGTCGTGCTGCCGTCGGGCAAGAGCAGCCGGGTCAAGTCCATTGTCACCTTCGAAGGTGAACTGGAAAACGCCGGCCCCGGCCAGGCCGTGACCCTGACCATGGAAGACGAGATCGACATCTCCCGTGGCGACCTGCTGGTGCATGCCGACAACGTCCCGCCGGTGACCGATCAGTTCGACGCCATGTTGGTGTGGATGGCTGAAGAGCCAATGTTGCCGGGCAAGAAATACGACATCAAGCGCGCCACCAGCTATGTGCCGGG
The DNA here is from genome assembly GCF_050435905.1 of Pseudomonas sp. 2835. Taxonomy (NCBI): domain Bacteria; kingdom Pseudomonadati; phylum Pseudomonadota; class Gammaproteobacteria; order Pseudomonadales; family Pseudomonadaceae; genus Pseudomonas; species Pseudomonas sp. 2835. Next base: position 280,739 of record NZ_JBNDLE010000003.1, on the reverse strand, counting down.
CTCGATTGCCAGCATCGCCCACAAGGTCGATGTCAACACCCTGGAGCAGGGCGCTGCCAGTGCCCTGCAGCTCAACGAGATCGGCAAGGTCAAGGTCAGCCTCGACGCGCCGATTGCGCTGGACGGCTATGACAGCAACCGCACCACCGGCGCCTTCATCGTCATCGACCGCCTGACCAACGGCACCGTCGGCGCCGGCATGATCATCGCGCCACCGGTTGTGCCCCATGGCAGCGTCGGCCAGCACGGCAAACTGGCCCACGTGGACACCGCAGAACGTGCCCTGCGCTTCGGCCAGCAGCCGGCCACCGTGCTGTTCAGCGGCCTCTCGGGCGCGGGCAAGAGCACCCTGGCCTACGCCGTGGAGCGCAAGCTGTTCGACATGGGCCGTGCCGTGTATGTGCTCGATGGTCAGAACCTGCGTCACGACCTGAACAAGGGCCTGCCGCAGGACCGCGCCGGGCGTACCGAGAACTGGCGTCGTGCCGCGCACGTTGCGCGTCAGTTCAACGAAGCCGGCCTGCTGACCCTGGCCGCCTTCGTCGCCCCGGACGCCGAAGGCCGCGAACAGGCCAAGGCGCTGATCGGCAAGGAACGCTTGCTCACGGTCTATGTCCAGGCTTCGCCTCTGGCGTGCCGCGAGCGCGACCCGCAGGGCCTGTATGCCGCCGGCGGCGACAACATCCCGGGCGAAAGCTTCCCGTATGACGTACCGCTGGATGCGGACCTGGTGATCGACACCCAGAACGTCAGCCTGGAAGACGGCGTCAAGCAAGTGCTGGACCTGCTGCGCAAGCGTGGCGCGATCTAAGCGCTGGCGCTGAACAAAAAGCCCCACCTCGGTGGGGCTTTTTGTTGGCCGAATTCATCGCACGGTAGTGTTGGGCTTGCCCCGCGATGGGCCCTCATTTAGCCCACCTTCAGTCCAGGCCTGCCGTTGGCTACTCGCCACTCCAGGATCTGCTTCATAATTTTCTGCGGCGTTGGCTCCTGACCGCTGGCCGGGTAAAAAATCAGGTCCGAGCCCTCTGGATGTTCCGTCACTGCAATGAAGTGCTCAAGCAAGGTGTCCTGATAGAGTTCGTTGCCAGCGGCCTCGATAATGTTCTCGATCAACAATTCGAACTCGGTCGCCGTGTAATCAGCAAACCCGCTATGGAGCAGCATCATTGCGGATCACCATAGAGGCTGATGCATTGTTTGGGTGTCAGGATTCGCAGGTTGTCCAGGTCATACAGTGCACCGCCCTCGCTCGTTGGCACGATATGGCGCATTTCATAAGAACGGCGATTCTTGACCGTTTCTGAAAATGGCGCGCGGGGCGGATAGCCTTTCTGCATTCGGGCCAGGTTCGCTTGTGAGAAGGGAGAGGTGAAAGGCGCATCGGTGCTTAAGGTCATTCAGAACATCCCTTGGTTGTTGACGGTGGGCGCCAGTGAAATGCTTCCTGGTGCGTCTTGCGCACAGGATGCAGATTTACAGGTGGGGAAGTCTGTCGTGCGGGGTGGCAGTCGGAGTCAGGATTTTCTGAGCAGCGAGAAATTTGCTTCCTACAGGGCGATGTAGCGGGAAAATCGCGGGGCAAGCCCGCTCCCACATTGTAGGAGCGGGATTCGAACTCAGATGTGCTTTTCCGACACCGGAATCACCCGCTTCTCCTTCACCGCCTTGAACGAGAAGCTCGAGTAAATCTCCTTCACCCCGGGCAAGGTCTGCAGCACTTCGCGGGCAAACTCACCGAATGACTCAAGGTCGCGGGCAAGGATTTCCAGCAGGAAGTCATAGCGCCCGGAGATGTTGTGGCAGGCGACGATCTCGGGGATTTCCATCAGCCGCTGTTCGAAGGCGCGGGCCATTTCCTTGGTGTGCGAGTCCATCATGATGCTGACGAACGCGGTCACGCCAAAGCCCAGCGACTTGGGCGAAAGGATGGCCTGGTAGCCGATGATGTAGCCGGACTCTTCCAATAGCTTGATCCGTCGCCAGCACGGCGAGGTGGTCAGTGCGACCTGGTCGGCCAGCTCGGAAACCGTCAAGCGCGCGTTGTCTTGCAAGGCCGCGAGCAACGCTCGATCGGTGCGATCGATGGTTGTAGGCATGTTTTACCCTCCGTGGTCTGAAATCGTTGTTTTTATGTCAATAACCTTCCGCAAGGACGGCTACATTTGGAAAAAAATCAGCACCTCAGTGGCATAAGCTTATAACAAACCACTAGAGGCTGTTTGCCATGAGCGGCTCCAATAACAATTCAGGTTTTGCCACCCGCGCCATTCACCACGGTTACGATCCACTGGAACACAGTGGTGCCCTGGTGCCACCGATCTACCAGACCGCGACCTTTGCTTTTCCGACTGTCGAGTACGGTGCTGCCTGCTTCGCCGGGGAACAGGCAGGACATTTCTACAGCCGGATTTCCAACCCTACCTTGGCCCTGCTGGAACAACGCATGGCCTCGCTCGAAGGCGGCGAGGCCGGCCTGGCGCTGGCTTCGGGAATGGGCGCGATTACCGCGACCCTGTGGACCCTGCTGCGCCCCGGCGACGAGGTGCTGGTGGGGCGCACCCTGTACGGCTGCACCTTTGCCTTTTTACACCATGGTATCGGCGAGTTCGGGGTCAAGGTCCGGCATGTCGACATGAGCGACCTGCAGGCTGTCGCTGCGGCGATCAACGGCAATACCCGGGTGATCTATTTCGAAACCCCGGCCAACCCCAATATGCAAATGACCGATATCACTGCCGTGGCCGCGCTTGCGCACCAGCACGATATCAACGTGGTGGTCGACAACACCTACTGCACCCCGTACCTGCAGCGACCGCTTGAGCTGGGCGCCGACCTGGTGGTGCATTCGGCGACCAAATACCTCAGTGGCCATGGCGATATCACTGCTGGCCTGGTGGTGGGGCGCAAGGCGCTGGTGGATCGGATTCGTCTGGAAGGCTTGAAGGACATGACCGGTGCAGTGATGTCGCCCCATGACGCCGCCTTGCTGATGCGCGGGATGAAAACCCTGAACTTGCGCATGGAGCGCCACTGCAGCAATGCCCAGGCCATTGCCGAATTCCTCGAGCAACAGCCGGAAGTTGAAATGCTCAATTACCCCGGCCTGCCCGGCTTTGCACAATATGAGCTGGCGCAACGACAGATGCGTTTGCCTGGCGGCATGATCGCGTTCGAACTCAAGGGCGGCATCACTGCCGGCAGGCGTTTCATGAATGCCCTGCAGCTGTTCAGCCGTGCCGTCAGTCTTGGCGATGCCGAATCCCTGGCCCAGCACCCGGCAAGCATGACCCACTCCAGCTATACCCCAGAGGAGCGTGCGCAGTACGGCATTTCCGAAGGGCTGGTAAGACTTTCGGTGGGGCTGGAGGACATCGACGACCTGCTGGCGGATATTCAACAGGCGCTCAAGGCCTGCGCCTGAACCCTTCACGGACGAGGTCAATGCAATGGTGGCAATGATGAACCTTGTGCCTGGCGAAGGTGTGCTGCGGCGCCCGGGCGATCCGCAGCAGGACAGTGACCCGGAAGAGACCGCCGAGTGGCTGGACGCGCTGGATTCGACCCTGCTGCACTGCGGCCCGGAGCGTGCCCGCTTTCTACTCAAGCAACTGGAAGCTCACGCCCGTGAGCTGGGCCTGGAGCGTGAGGCGCAGGCCTTTTCGGCCTATCGCAATACTTTGTCGGTGGAGCAGCAGGGCGTTTATCCGGGTGATCTGGAGCTCGATGAGCGCATCACCAGCATCCTGCGCTGGAACGCCCTGGCCATGGTCATGCGGGCCAATCACGCCTATGGCGACCTCGGTGGGCACATCGCCAGTTATGCCTCGGCTGCAGAAATTTTCGAAGTTGGCTTTCAGCATTTTTTTCGCGGTGAGACGGGCGGCGAGCAACGTAGCGCTGACCTGGTGTTCTTCCAGCCGCATTCGGCGCCGGGCATTTATGCCCGGGCCTTCCTTGAAGGCCGTTTAAGCGAAGAGCAACTGGCCAGTTACCGGCAGGAGGTGGCCGGCAATGGCCTGTGTTCCTACCCGCACCCGTGGCTGATGCCGGACTTCTGGCAGTTTCCGACCGGCTCCATGGGCATCGGGCCGCTCAACGCGATCTACCAGGCGCGGTTCATGCGCTACCTGCACAACCGCCAGTTGCTCGATACCCGTGCCCGGCACGTCTGGGGCGTGTTCGGCGATGGCGAGATGGACGAGCCGGAGTCGATTGCCGGCCTGACCCTGGCCGCCCGCGAGCAATTGGATAACCTGACTTTCGTGGTCAACTGCAACCTGCAGCGCCTGGACGGCCCGGTGCGCGGCAATGGCCAGATCATCCAGGAGCTGGAGGCGCTGTTCAGTGGCGCGGGATGGAACGTGATCAAGGTGCTCTGGGGCTCGGAGTGGGACGCCCTGTTCGCCCGCGACACCGAACACGTGCTGTTGCGCCAGTTGGCGGCGACCCCCGACGGGCAGTTTCAGAACCTCGGGGCCAAGGATGGCGCCTACAACCTCGAGCACTTTTTCAATCAGCAACCGGCCTTGCAGAAACTGGTCGAGCACATGAGCTCGGCCGAGATCAATGCGTTAAAACGCGGTGGCCACGATTTTCGCAAACTGTACGCTGCCTTCGCCGCCGCCAAGGCCTGCAAAGGCCGGCCGACGGTGATTCTGGCCAAGACCAAGAAGGGCTACGGCATGAGCGCCGCCGGTGAATCGCGGATGACCGCGCACCAGGCCAAGAAGCTCGACGTGCAGGCGTTGCTGGCCTTTCGTGATCGTTTTCATTTGCCACTGTCGGACGCCGAGGTCGAACAGTTGCAGTTCTATCGCCCGGCCCCGGACAGCGCCGAAATGCGCTATCTGCGTGAGCGTCGCGCCGCCCTCGGTGGTCCGCTGCCTGCCCGGCGCAGTGAAGCGCGCCCGGTGTCGGTACCGCCGCTGGAGGCCATGGGCGGTTTCGCCCTGCAGGCCGACGGCAAGGAAATGTCCACCACCATGGCCGCAGTGCGCATGCTCAGTGCCTGGCTGAAGGCGCCGCAGTTGGGGCCGCGCGTGGTGCCGATAGTGGCCGATGAGGCGCGCACCTTCGGCATGGCCAGCCTGTTCCGCCAGATCGGCATCTACTCTCCCCTGGGGCAGTGCTATGAGCCGGAAGACGCAGGTTCGCTGCTGTCCTACAAGGAGGCGCGTGATGGCCAACTGCTGGAGGAGGGCATTACCGAGGCCGGGGCGATTTCTTCCTGGGTAGCGGCGGCAACGTCCTACGCGGTGCATGGCGAACCGATGCTGCCGGTGTACATCTATTACTCGATGTTCGGCTTCCAGCGCGTCGGTGATTTGATCTGGGCCGCCGCCGACCAACGCGCCCGTGGCCTGCTGCTGGGCGCCACTGCCGGGCGCACCACGCTGGGCGGGGAAGGATTGCAGCACCAGGACGGTTCAAGCCTGGTGATGGCCTCGATGGTGCCCAACTGCCGGGCCTGGGAGCCGTGCTTTGCTGGCGAGCTGGCGGTGATCCTCGAGTACGCGGCGCGGCGCATGCTCACTGAACAGCGCGATGAATTCCATTACGTCGCGGTGATGAACGAAAACTATCCACAGCCATCCCTGCCGGCGCAGGTGCATGAAGAGGTCTTGCGCGGCATGTACCGTTATGTCGAACAGCAGGTGCCGGCTGCCCAGGGGCGGGTGCGCCTGCTGGGCTCCGGGGCGATTCTGCGTGAAGTCATTGCTGCCAGTGAACTGCTGGCCAGCGACTGGCAGGTTGCCAGTGAAGTGTTCAGTGTCACCAGCTTCAGCGAGCTGGCGCGTGAGGCGCGAGATGTAGATCGCGCCGGCCGGTTGGGGCAGGGCAGTGCTGATCTGAGCCATGTGCAGCGCTGCCTGGACGGTGACGCGCCGGTGATTGCGGCAACCGACTACGTGCGGGCCTGGCCGCAATTGATTGCTGAATATGTACAAGCACCTTATATGACGCTTGGCACTGACGGCTTTGGCCGTAGCGATACCCGCCAGCAGCTGCGGCGGTTCTTCGAGGTCGATCGCTTCAGTATTGTTCTGGCCAGCTTGCACAGCCTGGTGCGCCAGGGAGGAGTTGAGCGGCGGGTGCTGGATGAGGCGCGGGAGAAGTACGGTTACCGGGAGGGGGAGGCGCCCTGGTATTGCTGAGGCTTACCGGGGCTACTGCGTAGCCCATCGCCGGCAAGTCCGGCTCCCACAAATGACCCTGTGGGAGCTGGCCTTGCCAGCGATCGAGCGCATAGCGCTCGCAATGCAGGCGACGCTGATAAAAAAGGCCCCTCACAGGGGCCTTTCCATTTGCTCAGCGCTTGAGCCCGTAATGCTCATCGAGCATGCCCGGTGCGTTGGGCGCTTTTGGTGCGTAGTCGCGCGGCACCTCGGTGTCCTTCGGCGGGGTCAGGCGATCACGCGCAGGCTGCACGGCTTCGGAGTGCAGGGCGGCCAGCAGGCGCTGGCGGGTAAGTTCGTCCAGGGCCAGGCGGTTGGCACCTTCGGCCAGGTGATCCTGGACGTCCTGGTAGCTTTGGGTCAGTTTCTTGACCAGCGCAGCCGTACTGTTGAAGTGAGTAACCACCTCATTCTGGTAGCTGTCGAAACGTTCCTGGATATCATCCAGCTGACGCTGGGTGCTGCTCGGTGCGGCATTGGGCAGCAGGCGGGCGACCAGGAAACCAACGACGACACCCACGACGAGGGCCAGGGTCGGCAACAACCAAACTAAGAGCGAGAGTTCCACGAGTCCTTCCTCTATAAACGGCTTTGCTTTACGTTAACGGCTCGGACCTGCGCTGTATACCGCGAACGATCGCAAATATCTCAGACAGAATCATTCAGCTAGACGAGTCGACCCTTTCCGAGGTCACGGAGTTTACCCTTGCTTATCCGCGAAACCCCCGTATTCATCGATGGCCCGGTCGGCCAACTGGAAGCCTTGTACCTCGATGTTGCCGACGCCCGTGGCGTCGTGCTGCTGTGCCATCCCAACCCGGTACAGGGTGGCACCATGATGAACAAGGTGGTGTCGATGCTGCAGCGCACCGCCCGCGATGCCGGCTACATCACCCTGCGTTTCAATTACCGCGGCGTTGGTCAGAGCGCTGGCAGCCACGACATGGGCAGCGGCGAAGTGGACGACGCCGAGGCAGCGCTCAGCTGGCTGCGCGAACAACACCCCGAGCTGCCGTTGACCCTGATGGGCTTTTCCTTCGGTGGCTTTGTCGCCGCCAGCCTCGGCGGTCGCCTGGAAGCCCAAGGCATCAAGCTCAAGCACCTGTTCATGGTTGCCCCGGCGGTGATGCGCCTGGGGGCCAACCCTGTGCCCCGGCACGGCGAGCTCAGCGTGATCCAGCCGGAAACCGACGAAGTGATCGATCCGCAGATCGTCTACGATTGGTCCGACGCACTGCCGCGCCCCCATGAGCTGCTGAAAGTGGCAGAATGCGGACACTTTTTCCATGGCAAGCTCACCGACCTCAAGGACCTGGTGCTGCCACGCCTTTCGAACTGATACAAGCCTGATAAGCGATTACCCATGACTACGCGCATCCTTACCGGTATCACCACCACGGGCACGCCTCACCTGGGCAACTACGCCGGTGCCATCCGCCCGGCGATCCTCGCCAGCCGTGAACCGGGTGTCGACTCGTTCTATTTTCTGGCCGACTACCACGCCCTGATCAAGTGCGATGACCCGCAGCGCATCCAGCGCTCGCGTCTGGAAATCGCCGCGACCTGGCTGGCCGGTGGCCTGGACCCGGAACGTGTAACTTTCTATCGCCAGTCCGATATCCCGGAAATCCCCGAGCTGACCTGGCTGCTGACCTGCGTTGCGGCCAAGGGCCTGCTCAACCGCGCGCATGCCTACAAGGCGTCGGTGGACAAGAACGTCGAGAACGGTGAAGACCCGGATGCCGGCATCAGCATGGGCCTGTACAGCTACCCGGTACTGATGGCCGCCGACATCCTGATGTTCAACGCCAACAAGGTGCCGGTCGGCCGCGACCAGATCCAGCACGTGGAGATGGCCCGCGACATCGGCCAGCGCTTCAACCACCTGTTCGGCCAGGGCAAGGAATTCTTTGCCATGCCCGAAGCGCTGATCGAGGAAAGCGTCGCCACGCTGCCGGGCCTGGACGGTCGCAAGATGTCCAAGAGCTACGACAACACCATCCCGTTGTTCACCAGCGCCAAGGACATGAAGGATGCCATCTCGCGCATCGTTACCGACTCCCGCGCCCCGGGCGAAGCCAAGGACCCTGACAACTCGCACCTGTTCACCCTGTTCCAGGCCTTCGCTACCGCCTCCCAGGCCGATGAGTTCCGCAGCGAACTGCTGCAGGGCCTGGGTTGGGGCGAAGCCAAGCAGCGCCTGTTCCAGCTGCTCGATGGCCAGCTGAGCGAGCCACGCGAGCGTTATCACCAGCTGATCAGCCGCCCGGCCGACCTCGAGGACATCCTCCTGGCCGGTGCGCAGAAAGCCCGCAAGGTGGCCACGCCGTTCCTTGAGCAACTGCGTGAAGCGGTCGGGCTGCGCTCGTTCCGCAACGTCGAGCAGGCGACTGCCCAGGTCAAGAAGAAGGCGGCCAAGACCGCGCGCTTCGTCAGCTTCCGCGAAGACGACGGCAGCTTCCGCTTCCGTCTGCTGGCCGCCGATGGCGAGCAGTTGCTGTTGTCGCGTAACTTCGCCGACGGCAAGACCGCGGGTGCCGTGAGCAAGCAATTGCAGCAGGGCGCAGAGCTCGACGTGCGTCACGAAGGCCTGGGCTTCAGCCTGTGGCTGGAGGGCGAGTGTGTCGGCGATGGTCCGCAATTCGCCGATGCGGCTGCTCGCGACAGCGCCATCGAAACCCTGCGCGCGGCCCTGGTGCCCCAGCAGGACTGAACGGCTTATCGGAAGTCTGATTGCCATTATCCCGGGCCGTCGCTACAGTGACGGCCCGTTTTTGTTACCTTGCTAACGAATTATGACGCCCCTAGAACGATATCAAGCAGATCTGAAACGTCCCGAATTCTTCCATGACGCGGCGCAGGAAACTGCAGTGCGTCATCTGCAGCGCCTGTACGACGATCTGATCGCGGCGCAGAACAACAAGCCGGGCGTGTTCGGCAAGTTGTTCGGCAAGAAGGGCCAGGCACCGGTCAAGGGCTTGTACTTCTGGGGTGGGGTAGGCCGCGGCAAGACCTACCTGGTCGATACTTTTTTTGAGGCGCTGCCGTTCAAGCAGAAGGTGCGCACGCACTTCCACCGCTTCATGAAGCGCGTCCACGAGGAAATGAAAACCCTCAAGGGCGAGAAGAACCCGCTGACCATCATCGCCAAGCGCTTCTCCGACGAGGCGCGGGTGATCTGCTTCGACGAGTTCTTCGTCTCCGACATTACCGACGCGATGATCCTCGGCACCCTGATGGAGGAGCTGTTCAAGAACGGCGTGACCCTGGTGGCCACCTCCAACATCGTCCCTGACGGCCTGTACAAGGACGGCCTGCAGCGCGCGCGCTTCCTGCCGGCGATTGCCCTGATCAAGCAGAACACCGAGATCGTCAACGTCGACAGCGGCGTCGACTATCGCCTGCGTCATCTGGAACAAGCCGAGCTGTTCCACTTCCCGCTCGACGAAGCGGCCCACGAAAGTCTGCGCAAGAGCTTCAAGGCGCTGACCCCTGAGTGTACCCAGGCGGTCGAGAACGATGTGCTGGTGATCGAGAACCGCGAAATCCGCGCCCTGCGTACCTGTGACGACGTGGCCTGGTTCGAATTCCGCGAACTGTGCGACGGCCCGCGCAGCCAGAACGACTACATCGAACTGGGCAAGATCTTCCATGCCGTGCTGCTTAGCGGCGTCGAACAGATGAGCGTGGCCACCGACGACATCGCCCGGCGCTTCATCAACATGGTCGACGAGTTCTATGACCGCAACGTCAAACTGATCATCTCGGCCGAGGTTGAACTCAAGGACCTGTACACCGGTGGTCGCCTGACCTTCGAATTCCAGCGCACCCTGAGCCGTTTGCTGGAAATGCAGTCCCACGAATTCCTGTCACGGGCGCATAAGCCTTAAAAGCAGCTGCAAGTTTCAAGCTTCAAGCTGCAAGCAGGATCAAGAGCCGACCGCGTGCTGCTTTTGATCCTGCTCTTACTTGAAGCTTGTAGCTTGAAGCTGCGCATAAACCTTAAACGCAGCTCCAAGTTGCAAGCTGCAAGCAGGATCAAGAGCCGACCGCGCGCTGCTCTTGATCTCGCTCTTACTTGCCGCTTGTAGCTTATAGCTTGCCGCTGGGGAGGCCCTTCAGGCCTCCTGCATAAACTGCTGCCGATACTGATTCGGCGACAACTCCGTGTGCTGCCTGAACAACCGGGCAAAGAAACTCGCATCGTCATAGCCAACTTCATAGCTGATGGTCTTGATGCTCTTGCGCGTGCCCGACAGCAAGCCCTTGGCCGTTTCGATCCGCAGCCGCTGCAGGTAGTGCAGAGGCTTGTCGCCGGTGGCGCTCTGGAAGCGGCGCATGAAGTTGCGAATGCTCATGCCGTGGTTGCGGGCCACGTCCTCGAAGCGGAACTTGTCGGCGAAGTGCTCTTCGAGCCAGTGCTGGATCTGCAGGATGATCAGGTCCTGGTGCAGTTTCTGCCCGCCAAAGCCCATGCGCCCCGGGGTGTAGTTGCGCTGCACTTCGTAGAGGATGTCGCGGGCCACCGCTTGCGCGACATTGGCCCCGCAGAACCGCTCGATCAAGTAGATGTACAGGTCGCAGGCCGAGGTGGTGCCGCCGGCGCAGTAGAGGTTGTCGGCGTCGGTCAGGTGCTTGTCCTGGTTGAGGCTGACCTTGGGGAAGCGTTCTTCGAACTGGCTGAAAAAGCGCCAGTAGGTGGTCGCTTCCTTGCCGTCGAGCAGGCCGGCTTCGGCCAGCCAGAACACGCCACTGGCCTCGCCGCAGAGCACGGCGCCGCGGGCGTGTTGCTCGCGTAGCCAGGGCAGCACTTGCGGGTAGCGCTGGCAGAGGGCATCGAAATCGTCCCAGAACGCCGGCAGGATGATGATGTCGGCCTGTTCCAGGCCGCTGTCGACCGGCAGCAGCACTTCGCTGAAACTGCGCACAGGTTGGCCGTCAGGGCTCACCAGGCGGGTTTCGAACATCGGCTGCAGGCCCAGGCCCAACTGCTTGCTGTAGCGCAGGCTGGCGAGGTGGAAGAAATCCTTGGCCTGCATCAGGGTCGATGCGAAGACGTTGTCGATGGCCAGGATACTGACGCGCCGCAAGGACGCCGTGGGTTGGGTAAACATCATTTTCTTTATTCTTATAGGGTAGAGTGGTCAATCACCGGCTGGATCGTCTTATTTTTTGGCGATTGTGTCTACCCTCGGTTCCCACCTTGTTGGTGGGAACCGGGAGCGCGTCTCAGGGTGCGGGGTTGGGCTGGTCCTGATGGATGGCTTCGATGGCCGCGAGCAGCTCGTCGCTGAGCTTGAGGTCGGCGCTTGCCAGGTTGCTGTCCAGTTGCTCAAGGGTCGTGGCGCCGATGATGTTGCTGGTTACGAACGGCTGACGGGTGACGAAGGCCAGGGCCATCTGTGCCGGGTCCAGGCCGTGGTCGCGGGCCAGCTTCACGTAGCGGCTGCAGGCGGCCACGGTTTGCGGGTTGGAATAGCGCGAGAAGCGACTGAACAGGGTCAGGCGGCCCTCGGCCGGGCGTGCGCCGTTTTCGTATTTGCCCGAGAGCATGCCGAAGGCCAGGGGCGAGTAGGCCAGCAGGCCACACTGTTCGCGGATGGCGATTTCCGCCAGGCCCACTTCGAAGCTGCGGTTGAGCAGGTTGTAGGGGTTCTGGATCGATACCGCCCGGCTCCAGCCGCGGCTTTCGGCCAACTGCAGGAATTTCATGGTGCCCCACGGGGTTTCGTTGGACAGGCCAATGTGACGGATCTTGCCGGCCCTGACCTGCTCGTCGAGTACTTCGAGGGTTTCTTCCAGCGGGGTGAACAGGTCCTGCGGCGCGTGCTGGTAACCCAGCTTGCCGAAGAAGTTGGTGCTGCGCTCGGGCCAGTGCAACTGGTAGAGGTCGATCCAGTCGGTCTGCAGGCGCTTGAGGCTGTCGTCCAGGGCGGCGACGATGTGCTGGCGGTTGTGCTTGAGCAGGCCGTCGCGAATATGGTTGATGCCGTTGCCGGGCCCTGCCACCTTGCTGGCCAGGATCCACTGGGCGCGATCACCGCGCTGCTTGAACCAGTTGCCGATGATGCGCTCGGTGGCGGCGTAGGTTTCCGGGCGGGGAGGGACGGGGTACATCTCGGCCGTATCGATGAAATTGATCCCGGCGGCCTTGGCCCGTTCGATCTGGGCGAAGGCCTGGGCCTGGTCGTTCTGCTCGCCCCAGGTCATGCTGCCAAGGCACAGGGCGCTGACGTTGAGGTCGGTTCGGCCCAGCTGGCGATAGTCCATTCGGCTGCTTCCTGTCTAAAAGAAGCATAAAAGCAGGTTGAATTTTTTTTCGCAATCTGGATAATTCAGCCCCTCTCCGTGCAGCGGAAGTGATGCCCCGCTCCATAGAAGAACCCTGCCGAATATTGGACGCGCTGACCCGAGCCCCCGATAGCGTCCGTGTGCGGCTGTGTCCTTGACTTGTCAAGGTGCGCACTATCCAGTAAGATCTGCCGTCTTATTTTCGCTGGGCGGCCCCTGAGGCTATAAAGAATGAAAACTTTTACTGCTAAACCGGAAACAGTAAAGCGCGACTGGTTCGTCGTTGACGCTGCTGGCAAGACCCTGGGTCGTCTGGCCACTGAGATCGCGAGCCGTCTGCGTGGCAAGCACAAGCCAGAGTACACTCCTCACGTTGACACCGGCGACTACATCGTCGTCATCAACGCCGAGCAGGTTCGTGTCACTGGTGCCAAGACTTCGGACAAAATGTACTACTCCCACTCCGGCTTCCCGGGCGGTATCAAGGAAATCAACTTCGAGAAGTTGATCGCCAAGGCCCCAGAGCGCGTGATCGAGACCGCGGTTAAGGGCATGCTGCCTAAGAACCCACTGGGTCGCGACATGTACCGTAAGCTGAAAGTCTATGCGGGCGCTACTCACCCTCATACTGCTCAGCAGCCCCAAGAACTGAAGATTTAACGGAATAGTTCATTATGTCGGCGACTCAAAATTACGGCACTGGCCGTCGCAAGACCGCAACCGCTCGCGTTTTCCTGCGTCCAGGTACCGGTAACATCTCCATCAACAACCGTTCTCTGGACGTGTTCTTCGGTCGTGAAACCGCGCGCATGGTAGTACGCCAGCCGCTGGAACTGACCGAGACCACCGAAAAGTTCGACATCTACGTCACCGTTATCGGTGGTGGTGTCAGCGGCCAGGCCGGTGCAATCCGTCACGGTATCACCCGTGCACTGATGGACTACGACGAAACCCTGCGTGGCGCTCTGCGCAAAGCTGGCTACGTCACCCGCGACGCTCGTGAAGTCGAGCGTAAGAAAGTGGGTCTGCGTAAAGCACGTAAGCGTCCTCAGTACTCCAAGCGTTAATTTCGCTTCGGTGTTCAAAAAAAGCCCGGTTCCTGGTGGAACCGGGCTTTTTTTATGTCTTGAATAACTATGCTGTTGTTTGCTGTGACAACTTGCCGCATAGACGCAAGTCAAGAGTTACAAGGGATAGCGGGGTGGCACAAGGCTAATCACCTTGTCAGAGAAGGGTCTTTTCATTACCATGCGGCAAATTTTTAGCAGTTCAGAAATTACTTAGTAGATGCCTGTTGCAACAGGCCATAAAGCTGATGGGAGAGGACTGAATGAGCAATGACGGCGTCAATGCAGGCCGGCGTCGCTTCCTCGTAGCAGCCACGTCCGTGGTGGGTGCTGCAGGAGCGGTGGGGGCTGCGGTCCCGTTCGTAGGGTCATGGTTCCCCAGTGCCAAGGCGAAAGCCGCAGGTGCACCGGTGAAGGTCAATATCGCCAAGGTAGAGCCTGGTCAGCAGATGATTGCTGAGTGGCGCGGCCAACCGGTGTTCATCGTCCGTCGTACCGAGGAGATTCTCGGTAACCTCAAGAAGATCACCGGCGACCTCTCCGACCCAGAGTCCAAGGCTTCGGTTCAACCCACCTACGTCGATCCGTCGAACCGCTCGATCAAGCCGGAAATCCTCGTGCTGGTCGGCCTGTGCACCCACTTGGGCTGCTCGCCGACGTTCCGCCCGGAAGTGGCACCTGTCGACCTGGGTCCGAAGTGGGTCGGTGGCTATTTCTGCCCGTGCCACGGTTCCCACTACGACCTGGCTGGCCGCGTCTACAAATCCCAGCCGGCGCCGCTCAATCTGCCAGTGCCGCCGCACTCTTATGAGTCGGACGACATAATTGTCGTCGGCGTCGATCAGGAGAACGCGTGATGAGTAAGTTCATGGACTGGGTTGACGCCCGCTTCCCCGCGACCAAGATGTGGGAAGACCACCTCAGCAAGTATTACGCACCGAAGAACTTCAACTTCTTCTACTTCTTCGGCTCCCTGGCCCTGCTGGTCCTGGTCAACCAGATCGTCACCGGCGTCTGGCTGACCATGAGCTTCACCCCTTCGGCCGAAGAGGCGTTCGCCTCGGTCGAATACATCATGCGTGACGTCGAATACGGCTGGATCCTGCGCTACCTGCACTCCACCGGCGCCTCGGCGTTCTTCATCGTCGTCTACCTGCACATGTTCCGCGGCCTGCTGTACGGCTCGTACCAGAAGCCTCGCGAGCTGGTCTGGGTGTTCGGTATGCTGATCTACCTGGCGCTGATGGCCGAAGCCTTCATGGGCTACCTGCTGCCATGGGGCCAGATGTCCTACTGGGGTGCCCAGGTGATCATTTCGCTGTTCGGTGCCATTCCGGTGATCGGCGATGACCTGACCCAGTGGATCCGTGGTGACTACCTGATCTCCGGCATCACTCTGAACCGCTTCTTCGCCCTGCACGTGGTAGCCCTGCCGATCGTCATTCTCGGCCTGGTGGTGCTGCACATCCTGGCGCTGCACGAAGTCGGTTCGAACAACCCTGATGGCGTCGACATCAAGAAGCACAAGGACGAGAACGGCGTGCCGCTGGACGGTATCGCATTCCACCCTTACTACACCGTGAAGGATATCGTCGGCGTCGTCGTGTTCCTCTTCGTGTTCTGCGCCATCGTGTTCTTCTTCCCGGAAATGGGTGGTTACTTCCTGGAAAAACCGAACTTCGAACAGGCCAACGCCTTCAAGACCCCTGAGCACATTGCCCCGGTCTGGTACTTCACTCCGTTCTACGCAATCCTGCGGGCGGTGCCGGACAAGCTCCTGGGCGTAATCGCCATGGGCGCCGCGATTGCCGTGCTGTTCGTCCTGCCGTGGCTGGATCGCAGCCCGGTCAAGTCCATGCGCTACAAGGGCTGGATGAGCAAAGTCTGGCTGCTGGTGTTCTGTATCTCGTTCGTGATCCTCGGCGTGCTCGGCGTTCTGGCGCCTACCCCGGGTCGTACGCTGCTGTCGCAGGTATGCACCTTCCTGTATTTCGCCTACTTCCTTCTGATGCCGTTCTACACCCGGCTCGAGAAGACCAAACCGGTTCCGGAAAGGGTGACTGGCTGATGAAAAAGCTATTTGCAGTATTGATTCTGGCAGTGATGCCCGCGTTCACCTTCGCCGCCGAGACTGGCCTGGTGCTGGACAAAGTCGATATCGACCTCGCTGACAAAGCCGCCATGCAGGACGGCGCGCGCACCTTCGCCAACTATTGCATGGGTTGCCACAGCGCCAAGTTCCAGCGTTACGAGCGAGTGGCTGACGACCTGGGTATTCCTCACGAGCTGATGCTCGAGAAGCTGGTATTCACCGGTGCCAAGATTGGCGACCACATGAAGATCGGCATGAAGCCTGAAGATGCCAAGACCTGGTTCGGTGCCGCACCGCCCGACCTGACCCTGGTTGCCCGGGTGCGTGGCACCGACTGGCTGTATAGCTACCTGCGCAGTTTTTATGAAGACAAGTCGCGTCCGTACGGGGTGAACAACAAGGTCTTCCCGAACGTCGGCATGCCTAACGTGCTGGTTGGCCTGCAAGGCAACCAGGTGATTGGCTGCAAGCAAGTGCAGACCGTGGTCGATGGCAAGAAGCAATATGACCCGCTGACCGGCTCGCCGTTGACCCATGAAGCATGTGACCAGCTGACCGTGGAGCCGAAATCCGGTACCCTGACGCCAGAGCAGTTCGACGAGAAGGTCAAGAACCTGGTGACCTTCCTGGCCTATTCGGCCAACCCGGTCAAACTGGAAAGCCAGCGCATCGGTACCTATGTGCTGCTGTATCTGGCCTTCTTCTTCGTATTCGCTTACCTGCTCAAGCGCGAATACTGGAAGGACGTGCACTGATCACGCAGTAGTTTCTGGTAGTTGAACGCGCCCTGGGGCGCCTCTGGATTCACAGGGGCGCTCGCAGGGCGCGTTTGCATTTGCAGCATTTATAAATTCATACGCGAGGAGGACCACTATGGGCGTGACCAACCGGTTAGCCTGCTACTCCGACCCCGCTGACCATTATTCTCATCGGGTGCGCATCGTTCTCGCCGAGAAGGGTGTCAGTGTCGAGATCATCAACGTCGATCCTGGTCGCCTGCCGCCCAAGCTGGTTGAAGTGAACCCCTATGGCAGCGTGCCAACCCTGGTCGATCGCGACCTGGCGTTGTACGAGTCCACCGTGGTGATGGAATACCTCGATGAACGTTACCCGCACCCGCCGCTGTTGCCGGTGTATCCGGTGGCGCGGGCCAACAGCCGCCTGCTGATCCACCGTATCCAGCGCGACTGGTGTGCACTGGTCGACCTGATACTCGACCCGCGCAGCAAGGAGCCGGCCCGCGTGCAGGCGCGCAAGGAGCTGCGCGAGAGCCTGACCGGGGTGTCGCCATTGTTTGCCGACAAGCCTTGTTTCCTCAGTGAGGAGCAAAGTCTGGTCGATTGTTGTCTATTGCCCATACTCTGGCGTTTGCCGGTGTTGGGTATCGAATTGCCGCGGCCGGCCAAGCCGTTGCTCGACTACATGGAGCGACAGTTTGCCCGCGAAGCCTTTCAGGCAAGCCTGTCCGCTGCTGAACGTGAAATGCGCTAGGTTTTAAGGAGCTGTCGATGAACTCCAGTCGCCCCTATTTGGTACGTGCACTCTATGAGTGGATCGTGGACAACGACTGCACACCGCATATGCTGGTCAACGCCGAATACCCGGCCGTCCAGGTACCCCAGAGCTTCGCCAGTGACGGCCAGATCGTCCTGAACATCTCACCCAGTGCCGTACGTCACCTGCACATGGATAACGAGGCTGTGAGCTTCGAGGGCCGCTTTGGCGGCGTTGCCCACACCCTGTTCGTGCCTGCCGGTGCCATCCTCGGTATTTATGCCCGGGAAAACGGCCAGGGCATGGTCTTCGAGCTCGAGCCGCCGCTGCTCGATGATGAAGATGAAGAAGACGACAGCCTCGAGCCGGATGACGACGGTCCGCCTGCCGGCGGCCAGCCGCCGCGGCCAAGCGGGCGTCCGAGCCTGAAGGTGGTCAAGTAACAAAAAAGGCGATCCGCATGGATCGCCTTTTTTGTGTCTGCCGGCCTGGATTACAGGTCGGTGATGGTGCGGACCTGGTCCTTGTTGACCTTGATCACCTTGCCATCGAGCTGCTTGAATTCGTAGAAACCGGCGGCGCGGTCATAGTGAGGCGCGTCGACTGCCTGGAACTCGCGGCCGTCGTTGAGGGTAATCTGGCTTGGGGTGGAGCAGCCGGCCAGGGTGGCGAAGGCGCCAATCAGCAAGGTTGGCAGCAGGCCGTTTTTCATGGGTACTTCCTAAGGATGGTGGGATCGCGGGGCAAGCCCGCTCCCACAGGTGGGAGCGGGCTTGCCCCGCGATGGGTTTATCAGTCGATGTATTCGAACAGCTTGACGATCTTCTGCACGCCCGACACGCCCTGCACCAGGTTGGTGGCGCGCGAGGCTTCCTGTTGGGTCAGCAGGCCGAGCATGTAGACGATGCCGTTCTCGGTGATCACCTTGATGCGCGAACCGGGGATGTTGCTGTCAGTGAGCATCTGGGTCTTGATCTTGGTGGTCAGCCAGGCGTCGTTGTTGCGCGCCAGGATCGAGGAGGGCGGCAGCACCTGCAACTCGTTGTGCACCTTCTTCACCCGCTGGACCTGGCCGGCGGCCTGTTCGGCCAGACCCTTGAGGTCGGCGCGAGGGGTTTGCCCGGCGAGCAGGACGATGCCGTTGAAGCTGCTGACGACGATGTGCGAATTCTTGTCCAGGTCAGGGCTGGCCTTGGCGACGTTCACCGAGACCTTGGTTTCGATCAGCGAGTCATCGATCTTGCTGCCGAAGGTGCGGGTGCCGCGGTCGTCCTCGATCGGCTTGTCGCGGGTGGCAGTGAGCACCGAGCTGCAACCGGTGAGGCTCAGGCACAGGGTCAGGGCCATCAGGCCGAGGCGGTTAGGGGTCATTCTTCACTCCCGAACAATTGGCTGTCGATCAGGTCGCAGAGGCAGTGGATCGCCAGCAGGTGGACTTCCTGGATACGTGCGGTGACGTTGGCCGGTACGCGAATCTCGACATCTTCAGGCAGCAGCAGCGAGGCCATGCCGCCGCCATCGCGTCCGGTCAGAGCTACGACAATCATTTCGCGATCATGTGCGGCCTGGATCGCCTGAATAATGTTCGCCGAGTTACCGCTGGTCGAAATCGCCAGCAACACGTCGCCGGGCTGGCCCAGGGCGCGGATCTGCTTGGAGAAGATTTCGTTGTAGCTGTAGTCGTTGGCGATCGAGGTGATGGTCGAGCTGTCGGTGGTCAGGGCAATGGCCGGCAGGCTCGGGCGCTCGCGCTCGAAGCGGTTGAGCAGTTCGGAAGAGAAGTGCTGGGCATCGCCGGCCGAGCCGCCGTTGCCGCAGGCAAGCATCTTGCCCTCGTTGAGCAGCGCATTGACCATGACCTGACTGGCTTGCTCGATGTGTGGTGCAAGGACTTCCATCGCCTGTTGCTTGGTGTTGATGCTGGCCTGAAAAAGCTGGCGAATTCGGGATTGCATGTCCATCAGTGTGACCTTAAGTAGGGCGGCTGGCCGGGCGCGTCGGGAGTATACAAAAAAGGTCCCGGCACATGACTGTGCAGCCCGTGAAGCAAAGAGCAAAAAAGTTGTAGGGGTAATGGGGCAGGAGGTTGGCGGGTTCAGCACTCGAAGGCATTTTTCAGCCAGTCCAGTGGTGGGCCCGAATGACCTCTGCCTTGCAAGGCGATGACATCGAAACGGCAGGGGTGATTGGCCCAGCGTGTTTCCTTTTGCAGAAAAGACTCGGCGGCTAGCACCAGTTTGTCCTGCTTGCGCCCGTCGATACTGGCGAGCGCACCGCCAAAATCCGCGTGCAGCCGGTAGCGGACTTCGACGAATACTACTGTATCGCTGTCGAGCATGACCAGATCAAGCTCGCCGCGTTTGCATCGCCAGTTCTGCGCCAGCAGCCGCAGGCCTTGCCCTTGAAGGTATTCAAGGGCTTGCCGTTCGGCGGCCTGGCCGGCCTGTTGGCGCGAACTGTCGGGCATCAGCGTGGGGTATCGGGCAGGCGCTTGATCTCGCCGCCGGAGAACTCGGCCCACGGCAGTTGCCGCTCGATGCGCTGGTTCTCGTTCATGCTCAGGCTGCCGGACAAGCCGTCGATGCGGTTTTCAGGCAGCGCGCGCAGCTGACCCAGGCGTGGTGCCAGGCTGAAGGCGTCGATGCCCATGGCGTACAGGCGGCCGAGGCTGCCGGCTGCTTGTGGCCACTGGCGTTCGACCTGCTGGCGCAGCGGGTTGCCGCTGTCGAGCAGCCAGGGGGTATCGCAGAAGCGCACGCCAGTGAGGTCTCGGTACTGGTTTACGTCGCCGCTGGCGCTGTACACGTGCGAGGTGGCATACACCGGAACGTCACCAGCGTACTGGAAGTTCAGGGTCGGCTTGATCTGCTGGCCTTGCTGCGGGGTGGCGGCAAGGAAGATGAAGTCGATGTCCTGGCGGCGCGAAGGCTGGGCCGACACGGCGCCGCCGACGGTACTTTGCAGGCTCTTGGCGCGGCCTTCGCTCTGACGCAGCTGGAACAGCTCGGCGATCTGCTGGGCCAAGGCTACCGGCTGATCGATGTGCTGGGCGGCCAGCAGGCTGCCACCGTTGCCTTCCCAGTCCTGGCGGAAGGCCTTGAGTACGCGGTCGCCCCATTCACCTTTCGGCACCAGCGCTACGGCGCGAACCATGCCGTCGGCGCGGGCGCGGCGCGATACTTCACGGGCTTCGTCTTCAGCGGCGAGGCCGAACTGATACAGCTGCTCCGGGCCTTTCTGGCCGGCGTCGCTGTAGTTCAGGGCGAGGGTGGTGATCGGCAACTGCGGGTAGGCAGCGAGCTTTTTCACCAGCGGTTTCTCCAGCGGGCCAACCACCAGTTGCACACCCGAGGCCTGGGCCTGGCGGTAGAAGTCGTCCAGCGAGGTCAGTCGCGAGCTGTCGAAGACTTCGATGGTCGGCGGCTTTTGGCCGGCTTGCTGGGCCTGGAAGTGCGCGGCCATGAAGCCGTCACGCAGGGCGCGGGCAACACCGGCCAGCTGGCCTTCCTGTGGCAGCAGCAGGGCGATCTTGGTCAGTGGCTGGCTGGTCAGCTCCATCAGCTTGATCAGCGATGGCGGTAGCTGGGCGGCGGCCGGGTGATCGGCGTGCTGGGCGCGCCAGGCATCGATGGCGGCTTGTTGCTGCTCGACGGTGCCGGCGCCTTTCACCGCCAGGGCCAGGCTGGCCCAGCCGGCCATGGTGTCGGTGCCGGTGCTGAGGTTTTTCAGCTGGTCGCGCGGGGTGGCGGCCACAAGGTTCCAGATCGCGTCGTTGTTGGCGTTGGCGGCATCGCCTTTGAGCAGTGGCGTCAGTTGCGCACGCTCCTGGGCGGCAGCCAGGGGCTGGCCATTGGCTTCGAGCACCGCAGCATGCACGCTACGAGTGCGGATCTGTTGATCTTCCGGCAGCTCGTTGAGGCGCGCCAGGCTTGGGTGGCTCAGGGCGGTCAGGGCCATCTTCGGTTGGTTGCGGCTCATGGCCAGTTCTGCCGCCAGGGTGCTGGCGAAGATCTGCTGGGCCGGTTTTAGCTGCTCTAGCGGCACTTGCTCGAGGATGCGCGCGGCGCGGGCATTGTCCTTTTGCTTGTAGGCCAGGTCGGCGGCGCTCAGGCGCAACAGTGCAGCTTGCTCCGGCGTCTTGCTGGTGGTGGCCTGTTCAAGCAGTTGCTCGATGCTGGCATCCGGTGTGCGCGGCAGTTCGCCGAGGCTCGACGAGGGCGAGCTGGCGCAGGCTGCCAGCAGGGCGGCGAGGCAAAGGGCTGTGAACAGCCGCAGGCAAGCGATCATGTAAGGGTCCTGTTACTCGATCAAATTAACTGGCAATTGTACCCAAGCGCTGGCCGGGGCGCGATCTTGCTGGCGTTAATCCTTCAATATAGGTGCTGGAACGCCGGTTTGCGGCAATCCTGATTGCCCAATGTTGCCGACTCTCGGGCTACAATGGCGCTTTGATCATGATGACAGGTGTGTGCAGTGACTGATGTTCCAGGGGCTTCCCAATCCACTTCGGGCACGCTTTACGTGGTGGCCACACCGATCGGCAACCTGGATGACATGAGTGCCCGGGCACTGAAAGTGCTCGGTGACGTGGCGCTGATCGCCGCCGAGGACACCCGTCACTCCATTCGTCTGATGCAGCACTTTGGCATCAACACCCCGCTGGCTGCCTGCCACGAGCACAACGAGCGTGATGAAGGCAGCCGCTTTCTCGCCCGTTTGCTGGCTGGCGACAACGTCGCGCTGATTTCCGATGCCGGCACGCCACTGATTTCCGATCCGGGCTACCACCTGGTGCGCCAGGCCCGTGCCGCGGGTATTGCAGTGGTGCCGGTGCCCGGTGCCTGCGCCCTGATTGCGGCGCTGTCGGCTGCCGGCCTGCCGTCGGACCGCTTCATCTTCGAAGGCTTCCTGCCAGCCAAGGCTGTAGGGCGTCGCGCACGCCTGAGTCAGGTAAAGGAAGAGCCACGCACGCTGATCTTCTACGAAGCACCGCACCGGATTCTCGAGTGCCTGCAGGACATGGAAGAGGTATTCGGTGGCGAGCGCCCGGCGCTGCTGGCCCGCGAGCTGACCAAAACTTTCGAGACCCTCAAGGGCTTGCCGCTGGCTGAACTGCGTGCCTTCGTCGAGGCCGACAGCAATCAGCAGCGTGGCGAATGCGTGGTGCTGGTGGCGGGCTATACCGCGCCGGAAGACGAGCAGGCGGTCAGCAGCGAGGCGATGCGCATTCTCGACCTGCTGCTGGCGGAGATGCCGCTCAAGCGCGCTGCAGCGCTGGCGGCGGAAATCACCGGGGTGCGCAAGAACCTGCTGTACCAGGTGGCGCTGGAAAAACAGAAAGCCCACTGATGTTATAGTGCTACTATTGGTTTTATCGCTTGTTCTTGGCGCCCGCTACCGTTAACCTTTGCAGCGGAGAGTCGATTGGACAGTCGCTGCCTTCTATTGTTCCGCAATAGAGGGGGGAGGAAAGTCCGGGCTCCATAGGGCAGAGTGCCAGGTAATGCCTGGGGGGCGCGAGCCTACGGAAAGTGCCACAGAAAATAACCGCCTAAGCACTTCGGTGCCGGTAAGGGTGAAAAGGTGCGGTAAGAGCGCACCGCATGACTGGCAACAGTTCATGGCTAGGTAAACCCCACTCGGAGCAAGACCAAATAGGGTTCCATATGGCGCGGCCCGCGTTGGAACCGGGTAGGTTGCTAAAGGCGTCCAGTGATGGCCGTCGTAGAGGAATGACTGTCCTCGACAGAACCCGGCTTACAGATCGACTCTCCACCTCTTCCCCTCCTGCTTGAATCGATAGCAGATGTGTCCTGGTAATACCGAAAAAATCTTACTCTTAATAAATTACTTTAACTTCGCACTCTATCCGTCTGAGTGGGTTTGAGTTTTTTTGTCAAAATCCCTTCCGAATTGTCCTTCTATCTTCTCTGTGCGCGCTAAATCTCCGATCTGTAAGGGATTTCCTTATAAGCGTGCCTTGACGGTGTGGTAGGCGGATTCCTATAGTGTGCGCAAGTGGCAGAAAGTGGCATGAAGTGGGTTTTCTGACACAAAAACGCTAACATTGTGGGGAATCGCAGCCGTGTTCCGCGGAGCCAACGCCATCAACCTCGACGCAAAGGGCCGTCTCGCAATGCCGAGCCGGTACCGTGACGAGCTCGATTCGCGTAGTTCCGGGCAGTTGATCGTGACCATCGATGCGGTTGATCCCTGCTTGTGTGTGTACCCGCTCGATGAGTGGGAGCTGATTGAGGCCAAGTTGCGCGCCTTGCCGTCATTGCGTGAAGAGAACCGTCGCCTGCAGCGTCTGCTGATCGGCAATGCGGTGGATCTGGAGCTTGATGGCAGTGGGCGTTTCCTGGTGCCGCCGCGTTTGCGCGAGTACGCCAAGCTCGACAAGAAAGCAATGCTGGTGGGGCAACTGAACAAATTTCAGCTGTGGGACGAGGATGCCTGGAACGCAGTTTCGGCAGCCGACCTTGCAGCTATCCAACAACCGGGCGCCATGCCTGATGAACTGCGTGATTTGATCCTGTGACTATAGATAGCGGCTTTAACCACATCACCGTACTGCTTGACGAAGCCGTCGAGGCTCTCGCCGTACGCGCCGATGGCTGCTATCTGGATGGCACCTTCGGGCGCGGCGGGCATAGCCGCTTGATCCTCAGCAAGCTCGGGCCGCAGGGCCGGCTGCTGGGTTTTGACAAAGATCCTCAAGCGATTGCCACCGGGCAAGCGCTGGCGGCCGAAGACGGCCGCTTTGTCATTGTGCAGCGCAGTTTTGCCGAGCTGGGCGCCGAAGTCGCCGAGCGCGGCCTGGCCGGCAAGGTCAGCGGCATCCTGCTCGATCTGGGCGTGTCGTCGCCACAGCTGGACGACCCTGAGCGCGGCTTCAGCTTTCTCAACGACGGCCCGCTGGACATGCGCATGGACCCGACCCGTGGCGTCAGCGCTGCCGAGTTCATCGCCACCGCGCCTGAAGAAGAAATCGCCCGGGTGTTCAAGGAATACGGCGAAGAGCGTTTCGCCAAGCGTATGGCCCGTGCCGTGGTGCTGCGCCGCGAAGAAACCCCGTTTACCCGTACCGCTGACCTTGCCGAAGTACTCAAGGTCGCCAACCCGGCCTGGGAAAAGGGCAAGAACCCGGCTACCCGTGCCTTCCAGGGCCTGCGCATTCACGTCAACAACGAACTCGGTGATCTTGAGGCCGGCCTTGAGGCTGCGCTCGAAGCGCTGGAAGTCGGCGGGCGCCTGGTAGTGATCAGCTTCCACTCCCTGGAAGACCGCATCGTCAAACTGTTCATGCGCAAGCTGGTCAAGGGCGAGGCCGACAACCTGCCGCGCAACCTGCCGGTCCAGCACAAGCACTTCGAGCCGAAGATCAAAGTCCACGGCAAGGCCCAGTTCGCTTCCGAAGCCGAGCTCAAGGCCAACCCTCGTTCGCGTAGCGCGGTCATGCGCGTCGCCGAGAAGCTGCGGTGAGCCGCTTGTTTGCCAAGCCTTTGCCAGGCGGAAGCTTCCTGATGCTTCTGCTGTTCATTGGCGTGCTCGTTTCTTCGGTGGCGGTGTCCTACAGCGCACACTGGAATCGCCAGTTGCTCAACACCCTGTACGGCGAACTCAGCGAGCGCGACAAGGCCCAGGCCGAGTGGGGCCGGCTGATTCTCGAGCAGAGCACCTGGACTGCCCACAGCCGCATCGAAAACCTTGCCAGCGAACAGCTGAAAATGCGTATTCCGGCGGCTGACGAAGTACGGATGGTGGCGCCATGATGAAACTTGAAGGCGCACTCTACCCCTGGCGGTTCCGTGTGGTCATCGCTCTGCTGGCACTGATGGTCGGCGCGATTGCCTGGCGCATCATCGACCTGCAGGTAGTCGACCGCGACTTCCTCAAGGGCCAGGGCGATGCCCGCAGCCTGCGCCATATTCCTATTCCTGCGCACCGCGGGCTGATCACCGACCGTAACGGCGAGCCTCTGGCCGTCAGTACCCCGGTGACCACCCTGTGGGCCAACCCGAAAGAAATGCAGGCTGCCAAGGACCGCTGGCCGGCCCTGGCTGCCGCGCTCAAGCAAAACCCGCAGCAACTGGCGGCGCGCCTGGAACAGCAGGCCAGCAAGGAATTCATCTACCTGGTCCGCGGCCTGACCCCGGAGCAGGGCCAGGTGGTGCTCGATCTTAAAGTCCCCGGTGTCTATGGCATCGAGGAATTTCGCCGCTTCTACCCGGCCGGCGATGTTGCCGCGCACATGGTCGGCTTTACCGACCTCGACGACCACGGCCGCGAAGGCGTGGAGCTGGCCTACGATGAGTGGCTGGCCGGCGTGCCCGGCAAGCGGCAGGTGATCAAGGACCGGCGCGGCCGGCTGATCAAGGACATCCAGGTAACCAAAAACGCCAAGGCCGGAAAGACCTTGGCGTTGTCGATCGACCTGCGCCTGCAATACCTGGCCACCCGCGAGCTGCGCAATGCCATTGCCGAACAGGAAGCCAAGGCCGGTAGCCTGGTAATCCTCGACGTCAAGACCGGCGAAGTGCTGGCCATGGTCAACCAGCCGACCTACAACCCCAACAACCGTCGCAGCATGTTCCCTGCGGCCATGCGTAACCGGGCGATCATCGACGTGTTCGAGCCGGGTTCGACGGTCAAGCCGCTGTCCATGAGCGCCGCCCTGCAAAGCGGGCGCTGGAAGCCGACCGACAAGGTCGAGGTATACCCGGGTACCCTGCAGCTGGGCCGCTATACCATTCGTGACGTATCGCGCAGTGAAGGTCCGGTCCTCGACCTGACCGGCATTCTGATCAACTCCAGTAACGTCGGCATGAGCAAGATTGCCTTCGACATCGGTGGCGAATCGATTTACCGGGTGATGTCGCAGTTGGGCCTGGGCCAGTACACCGGCCTGGGCTTCCCGGGCGAGCGCGTCGGCAACCTGCCCAACCACCGCGAGTGGCGCAAGGCTGAAACCGCGACCCTGTCCTATGGCTACGGCCTGTCGGTGACCGCGCTACAGCTGGTACATGCCTACGCTGCGCTGGCCAACGACGGCAAGATGGTGCCGCTGAGCATCCTCAAGGTCGACAAAGCGCCGGAGTCCACCCAGGTAGTGCCCAAGGAAGTCGCCGAGACCATCCAGGGCATGGTCCAGCAGGTCATCGAAGCGCCGCGCGGGGTGTTCCGCGCCCAGGTGCCGTTCTACCACGTGGGTGGCAAGTCGGGTACCGCGCGCAAAGCCACCATTGGCTCCAAGGGCTACACCGAGAACTCGTACCGTTCGCTGTTCGCCGGCTTCGGGCCGATGAGCGACCCGCGTTATGCCGTGGTCGTGGTCATCGATGAGCCGAGCAAGGGCGGCTACTTCGGCGGCCTGGTATCGGCACCGGTATTCAGCAAAGTCATGTCCGGCACCTTGCGTCTGATGAACATTCCGCCGGACAACCTGCCGCCGGCAACACCACCGCAGCAAGTCAACGCTGCACCGGTCAAGGGAGGACGCGGTTAATGACAATGCCATTGAGCAAGCTTTTTACCCAGGCCAGCCGCGATCCGTCGATCCGCGAGCTGACCCTGGATAGCCGTAATGTGCGCCCGGGGGACCTGTTCCTGGCGGTGCCGGGTACGCGCATGGATGGCCGTGAACACATTGCTGATGCGCTCAAGCGCGGCGCGGCTGCAGTAGCGTATGAGGCCGAAGGCGCCACCGTGCTGCCGATCACCGAAGTGCCGCTGATTCCGGTCAAGGGCCTGGCTGCGCAACTGTCGGACATCGCCGGGCGTTTCTACGGCGAGCCGAGTCGCCTGCTCGACCTGGTCGGCGTCACCGGCACCAACGGCAAGACCAGCGTCACCCAGCTGGTAGCCCAGGCGCTGGACCAGCTCGGTCAGCACTGCGGCCTGATCGGCACCCTCGGTACCGGCTTTTATGGCGCCCTGCAAAGCGGCCGCCTGACCACGCCGGACCCGATCGCCGTGCAGGCGACCCTCAACGATTTGAGGAAGGCCGGGGCCAAGGCCGTGGCGATGGAAGTGTCTTCCCATGCCCTGGACCAGGGCCGGGTCGCTGCCCTGGCATTCGATATTGCGGTGATGACCAACCTGTCCCGTGATCACCTTGATTACCACGGCAGCATGCAGGCTTACGAAGAGGCCAAGGCGCGCCTGTTCGCCTGGCCGAACCTGCGTTGCCGGGTGGTTAACCTCGATGACGACTTCGGTCGGCGCCTGGCGGCCGAGCAAGGCGAGTCGCGCCTGGTCAGCTACAGCCTCAAGGACCCGGCCGCTTCGCTGTACTGCCGTGAAGCGCACTTCGATGATGATGGCGTGCGCGCTGTGATCGTCACTGCCCAGGGCGAGCACTCGCTGCGCAGCCGGCTGCTCGGGCGCTTCAACCTGAGCAATATGCTTGCGGCAGTCGGCACCTTGCTGGCGCTGGATTACCCGCTGGACGAAATTCTCAAGGTCACCCCGGCGCTGGAAGGCCCGGTTGGGCGCATGCAGCGCCTTGGCGGCGGCAGCAAGCCGCTGGTGGTGGTCGATTACGCGCATACCCCCGACGCGCTGGAGCAGGTCCTGCAAGCGCTGCGCCCGCATGCCAAGGGCCAGTTGCTGTGCCTGTTCGGTTGCGGCGGCGATCGCGATCGCGGCAAGCGGCCGCTGATGGCCGAAGTTGCCGAGCGCCTGGCTGACCGCGTGCTGGTCACCGACGACAATCCGCGCACTGAAGACCCGCAACAGATCTTCGCCGACATCCGCCCGGGGTTTGCCCAGGCCCATGCGGTCGAATTCATTGCCGGCCGCGGTGCCGCCATCGCCCAGTTGATTGCCAGCGCTGGCGTTGACGATGTCATCGTCCTGGCCGGCAAAGGGCATGAGGACTATCAGGAAATCAACGGCGAGCGCCACGACTTTTCCGATCTGGTTGAAGCCGAGAAGGCCCTCGCCGTGTGGGAGGCCCCCCATGCTTAAGCCATTGTCCCTCAGCCAGCTGACCGCGCCGCTCAACGGCCTCTTGCAGGGCCAGGACGCAACCTTCAATGGCGTCAGCATCGACAGCCGTGCAATCAATGCCGGGCAACTGTTTGTTGCCCTGGCCGGGCCGCGCTTTGACGGTCACGATTACTTGAACGACGTTGCTGCCAAAGGCGCGGTCGCCGCCCTGGTGCAGCGTGAAGTGCCCGGCAGCAGACTGCCGCAACTGGTGGTTGCCGATACCCGTCTGGCCCTGGGCCAGCTCGGCGCGCTGAACCGCGCAGCTTTCGACAAGCCGGTCGCCGCCATTACCGGCTCCAGCGGCAAGACCACGGTCAAGGAGATGCTTGCCAGCATCCTGCGCACCCGTGGCCCGGTGCTGGCCACCCGTGGCAACCTCAACAACGATTTTGGCGCACCGCTGACCCTGCTCGAACTGGCCCCGGAACACACCGCGGCGGTGATTGAACTGGGCGCCTCGCGCATCGGCGAAATCGCCTACACCGTCGGCCTGACCAAGCCGCAGGTCGCGTTGATCAACAATGCCGGAACCGCTCATGTCGGCGAGTTCGGCGGGCCAGAGAAGATTGTCGAAGCCAAGGGCGAGATCCTCGAGGGTCTGGGTCAGGATGGCGTGGCCGTATTGAACCTTGATGACAAGGCCTTCGCCATCTGGAAAAAGCGCGCCGGCAATCGCCGGGTGCTGACCTTCGCCCTGAACAACGCCGGTGCTGATTTCCACGCCGGCAGCATTGCCCATGACCCGCGCGGTTGCCCGTCGTTCGACCTGCACAGCCCGCTGGGCGTGGCGCGGGTTCAGCTCAATTTGCTGGGCGCCCACAACGTGGCCAACGCACTGGCCGCTGCCGCTGCCGCCCATGCCTTTGGTCTGACGCTGGACGGGATCGTCCAGGGCCTCAATGCCGTGCAACCGGTCAAGGGCCGCACTGTGGTGCATATGGCGCCCAACGGTGTGCGGGTGATTGATGATACTTACAACGCAAACCCCACCTCCATGTGCGCTGCCGTTGATATACTCGCCGGCTTTTCCGGTCGCACCGTCCTGGTGCTCGGAGATATCGGCGAATTGGGCCAGTGGGCTGAGGAAGGGCATCGGCAGGTAGGCGAGTACGCCAAAGACAAGGTATCGGCACTCTATGCGGTGGGCACCAACATGGCCCATGCGGTAGCAGCGTTCGGCACCAATGCCCAACATTTCGCTAATCAAGCTGACCTGATCGACGCCGTTCGCGCCGCCGAGCAGGCCACCAACACCACTATTTTGATCAAGGGTTCGCGCAGCGCTGCGATGGAGAACGTCGTGGCGGCTTTGTGCGGTTCCAGCGGGGAGAAACATTAATGCTGCTGCTGCTGGCTGAGTATCTGCAACAGTTCTACAAAGGCTTCGCGGTCTTTCAGTACCTGTCCCTGCGCGGGATTCTGGGTGTACTGACCGCGTTGTCGCTGGCCCTGTGGCTGGGCCCATGGATGATCCGTACCCTGCAGATTCGCCAGATCGGTCAAGCCGTTCGTAACGACGGCCCGCAATCGCACCTGTCCAAATCCGGCACCCCGACCATGGGTGGCGCACTGATTCTGTCTGCCATCGGCATCAGCACCCTGCTGTGGGCCGACCTGACCAACCGTTATGTCTGGGTGGTGCTGATTGTCACCCTGCTGTTCGGCGCCATTGGCTGGGTCGATGACTACCGCAAGGTGATCGAGAAAAACTCGCGCGGCCTGCCGAGCCGCTGGAAGTATTTCTGGCAGTCGGTGTTCGGCCTGGGCGCGGCGATCTTCCTCTACATGACCGCGCCGACCAGCGTCGAAACCACCCTGATCGTGCCGATGCTCAAGGATGTCACCATCCCCTTGGGCATCGGTTTCGTGGTCCTGACCTACTTCGTCATCGTTGGCTCCAGCAACGCGGTGAACCTCACCGACGGCCTCGACGGCCTGGCGATCATGCCGACGGTAATGGTTGGCGGCGCCCTGGGCATCTTCTGCTACCTGTCGGGTAACGTGAAATTCGCCGAATACCTGCTGATCCCTTACGTACCGGGCGCAGGTGAATTGATCGTGTTCTGCGGCGCGCTGATCGGTGCCGGCCTGGGCTTTTTGTGGTTCAACACCTATCCGGCCCAGGTGTTCATGGGCGACGTCGGTGCCCTGGCACTGGGCGCCGCGCTGGGCACCATCGCCGTGATCGTGCGCCAGGAAATCGTCCTGTTCATCATGGGTGGTGTGTTCGTCATGGAGACCCTGTCGGTGGTGATCCAGGTGGCCTCCTTCAAGTTGACCGGCAAGCGCGTGTTTCGCATGGCGCCGATTCACCACCACTTTGAACTCAAGGGTTGGCCCGAGCCTCGGGTGATCGTCCGCTTCTGGATTATCACCGTGATTCTGGTGCTGATCGGCCTTGCCACCCTGAAACTGAGGTAGAAACGCGTGTCCTTGATCGCTTCTGACCACTTCCGCATCGTTGTCGGCCTCGGCAAGAGCGGCATGTCCCTGGTTCGCTTCCTGGCGAACCGGGGTATTGCCTTTGCGGTTGCCGACACCCGTGACAACCCGCCGGAACTGGACACCCTGCGCCGTGATTTTCCGCAGGTGGAAGTGCGCTGTGGCGAGCTGGACGTAGAGTTTCTCTGCCGTGCCGACGAGCTGTATGTCAGCCCCGGCCTGGCCCTGGCCACTCCGGCCCTGCAACAGGCTGCGGCCCGTGGCGTGAAGCTGTCGGGCGACATCGAACTGTTCGCCCGCAACGCCAAGGCGCCGATCATTGCCATCAGCGGTTCCAACGCGAAAAGCACTGTCACCACCCTGGTTGGCGAAATGGCCGCTGCGGCAGGCAAACGTGTGGCGGTTGGCGGCAATCTTGGTACTCCGGCGCTGGATTTGCTCAGCGACGACGTCGAGCTGTACGTGATGGAACTGTCGAGCTTCCAGCTGGAAACCACCGACCAGCTCAATGCCGAAGTGGCCACCGTGCTCAACGTCAGCGAAGACCACATGGACCGCTACAGCGGGCTTCCGGCCTATCACCTGGCCAAGCACCGGATCTTCCGTGGTGCGCGCCAGGTGGTGGTCAACCGCCAGGACGCGCTGAGCCGGCCTCTGTTGTCTGAAGGCCAGCCGGTATGGACCTTTGGTCTGAACACGCCCGACTTCAAGGCCTTTGGCCTGCGTGAAGAAAACGGCGAGAAATATCTGGCCTTTGAATTCCAGAACCTGATGCCGGTGCGCGAGCTGAAGATTCGCGGCGCGCACAATCAGTCCAACGCCCTGGCAGCCCTGGCTCTGGGCCACGCTGTCGGCCTGCCGATGGATGCCATGCTCTCCAGCCTGCGCACCTTCGCAGGCCTCGCCCACCGTTGCCAGTGGATTCGCGAGCGCAACGGCGTGAACTGGTACGACGATTCCAAGGCGACCAACGTCGGCGCTGCCCTGGCGGCGATCGAAGGCCTGGGCGCCGACATCGACGGCAAGCTGGTGCTGGTCGCCGGTGGTGATGGCAAAGGCGCCGACTTCAGCGCCCTGCGTGCACCGGTGGCGGCCAACTGCCGCGCCGTGGTGTTGCTGGGCCGTGATGCCGAGCGCCTGGCGCAAGCCCTGGGCGACAGCGTGCCGCTGATCCGGGTGAAAACCCTTGATGAAGCGGTGCAGCAATGCGCCGAACTGGCCCAGCCTGGCGATGCTGTGCTGTTGTCGCCGGCCTGCGCGAGCCTGGACATGTTCAAGAACTTCGAAGAGCGTGGGCGCCTGTTCGCCCAGGCCGCAGGAGGGCTGGCATGATCTTCGGCATCATCAAGCCTTATCCTTCACCGCTGATCAGCGGTCGCGGCATCGACCTCGATTTCGCCATGCTCGCCGGTTGCCTGGCGCTGCTCGGCCTCGGCCTGGTGATGATCACCTCGGCGTCCTCGGAAGTGGCCGCGGCGCAGTCGGGCAACCCGCTGTATCACATGTTCCGCCACCTGGTGTACGTGGCCATCGGCGTCTTTGCCTGCATCGTCACCATGATGGTGCCGATCGCCACCTGGCAGAAGATGGGCTTCACCATGCTGGTCGGCGCCTTCGGCCTGCTGGTACTGGTATTGGTGCCGGGCATCGGCCGCGAAGTGAACGGCTCGATGCGCTGGATCGGTTTCAGCTTCTTCAACGTCCAGCCCTCGGAAATCGCCAAGGTCTTCGTGGTCATTTACCTGGCCGGTTACCTGGTGCGTCGCCAGCAGGAAGTGCGCGAAAGCTGGATGGGCTTCTTCAAGCCGTTCATCGTGCTGCTGCCAATGGCCGGCCTGCTGCTGATGGAGCCGGACTTCGGTGCCACGGTAGTCATGATGGGCGCGGCGGCAGCGATGCTGTTCCTCGGTGGCGTCGGCCTGTTCCGCTTCAGTCTGATGGTGGTGCTGGCGGTGGCGGCGGTGTTCATCCTGGTCCAGGCCCAGCCCTACCGAATGGCACGTTTGATCACCTTTACCGACCCTTGGTCGGATCAGTTCGGCTCCGGCTACCAGCTGACCCAGGCGCTGATCGCCTTCGGTCGCGGCGAGTGGCTGGGTGTCGGCCTGGGCAACAGTGTGCAGAAGCAGTTCTACCTGCCCGAAGCGCACACCGACTTCGTCTTCTCGGTACTTGCCGAAGAACTGGGCGTGGTCGGCTCGCTGGTCACCGTGGCGCTGTTTGTGTTCGTCACCGTGCGCGCGCTGTACATCGGCCTGTGGGCTGAGAAAGCCAAGCAGTTCTTTGCCGCCTACATGGCCTTCGGCCTGGCCTTCCTGTGGATCGGCCAGTTCCTGATCAACATCGGCGTGAACGTCGGCCTGCTGCCGACCAAGGGCCTGACCCTGCCGTTCCTCAGCTACGGCGGTAGCTCCCTGGTGATCTGCTGTGCCTGCGTCGGCTTGCTGCTGCGGATCGAGTGGGAGAGCCGTACGCACCTGGGCAGTGAAGAACACGAATTCGATGAAAGCGATTTTGCCGAGGAGCCGAATCATGGCCGCTAACGGCAAGAACGTATTGATCATGGCCGGCGGCACCGGGGGCCACGTGTTCCCGGCGCTGGCCTGCGCCCGTGAATTCAAGGCACGCGGCTTCAGCGTGCACTGGCTGGGCACCCCCCGTGGTATCGAGAACGAGCTGGTGCCCCAGGCAGGCCTGCAATTGCACCTGATCCAGGTCACAGGCTTGCGTGGCAAGAGCAAGCTGTCGTTGCTCAAGGCGCCGTTCACCCTGGTCAAGGCCGTGCTGCAGGCGCGGCGGATCATCCGCCAGATCAAGCCGGTCTGCGTGGTCGGCTTCGGCGGTTACGTGACCGGCCCTGGTGGTGTTGCCGCCAGGCTCTGCGGCGTGCCGGTGGTGATTCACGAGCAGAACGCCCGCGCCGGTACCGCCAATCGGCTGCTGGTGCCCTTGGCTGGCCGAGTCTGCGAAGCTTTCCCCGACACCTTCGCGGCGTCGGACAAACTGCGCACCACCGGTAACCCGGTGCGCAGCGAACTGTTCATGGAAACCCTGCGCGAGCCCCTGGGCGCGCGCAGGCCTCGCTTGCTGGTACTCGGCGGAAGCTTGGGTGCCGAACCGCTGAACAAGCTGCTGCCCCAGGCCCTGGCCCAGGTGCCTCAGGAGATTCGTCCCGAGGTTTTCCACCAGGCTGGCAAGCAGCACGACCAGATTACCGCCGAGCGTTATCGTCAGGCGGGTGTCGAGGCTCAGGTAGAGCCGTTCATCAAGGACATGGCCCATGCCTATGGCTGGGCTGATCTGGTGGTCTGCCGCGCGGGTGCGCTGACTGTCAGCGAGCTGGCTGCGGCCGGCTTGCCCTCGATGCTGGTGCCCTTGCCCCATGCCATCGACGACCACCAGACCCACAACGCCCATTATCTGGCCCGGGAAGGTGCAGCCTTCCTGATGCCACAAGCGACAACTGGCGCAGCGCAACTCGCTGAACGCCTGAACGAGGTGCTGATGCAACCGGAAAAACTCACCACCATGGCCGCCACTGCCCGGCGCCTGGCCAAGCCCGCTGCCACCCGCACCGTGGTCGATATCTGTCTGGAGGTGGCCCATGGTTGAAAGTCAGAAAGCCATTCCACAACCGGAAATGCGCCGTATCCGTCGCATCCACTTCGTCGGTATCGGCGGCGTGGGCATGTGCGGTATTGCCGAAGTGCTGCTGAACCTGGGTTACCAGGTGTCGGGCTCCGACCTCAAGACCTCGCCGGTCACAGAGCGTCTGGAATCCTTCGGTGCGCAGATCTTCATCGGTCACCGTGCCGAGAACGCCGCCAGCGCCGATGTGCTGGTGGTCTCGAGCGCCATCAACACCGCCAACCCGGAAGTCGCCACCGCCCTTGAGCGGCGCATTCCGGTGGTGCCGCGGGCCGAGATGCTCGCCGAGCTGATGCGCTACCGCCACGGCATCGCCGTTGCCGGTACCCATGGCAAGACCACCACTACCAGCCTGCTGGCCTCGGTGTTCGCCGCCGGAGGCCTGGACCCGACCTTCGTCATCGGTGGCCGCCTCAATGCAGCCGGCACCAATGCGCAGCTCGGCACCAGCCGCTACCTGATCGCCGAAGCCGATGAAAGCGACGCCAGCTTCCTGCACCTGCAGCCGCTGGTGGCCGTGGTCACCAACATCGACGCCGACCATATGGCGACCTACGAAGGCGACTTCAACAAACTGAAGAAAACCTTCGTCGAGTTCCTCCACAACCTGCCGTTCTACGGGCTGGCGGTGATGTGCCTGGACGATCCGGTGGTGCGCGAGATCCTGCCGCAGGTCAAGCGGCCGGCGGTCACCTATGGCTTCAGCGAAGAAGCCGACGTGCGCGCGATCAATGTCCGCCAGTCGGGCATGCAGACCCACTTCACCGTACTGCGCCGCGATCGCGAGCCGCTGGATGTATCGGTCAACATGCCGGGCAACCACAACGTGCTCAATGCCCTGGCGACCATCGCCATTGCCACCGACGAGGGCATCAGCGATGAAGCCATCGTCCAGGGCCTTTCGGGGTTCCAGGGGGTAGGGCGGCGCTTCCAGGTCTACGGCGAACTGCCGGTAGAGGGCGGCAGCGTGATGCTGGTCGACGACTACGGCCACCACCCGACCGAAGTCGCGGCGGTGATCAAGGCCGTGCGCGGTGGCTGGCCTGAGCGGCGCCTGGTGATGGTGTACCAGCCGCACCGTTACAGCCGCACCCGCGACCTCTACGACGATTTCGTCCAGGTCCTGGCCGACGCCAACGTACTGCTGCTGATGGAAGTCTATCCGGCCGGCGAAGAGCCGATTCCCGGTGCCGACAGCCGTCAGCTGTGCCACAGCATCCGCCAGCGCGGCCAGCTCGACCCGATCTACATCGAGCGCGGCATCGAGCTGGCGCCGCTGGTCAAGCCGCTGCTGCGCGCCGGCGACATCCTGCTGTGCCAGGGCGCCGGTGACATCGGTGGCCTGGCCCCGCAATTACTCAAGAGTCCGTTGTTCGCTGGTGCTGTTGCCAGTCAGGGGAAGTCGAAATGACTGATAACACATACGCCACTTTGCACTCGACCCTCGATCCGAAAGCCTTCGGCCGCGTTGCCGTGCTTTACGGCGGCAAGAGCGCCGAGCGCGAGGTTTCGCTGAAATCCGGCGCTGCGGTCATCCAGGCGCTGACCAGCGCTGGTGTCGACGTGGTCGCCATTGACGTCGGTGACGATCTGCTGCAGCGCCTGCTGAGCGAGAAGATCGATCGCGCCTTCATCATCCTCCACGGCCGTGGCGGTGAAGACGGCAGCATGCAGGGCCTGCTGGAGTGCCTGGGCATCCCTTACACCGGCAGCGGCATCCTCGCGTCGGCGCTGGCCATGGACAAGCTGCGGACCAAACAGGTCTGGCACAGCCTGGGGATTCCGACCCCGCGTCACGCCGTGCTGAGCAGCGAAGCCGACTGTATTTCTGCAGGTGCGGAACTGGGCTTCCCTTTGATCGTCAAACCGGCCCATGAAGGTTCCAGTATCGGTATGGCGAAAGTGCACGGTGTCGACGAATTGATCGCCGCCTGGAAGGACGCCGCTACCTACGATTCGCAAGTGTTGGTCGAGCAATGGATTCACGGTCCGGAGTTCACCGTCGCGACCCTGCGTGGCCAGGTGTTGCCACCGATCGCCCTGGGCACCCCGCACACCTTCTACGACTACGACGCCAAGTACATTGCCAACGATACCCAGTACCGCATCCCGTGCGGCCTGGACGCGGCCAAGGAACAAGAGCTGATCGACCTGACTGCCCGTGCTTGCGACGCCATCGGCATCGCTGGCTGGGGCCGCCTGGACGTGATGCAGGACGAGCAGGGGCGTTTCTGGCTGCTCGAGGTCAACACCGCACCAGGCATGACTGATCACAGCCTGGTCCCGATGGCGGCACGCGCGGCCGGCCTGGACTTCCAGCAGTTGGTGCTGGCGATCCTGGCGGCAAGCGTCGAGGCGCGAGGTTAAGCCCATGCAAGGCGCGATGTTACGTCATCAGCAGCCCGCCCCCGGCCGTAACAAGCCGGTGCCGCGTGGTGCCAGCCGGATGGTGGCAAAGGAGCCACTGTCGGCGCGCCTGCCCAAGGCCAACTTCAGTGTGTTCAAACGCCTGCTGTGGCCGGTGTTGCTGGTCGTTGCCGGCTTTGGCGCCTACGAAGGTGCCCAGCGCCTGATGCCGTACGCCGACCGGCCGATCACCAAGATCGCCGTACAGGGCGACCTCAGCTACATCAGCCAGCAGGCGGTGCAGCAGCGGATCGCGCCATACGTGGCGGCTAGCTTCTTCACCGTCGACCTGGCAAGCATGCGTGCGGAACTGGAGCAGATGCCCTGGATCGCCCACGCCGAAGTGCGCAGGGTGTGGCCGGATGAAGTGGTGATCCGCCTGGAAGAACAGTTGCCAGTCGCGCGCTGGGGTGACGAAGCCTTGCTCAACAACCAGGGCCAGGCCTTTACCCCGCGCGAACTGGCCAACTACGAGCACCTGCCGCAGCTGTTCGGGCCGCAGCGGGCGCAGCAAAAAGTAATGCAGCAATATCAGGTCCTGAGCCAGATGTTGCGGCCGATGGGCTTTTCGATTGCCCGGCTGGAGTTGCGCGAGCGCGGCAGCTGGTTCCTGACCACCGGTGCCGGTAGCGCCGGGCCAGGTATCGAACTGCTGCTGGGACGCGATCATCTGGTGGAAAAGATGCGCCGCTTCATTGCCATTTACGACAAGACACTCAAAGAACAGATCACGAACATCGCCCGCATCGATCTGCGTTATGCCAATGGCCTGGCTGTTGGCTGGCGGGAACCGAATGCACCGACGACGGCCCAACCCGCCGTTGCGAAGAATTAGAGAGAGGCAGGACCCATGGCAAATGCGCATAGCGGCAAAATGATCGTCGGGCTGGATATCGGCACCTCCAAGGTTGTGGCACTGGTGGGCGAAGTCGCCGCCGACGGCACCCTGGAAATCGTCGGCATCGGCACCCACCCATCGCGCGGGCTGAAGAAGGGCGTGGTGGTCAATATCGAGTCCACCGTGCAGTCGATCCAGCGCGCGGTCGAAGAGGCCCAGCTGATGGCTGGCTGCCGGATTCACTCGGCGTTCGTCGGTGTTGCCGGCAATCACATCCGCAGCCTGAACTCCCACGGCATCGTCGCCATCCGCGACCGTGAAGTCAGCGCCGCCGACCTTGAGCGCGTGCTCGACGCCGCCCAGGCCGTGGCCATCCCTGCCGACCAGCGGGTCCTGCACACCCTGCCGCAGGACTACGTGATCGACAACCAGGAAGGCGTGCGCGAGCCGCTGGGCATGTCCGGCGTGCGTCTGGAAGCCAAGGTCCACGTGGTGACCTGCGCCGTCAATGCCGCGCAGAACATCGAAAAGTGCGTGCGCCGCTGCGGCCTGGAAATCGACGACATCATTCTTGAGCAACTGGCCTCGGCCTACTCGGTGCTGACCGATGACGAGAAAGAGCTGGGCGTGTGCCTGGTCGACATCGGTGGCGGTACCACCGATATCGCCATCTTCACCGAAGGTGCGATCCGTCACACCGCGGTGATCCCGATTGCCGGCGACCAGGTGACCAACGACATCGCCATGGCCCTGCGTACCCCGACCCAGTATGCCGAAGAGATCAAGATCCGTTACGCCTGCGCCCTGGCCAAGCTGGCCGGCGCCGGTGAAACCATCAAGGTGCCGAGCGTCGGCGACCGTCCGCCGCGCGAACTGTCGCGCCAGGCCCTGGCCGAAGTGGTCGAGCCGCGTTACGACGAGCTCTTCACCCTGATCCAGGCCGAACTGCGTCGCAGCGGTTACGAAGACCTGGTACCGGCGGGCATCGTCCTGACCGGCGGTACCTCGAAAATGGAAGGCGCGGTAGAACTTGCCGAGGAAATCTTCCACATGCCGGTACGCCTGGGCGTGCCGCACAGTGTTCGCGGCCTTAGCGATGTGGTGCGCAACCCGATTTATTCCACCGGTGTGGGCCTTCTGACCTACGGTCTGCAGAAGCAGTCCGACGGCTTGACCCTGACCGGTATCAGCAGCAGCAACAACGGCTATGGCGATGAACCGAAGGCTCCAGCGTTCGAACGCTTCAAACGCTGGGTCCAGGGCAACTTTTAAAGTTTCAAAGCAGTAGTAGTAGGCGCAAAAACTAGAGAACTGTAAGGAGAGGGAAAATGTTCGAGCTCGTAGACAACGTCCCGCAAAGTCCGGTCATCAAAGTGATCGGCGTCGGTGGCGGCGGTGGCAACGCCGTCAATCACATGGTCAAGAGCAACATCGAAGGCGTCGAATTCATCTGCGCCAACACCGATGCTCAAGCGCTGAAAAACATCGGCGCGCGCACCATCCTGCAACTGGGTACCGGTGTGACCAAGGGCCTGGGTGCTGGTGCCAATCCGGAAGTCGGCCGTCAGGCCGCGCTGGAAGACCGTGAGCGCATCGCCGAAGTGCTGCAAGGCACCAACATGGTGTTCATCACCACCGGCATGGGCGGCGGTACCGGTACCGGTGCGGCGCCAATCATCGCCGAAGTGGCCAAGGAGCTGGGCATCCTCACCGTTGCCGTGGTTACCCGGCCGTTCCCGTTCGAAGGCCGCAAGCGCATGCAGATTGCCGACGAGGGCATCCGTGCACTGGCTGACAGCGTCGACTCGCTGATCACCATTCCCAACGAGAAGCTGCTGACCATCCTCGGCAAGGACGCCAGCCTGCTGTCGGCATTTGCCAAGGCTGACGACGTACTGGCCGGTGCCGTTCGCGGTATCTCCGACATCATCAAGCGTCCGGGCATGATCAACGTCGACTTCGCCGACGTGCGTACCGTGATGAGCGAGATGGGCATGGCCATGATGGGTACCGGCTGCGCCAGCGGTCCTAACCGTGCACGTGAAGCGACCGAGGCAGCCATCCGCAACCCGCTGCTCGAAGACGTCAACCTGCAGGGCGCTCGCGGCATCCTGGTGAACATCACCGCAGGTCCTGACCTGTCGCTGGGTGAGTACTCGGACGTCGGTAGCATCATCGAAGCCTTCGCTTCCGATCACGCCATGGTCAAGGTCGGTACCGTTATCGATCCGGACATGCGCGACGAGCTGCACGTTACCGTGGTTGCCACTGGCCTGGGTGCGAAAATCGAGAAGCCGGTCAAGGTTATCGACAACACCATGCAGACCGCTGCGGCCCAAACCCCGGCACCGGCACCTGTACGCAACGAGTCGTCGGTGAACTACCGTGACCTGGAGCGTCCGACCGTGATGCGCAACCAGGCTCACGCCGGTGCTGCCGCTGCTGCAAAACTTAATCCGCAAGACGATCTGGACTACCTGGACATCCCGGCATTCCTGCGTCGTCAGGCCGATTAATGAAATTTATCAGGGGTATAAGGGTGATTGGTGTTCAGCAAAGGCCGGGTCTGGTATTATCCTCAGCCTTTGTTGATACCAGTTCGCAATTTGCGCTGAAGCGGCCAATGCCATGATTAAACAACGCACCCTGAAGAATATTATCCGTGCCACAGGTGTCGGCCTGCACTCCGGGGAAAAGGTTTACCTGACCCTCAAACCTGCACCTGTGGATACCGGCATCGTATTTCGCCGTGCCGACCTCGACCCCGTGGTGGAAATTCCCGCCCGCGCGGCCAACGTCGGCGAGACCACCATGTCGACGACACTGGTCAATGGCGATACCAAGGTAGACACGGTTGAGCACTTGCTCTCGGCCATGGCTGGCCTGGGCATCGATAACGCCTACGTCGAGCTCTCCGCGTCCGAAGTGCCGATCATGGACGGTAGCGCTGGGCCCTTTGTATTCCTGATTCAATCTGCCGGCCTGGAAGAACAGGACGCAGCCAAGAAGTTCATCCGCATCCTGCGCGAAGTGACAGTGGAAGACGGCGACAAGCGCGCTACTTTCCTGCCATTCGACGGGTTCAAGGTGAGTTTCGAGATCGATTTCGATCACCCGGTGTTTCACAACCGGACTCAAAGTGCCAGCGTGGACTTTTCCAGCACCTCGTTCGTGAAGGAAGTCAGCCGCGCCCGTACCTTCGGGTTCATGAGTGACATCGAGTACCTGCGCAAGAACAACCTCGCACTCGGTGGCAGTGTGGAAAACGCCATCGTGGTCGACAAGGACGGCGTGCTCAACGAAGACGGTCTTCGCTACGAAGACGAATTCGTCAAGCACAAGATCCTCGACGCCATCGGCGACCTCTACCTGCTGGGCAACAGCCTGATCGGCGAGTTCAAGGGCTACAAGTCCGGACACGCGCTGAACAACCAGCTGCTGCGCAAGCTGATCGAGGAAAAAGACGCTTGGGAAGTGGTGACTTTCGAAGATGCCAGCACGGCACCGATCTCTTACATGCGTCCGGTTGCGGCAGTGTAAGTACGAACACTCTCTTCTTTAGTTTTTTTGGGCCACCTTCGGGTGGCCTTTTTTATGCCTGGCTTTTTGCGGGGCGCAGTACCTGTGGGAGCCGGCCTTGCCGGCGATGGGCTGCATAGCAGCCTTATGGGCGGATTATCAGCCGTCCGCGCAATCCTTATCCCGCGCATGGCTGGCCAGCCGCTCCAGCGCCGCCCGCAGCTTCGGATCGCTGATGCCTTCAGCCGTCGCCTGAATGCTCTCGGCCGCCCGGCTCGACAGGTCGGCAGTGTGCCCGACCGCCCGGCTCTGGGTGGTCGGTGGCTGCACCTTGAACACAATCCGGGTCAGGCTGGCGAACGCCTCGAGGGTCTGCAACTGGCGTTGCAGGCGTTTTTGCTGGTAACGCAGGCGGGTGGCCCAGTGGCCGTCGGTGACGATCAACAGCAGCGTGCCCTCGCGCCAGGAGGCGAGGTGGCAATGTTCGCGGGCCGCCGGTTGCAGCTGGCTGTCGAGCAGCTTCTGCAGTTGCGCCAGGCGTTGGGCCTGGCTGAACAGGGCTTTGAGCGGCCGGGCTTCGCGCAGAAGGACAGCGGGAGCGCGGGCTGGCGAGGGGCGAAAAGCCATGAAGGGACACCTGAAGTTACAGAGCTGCCATCTTAGCAGATCGCCCGGGCCAGGCCTTGTTTGGGCTGCGAGGGTAAAACTTCATGTTGCAATGGGTTGAAGTTGGCGAAAAAGGCCTTACTTTAACCAAGCCCCGTCAAAGCGCTGTGCCAGCATCGTGGAAATCCGCCACTTTCCTCACCATCGTTTCCGGGTAGAATGCTCGTTCGCATGCGGCCATAAGGGCTGCACGGGCGACTCACGGGGCCGCCCTCCATCCCTACGTGTGGAAGATCCTGTCGATATGTTTGCGCCTTTGTTAAAAAAACTTTTTGGAAGCAAGAACGAGCGTGAAGTAAAACGCATGCTCAAGACGGTACAGATCGTCAATGCCTTCGAAGAGCAGATGTTGGCCCTCTCGGATGAGCAGCTGCGCGCCAAGACCGCAGAGTTCAAAGAGCGCCTGGCCAAAGGCGAGACCCTCGACCAGCTGTTGCCTGAAGCCTTTGCGGTCGCCCGTGAAGCGGGCAAGCGGGTCATGGGCATGCGTCACTTCGATGTACAGCTGATCGGCGGCATGACCTTGCACGAAGGCATGATCGCAGAAATGCGTACCGGTGAAGGCAAGACCTTGGTCGCAACCCTGGGCGTGTACCTCAATGCCCTGTCGGGTAAAGGCGTGCACGTGGTCACGGTGAACGACTACCTGGCCCGCCGCGACGCCAACTGGATGCGTCCACTGTACGAATTCCTCGGCCTGACCGTCGGTGTCGTCACACCGTTCCAGCCGCCGGAAGAGAAGCGCATCGCCTATGCTGCCGACATCACCTACGGCACCAACAACGAATTCGGTTTCGACTACCTGCGCGACAACATGGCCTTCAGCATGGAAGAGAAATTCCAGCGCGAGCTGAATTTCGCCGTGATCGACGAAGTCGACTCCATCCTCATCGACGAAGCC
The DNA here is from genome assembly GCF_050435905.1 of Pseudomonas sp. 2835. Taxonomy (NCBI): domain Bacteria; kingdom Pseudomonadati; phylum Pseudomonadota; class Gammaproteobacteria; order Pseudomonadales; family Pseudomonadaceae; genus Pseudomonas; species Pseudomonas sp. 2835. Next base: position 238,201 of record NZ_JBNDLE010000003.1, on the reverse strand, counting down.
CGTACCCCGCTGATCATCTCCGGCCAGGCCGAAGACAGCTCCAAGCTGTATATCGAGATCAACAAGCTGATCCCGCGCCTCAAGCAGCACATCGAGGAAGTCGAGGGCCAGGTTACCCAGGAAGGCCACTACAGCATCGACGAGAAGAGCCGTCAGGTTGAACTCAACGAGGCCGGTCACCAGTTCATCGAAGAGATGCTCACCCAGGTCGGCCTGCTGGCCGAGGGCGAGAGCCTCTACTCGGCGCACAACCTGGGCCTGCTGACCCACGTCTACGCCGGCCTGCGCGCGCACAAGCTGTTCCATCGCAACATCGAGTACATCGTCCAGGAAGGCCAGATCCTGCTGATCGACGAACACACCGGCCGTACCATGCCGGGTCGCCGTCTGTCCGAAGGCCTGCACCAGGCAATTGAAGCGAAAGAGAACCTGAACATCCAGGCCGAGAGCCAGACCCTGGCCTCGACCACCTTCCAGAACTACTTCCGCCTGTACAACAAGCTGTCCGGCATGACCGGTACCGCTGACACCGAAGCGTTCGAGTTCCAGTCGATCTACGGCCTCAACGTCATGGTGATCCCGCCGAACAAGCCGTTGGCCCGTAAGGACTTCAACGACCTGGTCTACCTGACCGCCGACGAGAAGTACCAGGCGATCATCGCCGACATCAAGGAAAGCATGACCCAGGGCCGTCCGGTTCTGGTGGGTACGGCGACCATCGAAACCTCCGAGCACATGTCCAACCTGCTGCAGAAGGAAGGCATCGATCACAAGGTTCTCAACGCCAAGTACCACGAAAAAGAAGCCGAGATCATTGCCCAGGCCGGTCGTCCGGGCGCACTGACCATCGCCACCAACATGGCCGGTCGCGGTACCGACATCCTCCTGGGCGGTAACTGGGAAGTCGAAGTCGCCGCCATGGACAACCCGACTCCAGAGCAGGTCGCGCAGATCAAGGCCGACTGGCAGAAGCGTCACCAGCAGGTGATCGAGTCCGGTGGCCTGCATGTGATCGCTTCCGAGCGTCACGAGTCGCGCCGTATCGACAACCAGCTGCGTGGCCGTTCCGGCCGTCAGGGCGACCCGGGCTCGAGCCGCTTCTACCTGTCGCTGGAAGACAGCCTGATGCGTATCTTCGCCTCTGACCGGGTGAAGAACTTCATGAAGGCGCTGGGCATGCAGTCTGGCGAGGCCATCGAGCACCGCATGGTCACCAACGCCATCGAAAAAGCCCAGCGCAAGGTCGAAGGCCGCAACTTCGACATTCGCAAGCAACTGCTCGAATTCGACGACGTCGCCAACGAACAGCGTAAAGTTATCTACCACATGCGTAACAGCCTGCTGGCAGCTGACAACATTGGCGACACCATCGCCGACTTCCGTCAGGAAGTGCTCGACGCCACCGTTGCCCAGCACATCCCGCCGCAATCGCTGCCCGAGCAGTGGGACGTGGCCGGCCTGGAAGCGGCCCTGGCCAGCGATTTTGGGGTCAAGCTGCCGATCCAGCAATGGCTCGACGAAGACGACCACCTGTACGAAGAAACCCTGCGTGCCAAGCTCCTGACCGAGCTGCTGGCGGCCTACAACGAGAAGGAAGAGCAGGCCAGCGCCGAAGCCCTGCGCACCTTCGAGAAGCAGATCCTGCTGCGTGTGCTCGACGACCTGTGGAAAGACCACCTGTCGACCATGGACCATCTGCGCCACGGTATCCACCTGCGCGGCTATGCGCAGAAGAACCCGAAGCAGGAGTACAAGCGCGAGTCCTTCAACCTGTTCCAGGAACTGCTCGATTCGATCAAGCGCGACACCATCCGCGTGCTCTCGCACGTTCAGGTTCGCCGTGAAGACCCGGTCGAGGAAGAAGCCCGTCTGCGCCGCGAAGCCGAAGAACTGGCCGCGCGCATGCAGTTCCAGCACGCCGAGGCCCCGGGCCTGGACGCTGAACCGCAGGAAGAGGGTGCTGACGTTGCCGTGGCCGCCGCGCCGGTGCGCAACGAGCAGAAGCTGGGCCGCAACGAGCCATGCTGGTGCGGTTCGGGCAAGAAGTTCAAGCAGTGCCACGGCAAGATCGACTGATCACCCCGTCGTTGCACCCCGCTGACAACTGAACACCGCGCCGCGACTGGTCTTGACCGTCGCGGCGTTGTTCCATCTCAAGCGCCGGTAATCTCTAACCGGTGCATTTTTTCTAGGAGCGCTTTCATGGCTGTTGGTCTTGGTCCTTTGCCAACGTTGCACCCGGTTCCAGGTTTCGAACTCGGCATTGCCTCTGCGGGCATCAAGCGCCCCGGGCGCAAGGACGTGGTGGTGATGCGCTGCGCCGAAGGCTCCAGCGTCGCCGGCGTGTTCACCCTGAACGCCTTCTGCGCAGCGCCGGTGATCCTCGCCAAGCAGCGCGTGCAGGGCACCGTGCGCTACCTGCTGACCAACACCGGTAACGCCAACGCCGGCACCGGCGCGCCGGGCCTGGCTGCGGCCGAACGTACCTGCGCCAAGCTGGCCGAGCTGACTGGCGTCGATGCCAGTGCCGTGCTGCCATTCTCCACCGGCGTGATCGGCGAGCCGCTGCCGGTCGAGAAGATCGAAGGCGCCCTGCAGGCAGCCCTGGATGACCTTTCGGAAAACAACTGGGCCGCTGCCGCTACCGGCATCATGACCACCGACACCCTGCCAAAAGGCGCCAGCCGCCAGTTCCAGCATGACGGCGTGACCATCACCGTCACTGGCATCAGCAAGGGCGCGGGCATGATTCGCCCGAACATGGCGACCATGCTCGGTTATATCGCTACCGACGCCAAGGTGGCCCCGGCGGTGCTCAAGGACCTGATTCTCGACGGCGCCAACAAGTCGTTCAACCGCATCACCATCGACGGTGACACTTCGACCAACGACTGCTGCATGCTGATTGCCACTGGCAAGGCTGACGTCGCCGAAGTCAGCGAAGCCAGCGGCCCGCTGTTCGAAGCGCTGAAAAAGGCGGTCTTTGAAGTGTGCATGGAAGTGGCCCAGGCCATCGTCCGTGACGGCGAGGGCGCAACCAAGTTCGTGACGGTTGAAGTCAATGGCGGCGGCAACCACCAGGAATGCCTGGACGTCGGTTACGCCGTAGCCCACTCGCCGCTGATCAAGACCGCTCTGTTCGCCTCCGATCCGAACTGGGGGCGCATCCTTGCTGCTGTCGGCCGTGCCGGTGTGCCGGACCTGGACGTCAGACTGATCGACGTCTACCTGGGTGACGTCTGCATCGCCAGCCAGGGTGGCCGCAGCGCCAGCTACACCGAAGCCCAGGGCTCGGCAGTCATGGCCCGTGAAGAGATCACCATCCGTATCGAGCTGGGCCGTGGCCAGTGCAGCGAAACCATCTGGACCACCGACCTGTCCCACGAGTACGTGAAAATCAACGCCGAATACCGTACCTAACCTCATCGCGGGTCAAGCCCGCTCCCACAAAGCCACTGTGGGAGCGGGCTTGAGCCGCGAAAAGCCCCTGATGGAGCCGAACCATGAGCTACCACCTGATCATCGGCGACAAGCTGTACTCCTCCTGGTCGCTGCGCGCCGCCCTGGCCCTTGAGCTGGCCGGTGCTTCCTACGATGAAACCCTGATCAAACTCAACCAGGCCGACACCCGCCAGCGCCTGCTCGAGCATTCGCCCACCGCCAAGGTGCCGCTGCTCAAGAGCGAGCACGGGGTGATCGCCGACTCCCTGGCGATCGCCGAGTACCTGGCCGAGCGTCATCCTCAAGCCAACCTCTGGCCCACCGACGTCGGCGCCCGTGCCCAGGCCCGTTCGGCCTGCGCGCAGATGCACAGCGGCTTTTTCGCCCTGCGCGGCAATATGCCGTTCGATCTGTCCCGAGATGCAGCGCTGGAAAGCGTGCCGCTGGACGTGCAGGTCGACATCGACCGCATCGTCGCGCTGTGGTCCGAATGCCGCCTGGCAGCCAAAGAGGCAGGTCCGTACCTGTTCGGCAGCCCGAGCCTGGCCGATGCCTTCTTTGCCCCGATTGCTGTGCGCCTGCGCACCTACCGGGTTGAAGTGCCGGCAGAAGCGGCGGCCTATATCGAGACCATCTACCAGTGGCCAGCCTTCCAGGCCTGGCAACAAGCTGGCCTGGCGGAGCGTGAAGGGTGAAACGTGTGCATGTAGCCGCCGCGGTCATCCGCGGCACCGACGGACGCATCCTGATTGCCCGCCGCGCTGACAGCCAGCACCAGGGCGGCCTGTGGGAATTTCCCGGTGGCAAGGTCGAAGACGGCGAAGCAGTCGAGGTGGCCCTCGGTCGTGAGCTGCAGGAGGAGTTGGGCATTGTCGTCACTTCTGCGCGGCCGCTGATCAAGGTCAAGCACGATTACCCCGACAAACAGGTGCTGCTGGATGTCTGGGAAGTTAACGGCTTTAGCGGCGAACCCCATGGCGCCGAAGGCCAGCCGCTGGCCTGGGTGACTGTGCGGGAGTTGCCGGACTATGACTTCCCTGAAGCCAACCAGCCAATCGTTGCCGCCGCGCGTTTACCGGGGCAATACCTGATTACGCCGGAAGGCCTGGAGGTCCCGCAAATGCTGCGTGGCATTCAGAAGGCCATTGCTGGCGGGATCAAGCTGGTGCAACTGCGCGCGCCGAACATGTACGACCCCAAGTACCGCGACGTGGCGGTGGATGCGGTCGGACTGTGTGCGGGCAAGGCGCAGTTGATGCTCAAGGGGCCGCTGGAATGGCTGGGCGACTTCCCGTCGGCCGGTTGGCACCTGACCTCCGAGCAACTGCGCAAGTACGCCAGCAAAGGTCGGCCATTCCCCAGGGAGCGCTGGTTGGCGGCGTCTTGTCATAACGCTGACGAACTGGCGTTGGCCGAGCAGATGGGCGTGGACTTCGTCACCCTGTCGCCAGTGCAGGCGACCCAGACCCATCCGGATGCCGTGCCATTGGGCTGGGAGCAGGCGCAGCAGTTGATCGAAGGCTTCAGCAAGCCGGTGTATCTGCTTGGTGGCGTCGGCGCTGCCGAGCAGGAAAAGGCCTGGCAGCATGGCGCTCAGGGTGTGGCAGGGATCCGCGCGTTCTGGCCTGAGGTCTGAAAAAAGGGCTGCGTTGCAGCCCATCGCTGGCAAGGCCAGCTCCCACAGATGTATACAGTTCGTGTGGGAGCGGGCTTGACCCGCGATGAGGCCGTCAAGGCTTGGCCGCTGCCTGCCACAACACCTCGGCCACCCCCTGACGCCGCGCTATCAAGCGCGCCGCGACAAACAGCAAATCCGACAACCGATTGATATACGCCAGGCCCACCCCGGCCAACGGCTCGACACTGTTCAAATGCTGGCAGCGCCGCTCGGCACTGCGGGCCAGGCTGCGGCACACGTGGGCCTGGGCAATCAGCGCCGAACCACTGGGCAGGATGAAGTTTTCCAACGGCCCCAGTTCTTCGTTCCAGCGGTCGATCGCCGCCTCCAGGCGTTCCACTTCTGCGTTGTTGAGCGCCTGGTAAGCAGGCATTGCCAGTTCCCCGCCCAGATCGAACAGCCGGTGCTGACACGGCGCCAACACTTCACTGAGCTCATCCAGCCCCTGTTCAGCCAACCCGGCCAGCAACAGGCCCAGTTGGCTGTTGAGGCTATCGACCTCGCCAATCGCTTCGATCCGCGGGTGGTCCTTGGGCACGCGGCGGCCATCGCCCAGGCCGGTTTCACCTTTGTCGCCGGTGCGGGTGTAGATCTTCGACAAACGAAAACCCATGCTCAAGACTCCGTTTTCAGGGGGGCAAGTGGCAGGCGCAAGGTGAAGCAGGTGCCCTGGCCCGGTGCCGATTGCACTTCCATCTGCCCCTTGTGATTGTTGGTGATGATGAAATACGACACCGACAGGCCCAGGCCCGTGCCCTGGCCGATTTCCTTGGTGGTGAAGAACGGCTCGAAGGTGCGTTTACGCACGGCTTCGGGCATGCCAATGCCGTTGTCTTCAACCTGGATCTCCGCCCACGGCGGGTTGAGCCGGGTGCGCAGGGTAATACGCCCGGGTTCGCTGTCGTCCTGGCGCAGGTGAATGGCCTGGGCGGCGTTTTTCAGCAGGTTGAGCAGCACCTGTTCCAGTTCGTTGGCGGTGCACGGCACCGGGCCGAGGTTGGGGTCGAACTGGCGGACGATGGCCTGGCCCTTGAAGTCGAAACCGATCGCCAGGTCGAAGTCGTTGCCGGCAATTTCCACCGCCTGGTCGATCAGCGCCGGCAGGTCGCAAGGCGCCAGCTGGCGGTTGCTGCGCCGGCTGAAGCTGAGCATGTGGGTGACGATTTTTGCCGCGCGGGCACCGGCCTGCTGGATGCCGTCGAGCAACTGCGGCACTTCGCGGCTTTCCAGGTAGCGGTTGACGGTGGGCAGGTCGATGCCGATTTCGTCGGCCTGCTCGAGGTTCTTGGCAAGGTCAGGCGACAGCCGCCGGCGAATGTTCTGCACGTTGTGCAGGATGGCGCCCAATGGGTTGTTGATCTCGTGGGCCATGCCGGCTGCCAGGCCGCCGACCGAAAGCATCTTCTCCGACTGCACCATCATTTCTTCCAGCGACAGGCGCTGGGTGATGTCATCGATGCGGATCACTACGCCACGGCCACCACCGCCCATCAGCGGATAGAAGGTCAGGGCGTAGTGACGGGCGTCGTCGTCCTTGGTCCAGGTCACCCGCTCGATCTTCGCCACCCGGTGTTTTTCGACGCTCTCCTTGAGCTGCGGCAGGAACGGCTTGAGCGGTTCGAAGGCGAGGAATATCGGCTGGTTCAGCGCTTCGTCCAGGGGCGTGCCGGAAAGCGCGCTGGCTTCCTGGTTCCACTGGGTGACGTAGAGCTGTTCGTCGAGGGCGATCAGCGCCGAGGGCATGGAGTCGATGATGCTGTTGAGATAATTCTGAAAGCCGGTGAGTTTTTTCTCGATCTTGCTGCGGACCTGGACTTCCAGCTCAAGCTTGCGGTTGGTGTGGCGGGTTTCTTCGGCCAGGCCCTGAGCCTGGTCGTAGGCGTCCTGGAACTCGTCGCGGGTACGCTTGAGCTGCTGCTCGCGGGCTTCGATGCGCGAGAGCATGGTGTTGAAAGCGTCGGCCAGGCTGCCGATTTCATCATCGTTGCCGCGTTTAGCGCGCAGGGCGTAGTTTTCTTCGCGGGTGACCTGGCGCGAGAGTTCTTCGAGCTGGTAGATCGGCTGGGTGATCAGACGCTTGATCTGCCGGGCAATGATCATCCATAGCAGGATGCTGAACACCAGGATACCCAGGCTCGCGGTCAGGGTGCCGGTGTAGAAGGCCATCGGCAGTTCGCTGCTGGCCACCAGCAGCAGATGGCCGGGCGGGCCGCCCGCGCGCGTCAGGCTCACCAGTTGCGTGCTGCGAAATTCGGTCAGGCGCCAGTTGTCGATGTTGCGATAACGCTTGGGCAGCGGCAGCGCTTCGCCATGCTGCAACTGCGCGAGCATCTTGCCGTCACTGCCGTACAGGGCGGCGGCGCGTAGCGGGGTGTAGGTGTCGAGTTCCTTGAGCAGGGCCTTGGCGGCCTCCGGCGAATCGCTGGCCTGTTGCGCCAGTTGCGGATTGGACACCAGCCGACCGATGGTCTGCAGGGCCTGCGGGGCCATGCTCTCCTGGGAAATCCAGTAGGCGGCGCTGATAAAGGTCAGGTTGGCCACCAGCAGGATGGTGATCAGCAGCACTAGCAGGGCGGCCAGCAACTTCTGGCCAACCGGCAGGTTCTCCAGGCGTTCGCGCAAGGTCATGTGAAAGGCGTATTCCTGGTCGTCAAGTGATAGGGCAGGGTAGCGCCGTGCTCAGTCGCTGGGCAATCGGCGCGTGTTCAGGTGTTCGACCAGGCGCCGGTACAGCCGTTCCAGGTGCGGCAGCTGCCGGCCGTGGCGGCTGGCGGTGCGGCAGGCATGGCCGAGCAGGTAGTGGATTTCGGTGCGCCGGCCGTGGCGAACATCCTGGTACATGGAAGAGTAGTTGGCCGCCGTGGCGTGGATCACCCGTTCCACTTCTTCGACCAGGCCCTCGGCCGCCTCGGGTTGGCCGCAGTACTGCAGCAGTTCGGCAAGTTCGGCGCAGAGGGTGGCGACTTCGCAGTGGTGCGCCTGCAGGCCGCCATTGCGGCAGTCATGCAGCACGGTCAGCGGGTTGATCGCACAGTTGAGCGCCAGCTTGCGCCACAGGCGGGTGAGGATGTCCGGAGTCCACTGGTGGGGAATGCCGGCGTCGCTCAGGTCGTCGAGCCAGTCCGGGGCGCCGGGGTTGGCTGGATCGCCAAGCCAGTTGAAGCCGTGACCGGCGAAATTAACCTGCCAGTCCTGCTCGCGGAACGCGCCTTCGGTGCTGGAGGCGCAGACACAGCGGGCGTGAGGCACGCGGTTGGCTACCGCTTCCTGGCTACCCAGACCGTTTTGCAGCAGGATCAGCTCGGCATCCCTGGCCAGGCGCGGCGCCAGTTGCGCCACCGCCTGTTCGGCGTCGTAGGCTTTGCAGGCTACCAGCAAGCGGTGGATCGGCGTGTTGTCGTCGGCCAGTTGCGCCGGGATCGCCTGCAGTTGCGCCTGACCCTGTTCGACCAGGGTCAGGCCGCCTGCGGCCTCATAGGCCTGCAGCCGCGCCTTGTCGCGCAGGATCAGCCGGACCGGTTTGCCGGCGCGGGCCAGCCGGCAGGCCCAGAGGCTGCCCAGACTGCCGGCGCCGAGAATATGCCAGGTGCTGCTCATCAGCGTTTCGCAACCGTTATAATGATCCGGTATTTTAACCGTCAAACCCTGCGCGCTCCATCGCGCTCTTTCAGCAGAGCCGCGAGGGTGCCTTTATTTTTTGGAGAAAAGGTATGCCGTCGTTCGACGTGGTATCGGAACTGGACAAGCACGAAGTCACCAACGCCGTAGAAAACGCAGTCAAGGAACTGGACCGCCGCTATGACCTCAAGGGCAAGGGCAGCTTCGAGTTCAAGGAAAAGGAACTGACCGTCAACCTGACCGCCGAAGCCGAATTCCAGCTCGAAGCGATGATCGACATCCTCAAGCTGGCCCTGGTCAAGCGCAAGATCGACGTACAGTGCCTGGAAGTGAAGGACGCCTTCGCTTCGGGCAAGGTCATGAAGCAGGAAGCGGTGCTCAAAGAGGGTATCGATAAAGAACTGGCGAAGAAAATCGTCGCTCATATCAAGGATGCCAAGCTCAAGGTCCAGGCCGCCATCCAGGGCGAGCAGGTACGCGTCACCGGCAAGAAGCGCGACGATCTGCAAGAAGCGATCGCCGCCCTGCGCGCCAAAGAGTTCGGCATGCCCCTGCAGTTCAACAATTTCCGCGACTGAAGTCACGGCGCCCGGAACCTTGGTGCCTTTTTAGCGTCCGAGGGCCGAGGTGCCGCTGAAACGTTTGCGGCAGGTCTTTTTCAGCTCTTTGCCGCCCGGCATCAGGAGAATATACGATGGATTTAAACGCTGAGGTTGACCAGCTGGTCAAGGCTTCGCAAACCTGGCTTCCGCTGATCATGGAATACGGCAGCCGCCTGTTGCTGGCGCTGCTGACCCTGGCCATCGGCTGGTGGGTAATCAACAAGGTTACCTACCGCCTGGGCAAACTGCTGGCCCTGCGCAACGCCGACCTGGCCCTGCAAGGCTTCATCAGCAGCCTGGCCAATATCATCCTGAAGATCCTGCTGATTGTCAGCGTGGCTTCGATGATTGGCATCGAGACTACTTCGTTCGTCGCGGCCATCGGTGCTGCGGGCCTGGCCATTGGCCTGGCGCTGCAGGGCAGCCTGGCCAACTTCGCCGGCGGCGTGCTGATTTTGCTGTTCCGTCCGTTTCGCATCGGCGACTGGATCGAAGCCCAGGGTGTCGCGGGTACCGTCGACAGCATCCAGATCTTTCACACCGTGCTGCGTACCGGCGACAACAAGACTGTGATCCTGCCTAACGGCAGCCTGTCCAACGGCATCATCACCAACACCAACCGCCAGCCAACGCGCAAGGTGGTGTTCGATGTCGGTGTCGACTACGACGCCGACCTGCAAAAGGCCCGCAACGTGCTGCTGGAACTGGCCCAGGACCCACGGGTACACCAGGACCCGGCGCCGCAGGCAGTGATTTCGACCCTGGGCGACAGCTCGATCACCGTATCGCTGCGTATCTGGGTCAACACCGCCGACTATTGGGACGTGATGTTCATGCTCAATGAGCATGCCCGTGACCGCCTCAAGGCCGAAGGCATCGACATTCCCTTTCCGCAGCGGGTGATCCGCGTGGTGCAGGAAGCGGCGGTGCAGTAAACCTTTCGCGGGGCAAGCCCGCTCCTACCAGGTGGGAGCGGGCTTGCCCCGCGATGCTTTCAGCAGCCATTACACTTGTTCACGTCTTCGCGCTATCTGCGCCCAGTGCTTTCTGGCATATAGGCTCGCTTACTTCTGTTTGCCCGGTCTTATCATGCTTACCCCCCTGATCAACATCACGCCGCTGCGGGCGTTTTGTTTCGCCATGACCCTGGCGCTGTTCGAACTGCTCACCTACCTCGCCAGTGACGTGGTGATGCCGGCCATGCCGGTGGTGGTCGGCGACCTGAATGCCAGCCCCGAGTTCATTCCCCACGCCCTGAACCTCTACCTGCTCGGTGGCGTCGTACTGCAATGGCTGATCGGCCCGCTGGCCGACCGATACGGCCGCAGGCCGCTGCTGCTGGGCGGTTGCGCGTTCTTCTGCCTGGCCTGCATCGCCACCTTCTGGGTACAGAGCATCGAGCTGTTCAACCTGTTGCGCCTGCTTCAGGGCATTGGCCTGGGCTTTGTCGTGACCGTCAGCTACCCGGCGCTCAACGAGGCGTTCAGCGAGGCCGACGCGGTGCGGATGATGGCCTTGCTGGCCAATATCGCCTTGCTCTCGCCACTGCTCGGCCCGTTGGTCGGTACTCTGCTGCTGGAGTGGGTGTCGTGGCGCTGGCTGTTTGTGCTGTTCGGCGCGGCGGCCGTGCTGGCCTGGTTTGCCCTGTACCGGTTCATGCCGGAAACCCTCGGCGTCGAGCGCCGCGACGGCTCGCGCCTGGCGTTCCAGCCGATCCACTTGCTGCCGTTGCTGGCCGGCTACGGGCAACTGCTGGCCAACCGCCGCTTTGTCGCCGGCAGTGCAGCCCTCGGCCTGGTCGGCTTGCCGCTGATCGGCTGGATCGGCCTGTCGCCGGTGCTGCTGATTCATGACGAGGGCTTGAGCACCCTGGATTACGCCCTGTGGCAGTTGCCGGTGTTCGGCGGGCTGATCCTCGGCAACCTGGTGATCAACCGCATCGCTGACCGCTATGCGCTGACCGCCCTGGTACGCCTGGCCTTGTGGCCGTTCCTGATCGGGCTGCTGGGCATGATGCTTGGCACCTGGCTGATGCCGTCGGTACTGAGCCTGGTGCTCGGCATGTCGGTGTATGCGCTGGGCCTGGGCATCGCCAATGCCGTGCTGTACCGCATGACGCTGTTCTCCAGCGAGCAGAGCAAGGGCCTGGTGTCGGCGATGCTGGGGATGATCACCATTGCTCTGCTGGGCCTTGGCGGGGCGTTGCTGGCAATGCTCGGCGCGGGTGCCAGCCTGGTGGACTTCGCCCTGGCGGCGGGCGCTGCGGGGATTCTGGCGCTATGGCCGCTGTGGGTCGTTCTGAGCGCTTCCAGCAAACTGCCCGAGGCTATCCCGGAGTAATCCCGGCGATAGCCTCAGTGCGGCTCAGGGGCGTTCTGCAACCTGGTTCTCGAGCGGTTCCTGCTTGCCGCGCTCCTGGCGCCATTGCAGGGCGATCAGGATCAGGGTCGGCACGCCGAGCAGGGCGGTGATGAGGAAGAAGTCGTGGTAACCGAACTTCTCAACCATGACCCCTGAGTACCCGCCGATCAGCCGCGGCAACAGCAGCATGATCGAGCTGAGCAGGGCGTACTGGGTCGCCGAGAACTTGAGGTTGGTCAGGCTCGACAGGTAGGCGACGAATGCCGAGGTGGCCAGGCCGGAACTGAAGTTGTCCAGTGAGATGGTGACGATCAGCATCTGCAGGTTGGCGCCCATGTCGGCGAGCATCAGGAACAGGATGTTGGTTGCCGCCGACGCCACGCCACCGATGAACAGAATCGGCAGAATGCCGAAGCGCACGATCAGCAGGCCGCCGAATCCGGCGCCGACCAGGGTCATGATCAGGCCGAAGATCTTGCTGACGCTGGCGATCTGGTCCTTGGTGAAGCCCTGGTCGATGTAGAAAACGTTGGCCATCACCCCCATTACCGTGTCGGACATCCGGTAGGTAGCGATCAGCCCGAGCAGCAGCAACGCCTGCCAGCGATAGCGGGTGATGAAGTCGTTGACCGGGGTCAGTACCGGCGCCAGGCCGCGGCGGCCCATGGCCGACAGGCACAATGCGGTGAGGGAGATGTAGAGGATCGCGCGCAGGAAGGCGCGGTCTTCGAGCAGCAGGTCGAGCAGGCTGACGCCCTCGAACAGCACGCTGGCGAAATCGGTGTTGTACAGCTGGGTGAAGGTGGCCGGTACCGAGACCAGCAGCACGATCAGCACGAATACCGATACCAGCTGGTGGGCCAGGCCATAGCGCGCCGCCGACAGCTGGGTGCGCAGTGGCACCGGCGGTTCACGCATCAACAGAGTAGTGATGACTGCAGGCAGCATCAGCACGCCGAACAGCACGTAGGTGCCGGTCCAGGCTTTGTGCAGGTAGCTGAAGCCGGTTGAGCCGAAGCCTTCGGCGAAGAACAAGGCACCGGCGGTGGCCAGCAGCGCAGCAACCCGGTAGCCGGCCATGTAACTGGCAGCCAGCGCGGCCTGGCGCTGGTCGTCGGCGATTTCCAGGCGGTAGGCGTCGACGGCGATGTCCTGGGTGGCCGAGGCAAAGGCCACCAGCACCGCCAGGGCAATCAGCCAGGACAGGTGCTTTTGCGGGTCGCAGAAGCCCATGCCGATCAGGCCGATAACCACCAGGATTTGCGACAGCACCAGCCAGGAGCGGCGGCGCCCGAGTTTGCCGAGCAACGGCAGGCGCCATTGGTCAAGCAGCGGTGACCACACCCATTTGAAGGCATACGCCAGGCCGATCAGGCTGGCATAACCGATGGTTTCACGGGCCACGCCGGCCTCGCGCAGCCAAACCGACAGGGTCGAAAACACCAGCATGTAAGGCAAGCCAGCGGCAAAGCCGAGCAACAACAGCACCAGTGTCGACGGGCTGGCATAGGCAGCGAGCGCAGCGCGCCAGGTTTTACGGGGCATGGGCCAACATCTGCCTCAAGTTTACGAAAACAAAGCGCGCACTCTAACCGCTGTGCTCCATCGGGCGCCAGCCATGGCGCAACATATCCACACGATTATTGTGCAGGGTGACGCCTTCTGCTCGTAGTCGCGCACGTTGCTCGTCGCCCGAAGGGGTTCCCAGGGCCAGGCTCAGGCGCCCACCAGCGCCCAGCACCCGGTGCCAGGGCAACTGGGTATCTGCGGGCAGCTGGCTCAGGGTACGCCCGACCCAGCGCGCCGCGCGGCCCAAACCGGCCACTCGGGCCAGCTCGCCGTAGCTGATCACCTTGCCCTCGGGCACCTGGCCAAGCACCAGGTAGAGTGCCATTCGTCGGGCTTCGGCACTTTCGGTCGGATCGCCAGGAATCCCGTTCATCGCAGGATTCGCCGATACCGCGCAGCAGGCGCGGGGCAGAGCGGGCAAATAAGAATTGAACTCATCGACATGGTGCAGGTCAGTCCTTGCTCTGATGGCGGGTATCTGGATAATGCCCGACTTTTTTCGCGAACCCGAGTCCGTTGCCGCTTATGTTTCCAAGAGCCCTGTTGTGCGTTGCCCTCGCCGCTGTCTGTTCCCCCGCCCTTGCCGACACCGTGTGGATGAAAAACGGTGACAAGCTGAGCGGCAAGATCAAGGTCTTCGATGGCGGCAAACTGTTGCTTGAAACATCTTACGGCGGCTCCATTGCCCTGGACTGGAAGCAGGTCAAAACCCTGGAGAGCGATCAGGAACTGCTGGTCAAGCAGGACGCCTATACGGGCGAAAAGGCCAAATCGTTGCACGCTGCGGACAATGGCAAGGTCACCCTGGCCAACGGCGAAACGCCCAAGACCGTCGAGCTGGCCAGCATCCAGCAGATCATGAAGCCAAAGCCTGTGGTCGAGGACCTGTCGTGGAAGGGTAACGTCGACCTGGCCATGGACTACAAGCGCGCCGAAACCAACAGCGACGACTACGACATCGACTTCAAGACCACGGCACGCCACGGTCGCTGGCGCCACCAGGCCGAAGGCGAGTACAACCGCGAGAGCAAGGACGACGTCACTACCACCAATAACTGGAGCGCCGAATACGCGCTGGATCGCTTCATCACCGAGAAGTGGTTCTGGCAGGGCCGCCTGGAATACAAGCGCGACCATATCGAAGACCTCGCCCGCCAGCGCACCGTGGGTACCGGCCCGGGCTACCAGTTCTGGGATGACGAACTGGGCGCGTTCTCCCTCGGTTCGCTGGTCAACCGCACCGACTATGAATATGCAGACGGCGGCAAGGACAACTTCTACTCGCTGGCCATGAAGTGGGACTACAACCGCTACCTGATCGGCAAGCGCGTCGAGTTCTTCACCAACGGCGAAGTCGGCAAGCCGCTGGGCGGCGTCGCCGAGTACGCCCTGGATGCCGAGGTCGGCCTGCGCTACAAGGTCACCGAGTGGGCCTCGCTCAACCTCAAGGCCGAGAAAGACATCATCAGCGGCACCCGCGACAGCGACCTGGACAAGACCCGCTATACCGCAGGTTTCGGCGTCGCCTGGTAAGCACGCTGGCAACCCTGAGCGATAATGATTATTTTGTCGGTTAACTAGCCTGGTCGTGTGCTTGTACGCGCGGCCAGCATTACGACGTTTATCGAGCGGGGAGTCATACAGTGAGCGCAAAAGCCGCAATACAGGCACGGGAGCTGCTGCTCAAGGAATACCGCGGGGTGCTGTCGACCCATTCCAAGTCGATGCCGGGGTTTCCCTTCGGTTCGGTGGTGCCCTACTGCCTGGATGCCGACGGCAACCCGTTGATCCTGATCAGCCGTATCGCCCAGCACACCCACAATCTGCAAAAAGACCCCAAGTGTTCGTTGCTGGTGGGCGAGCGCGACGCCGAGGATGTCCAGGCAGTGGGGCGCCTGACCGTGCTGGCCGAGGCCCAGCAGTTGGTCGAGGTCGAAGCGGTTGAAGCCGCAGCAGAGCGTTACTATCGCTATTTCCCCGAATCGGCCAACTACCATAAAGCCCACGATTTCGACTTCTGGGTGCTCAAGCCGGTGCGCCATCGCTATATCGGCGGCTTCGGCGCTATTCACTGGGTCGATCACCTGACCCTGGCAAACCCCTTTGCCGGCAAAGCCGAACAGAGCATGATCGAGCACATGAACAGCGATCATGCCAACGCTATCGAACACTACGTCCAGCTCAGCGGCCTGCCTCAGGGTATGGCGGCGCAAATGGTCGGCATCGACAGCGAGGGCATGCACCTGCGCATTGGTCAGGCGCTGCACTGGCTACCGTTCGCGGCGCCTTGCAACACGCCGATACAAGTACGCGAAGCCCTGGTTTTTCTGGCCCGCGCCGATCAATGGCCACAGCGTGAGACCGCCGAGGCTTGAAATGGCGATGGATCGCATCCATTAAAGGTCTACTGCAAGGACATCTTGCGCAGAGGAACCGTTGATGCGTGCTTTTCTATTGCTGTTTCTGATTTTTCCGGTGCTGGAGCTGTATGTGTTTTTCAAGGTCAGCACCGCGATCGGCTTCTTTGCGGCGCTGCTGCTGATCATCGCCGGCTCCGCCCTGGGCGTGCTGGTGGTGCGGGTGGCGGGCCTGGCTACCGCCCTGCGTGCCCGCGAGAGCCTGCAACGTGGCGAACTGCCCGCAGAAGACATGTTCCATGGCCTGATGCTGGCGCTTGGTGGCGGCCTGCTGCTGTTGCCAGGCTTTATCAGTGACGTGATTGGCCTGGTCTGCCTGCTGCCGTTCACCCGCCGCCTGCTCGGGCGCAAGATGCGTGAGCGCGCCGAGGCTCAGGCCATGCGCCAGCGCGCCTTTGGCGATGATCCGTTCATGGCGCGTCCGGGCCAGCCCGGTGGCCATCAGCCAACGGTGATCGAAGGTGAAGTGGTTGGTCGTGACGATCCTGCCCAGCCTAACCTGCGCAATCCTCGGGACCTGTAAAGGTTACCTGTGCTTTGCCAACGGCCCCCTTTGGGGCCGTTTTGCTTTGCACGGAGCAAATCGCTAAAAATTTTCACAGCCAAGCCTTGTAATTGATCTTGGCGACCTCATGTATGGGTCACCGCAAGGTTTCTGGTGATTTGCACCAGACATTACATGTGTGGTCCGCCCCGCGGGCTACGAGCGGCTACGCCGCAAGCATCAACCCGCCGGTGTCGATACCGGCCGATGAAAACCACAATTAGGAGAGATCGACAATGAAGCTTCGTCCTCTGCATGACCGCGTCGTTATCCGTCGCAGCGAAGAAGAATCGAAAACCGCTGGCGGTATCGTTCTGCCAGGTTCGGCCGCTGAAAAACCTAACCGTGGCGAAGTCGTCGCTGTAGGTACCGGTCGCATCCTGGACAACGGTGAAGTGCGTGCGCTGGCCGTGAAAGTGGGTGACAAGGTGGTTTTCGGCCCTTACTCGGGCAGCAACACTGTGAAAGTTGACGGCGAAGACCTGCTGGTGATGGCTGAGAACGAAATTCTCGCTGTCATCGAAGGCTGATTCCGCTGGTTTCCCGTTACTCCAAAGTATTCAAGGATTAAACGATCATGGCTGCTAAAGACGTAAAATTCGGCGACTCCGCCCGTAAGAAAATGCTCGTTGGTGTCAACGTTCTGGCTGACGCTGTAAAAGCCACCCTGGGCCCGAAAGGCCGTAACGTTGTTCTGGCCAAGAGCTTCGGCGCTCCAACCATCACCAAAGACGGTGTTTCGGTTGCCAAAGAAATCGAGCTCAAAGACGCCTTCGAAAACATGGGCGCCCAGCTGCTCAAAGACGTAGCCTCCAAGGCCAACGATGAAGCCGGTGACGGCACCACCACCGCTACCGTTCTGGCTCAGGCCATTGTCAGCGAAGGCCTGAAAGCCGTTGCTGCCGGCATGAACCCGATGGACCTCAAGCGTGGTATCGACAAAGCCACCATCGCCATCGTCAAAGAGCTGAAGTCCCTGTCCAAGCCATGCGCCGACTCCAAGGCCATCGCTCAGGTCGGTACCATCTCGGCCAACTCCGACAACTCCATCGGTGACATCATCGCCGAAGCCATGGAAAAAGTCGGTAAAGAGGGCGTGATCACCGTCGAAGAAGGCTCGGGCCTGGAAAACGAACTGTCGGTCGTAGAAGGCATGCAGTTCGACCGCGGCTACCTGTCCCCTTACTTCGTCAACAAACCAGACACCATGGTCGCCGAGCTGGATGGCCCGCTGCTGCTGCTGGTTGACAAGAAAATCTCCAACATCCGCGAACTGCTGCCAGTTCTGGAAGCCGTTGCCAAGGCCGGCCGTCCACTGCTGATCGTGGCTGAAGACGTCGAAGGCGAAGCGCTGGCTACCCTGGTAGTCAACAACATGCGCGGCATCGTCAAGGTTGCTGCGGTCAAGGCCCCTGGCTTCGGCGATCGCCGCAAGGCCATGCTGCAGGACATCGCTGTCCTGACCGGCGGTACCGTGATCTCCGAAGAAATCGGCCTGAGCCTGGAGTCCGCTACCCTGGAGCACCTGGGTAACGCCAAGCGTGTGACCCTGTCCAAGGAAAACACCATCATCGTCGACGGCGCTGGTGTACAAGGCGACATCGAAGCGCGTATCGCCCAGATCCGCACTCAGGTTGCCGAAACTTCCTCGGACTACGACCGTGAAAAACTGCAAGAGCGTCTGGCCAAGCTGGCTGGCGGTGTTGCCGTGATCAAGGTCGGTGCTGGCACCGAAGTCGAAATGAAAGAGAAGAAAGCCCGCGTTGAAGACGCCCTGCACGCGACCCGTGCAGCCGTCGAAGAAGGCGTGGTGCCTGGCGGTGGTGTTGCCCTGGTTCGCTCGCTGCAAGCTATCTCCGAGCTCAAAGGCGACAACGAAGACCAGAACGTCGGTATCCAGCTGCTGCGTCGCGCTGTTGAAGCGCCACTGCGCCAGATCGTTGCCAACGCCGGCGATGAGCCAAGCGTAGTCGTCGACAAGGTCAAGCAAGGTTCCGGCAACTTCGGTTACAACGCTGCTACCGGCGAGTACGGCGACATGATCGAGATGGGTATCCTGGACCCTGCCAAGGTAACCCGTTCGGCCCTGCAAGCTGCTGCTTCGATCGGTGGTCTGATGATCACTACCGAAGCCATGGTTGCTGACGCTCCAGTAGAAGCTGGTGCTGGCGGCGGCATGCCAGACATGGGCGGCATGGGTGGTATGGGCGGCATGGGCGGCATGATGTAAGCCAGCTTTACCCGTTCGATAAAGAGCCCCGCCTTGTGCGGGGCTTTTTTATGCCTGCGTTTTTACTCTGCAGGAACCAGCGCGTCCTGCTTCACCTCAACCGGCCGGCGATACAGCACCCAGTAATAACAGCCAAGGCCGATCAGCCAGCAAAACACCGCCGTCCACACGTTGTGCGAAAAAAAGTGCGCGCCCTGCAACATGCGCCCTACCGAAAACAGCGTGCCCAGGCCAAAGGCGAACAGCAGCGCGGCCCTGGCCAGGCGCGGGCGCCGATCGCGCAAAACAAAAAACAGCGCAAACAGGGTAAAGCCGGTCGCGGCATGGCCGCCTGGCCAG
The DNA here is from genome assembly GCF_050435905.1 of Pseudomonas sp. 2835. NCBI lineage: Bacteria > Pseudomonadati > Pseudomonadota > Gammaproteobacteria > Pseudomonadales > Pseudomonadaceae > Pseudomonas > Pseudomonas sp. 2835. Next base: position 219,402 of record NZ_JBNDLE010000003.1, on the reverse strand, counting down.
CAGCGTCCGGGCTTGTCGGTAGCCGGGCGCGGGCTGAGCAGTTCGCTGTAGGTCTCCTTGCCGCCGAATTCGCTCAGGCTCCACTGGCACTGCACGGCGGTTACCGCCTTGAGCGGCGTGACAAAGCCGGTCGACAAGCCCATGGCCAGCACCAGGCAGCCCAGTTCCCGCCGCCAGTTGACCAGCCGCGACCAGAAGAAGCTCGCGGCAAAGGCGGCAACCGCCAGTAGGCCCAGGACAATCACCGCCTGTTTCGCCCGGTCATGCAGGATGTCTTCGAGAAAGTAGCTGTGCCGGCCAATGAACTCCCCGGCCACCGGGTCGAAGGCCAGCTTGGCCAGGTCCATGTCCAGTGAGGTCAGTTCCAGCAGGATCAGTATCAGCGCGGTGATGGCGGGAATGCCCAGGGCAATCCAGAAATTCAGCGGACGGGAATAGGCAGGTCGTGACATGGCAAGTCCAGGCAGGTCAAAGGGGGCAGTCCGACCGGTAATACTCGGCCAGCCGCCATCACCTGTCCGTGAAGGCTCGGTGAAAAAAACGTTAACCTGCAATAAAGTCGCCCCGGCCTAGCCGGGCGCCGCTGATGGCCTTAAGCTGCGCCTGCCAAGCAGGCAAAAGCGTCGGACGGGAGACACCCCAATGCGAATTCTACTGGTTGAAGACAACCGCGATATCCTTGCCAACCTGGCCGACTACCTGGGCTTGAAAGGCTACACGGTGGACTGTGCCCAGGACGGCCTGTCCGGCCTGCACCTGGCTGCCACCGAGCACTATGACTTGATCGTGCTCGACATCATGCTGCCCGGCATCGACGGCTATACCCTGTGCAAGCGCCTGCGCGAAGATGCCCGGCGTGATACTCCGGTGATCATGCTCACTGCCCGTGACCAGCTGGACGACCGCCTGCAGGGCTTTCGTTCCGGCGCCGACGATTACCTGCTCAAGCCCTTCGCCCTGTCGGAGCTGGCCGCGCGCATCGAGGCGGTATTGCGCCGCGCCCAGGGTGGCGGCCGCCGTACCCTGCAGATCAGCGACTTGATCTACGATCTGGACACCCTGGAAGTTACCCGCGAAGGCAAGCTGCTCAAGCTCAACCCGGTGGGCCTCAAGTTGCTGGCGGTGCTGATGCAGAAAAGCCCCCACGTGCTGCGCCGCGAGGTTCTCGAAGAGGCGCTGTGGGGCGATGACTGCCCGGACAGCGACAGCCTGCGCAGCCATGTTCATCAATTGCGCCAGGTGATCGACAAACCCTTCGAAAAACCCTTGCTGCATACCGTTCACGGCGTCGGCTATCGTCTGGCCGAGGGCCGTGATGGAGTTTAGACAGAGCCTTGCCCAGCGGATCATCATTGCCTTTGCCCTGATGAGTGCGCTGGTGGCCGGGGCTTTTGCCTTCGGCATTGTCGCCACCGTCCACCTGGTTGAAGAACGGCTGATTTCCGCAGTGCTGGGTGGCGATCTCCAGCGTTTGCTGCGCATGGACAGCGTCAGCGACTGGAGCCACCGACCACGGCCGGATCAACTGTTCTATTTCAGCGGTGGGCGCGACGACTTCGAGCTGCCCAAGGACCTGCGCCACCTCGATCGCGGCTTTCACGAAGTGTTCCGTGAAGACTTGTCTTATCACGCGATGGTCGAGGTCGTTGATGGCCGCCGTTATGTGCTGCTGCAAGACCAGAGCGACTTCGAGGAGCGCGAGCGGGTGCTGTTCGCGGTAGTGGTGGTCGGTTTCGTCCTGAGCCTGGCGCTGGCGGTGTTCCTCGGCTGGATCCTGGCCCGACGGGTGATGGCGCCGGTGATCCGCCTGGCGCGTCAGGTCCGGCACCGTGACCAGTTGCTTGGGCTGGCGCCACCCTTGGCACCTGACTATGCCGCGGACGAAGTCGGCCAGCTGGCGGTGGCGTTCGACGACACGCTCGGACGGTTGCGTGACGCCCTGACCCGTGAGCGGCTGTTTACCAGTGATGTCAGCCATGAATTGCGCACGCCGTTGATGGTGCTGGCCAGTTCCTGCGAGCTGCTGCTGGTCAACCCCAATATCGACACCCGTGCACGGTCTCAGGTCGAGCGCATCGCCCGCGCCACCGAAGAGATGCAGGAACTGGTGAAGACCTTCCTGATGCTCGCCCGTGCCCAGCGCGATGAAGGCGCAGTGGCCTCACAGGCGACCATGAAGGAGGTTGCCGATGATCTGATCGGCGTCTGGCGCGACACTATCGAGCAGAAAGGCCTGACCTTGCTGTACGACGCCAGGACAGCATCTTCGACCCTGTACAACGCCACCTTCCTCCAGGCCGTGATGGGCAACTTGCTGCGCAACGCCGCTCACTACACCGACCAGGGCTTTATCCGCCTGACCCTGGAGCCGGCCGGGTTCCTGGTCGAGGACAGTGGCGTGGGTATTCCCGAAGAACAGCGCGAAGCCATGTTCCGGCCGTTCGTACGCGGCGACGAGCGCCGCGGTGAAGGCCTGGGCCTGGGTTTGTCGTTGGTGCAGCGAATCTGCGACGACCAGGGCTGGACGGTGAGCCTGACGGCCATGGTGCCTCATGGCTGCCGTTTTCATGTCGACCTGAGCCTGGCGCCTGAACGCCCGAGCGAGGCCCGCTAGGGGCCGGGTGCCGCTGTGAATCTTTGTAATTAATTGAAACCTTTGTCGCGATAACTAACAAATTTTTCACACCAGCATGACCTGACGCCAACGCTCACCTGCCTAAGGTGGGCGTTATTGGAGTCAGGAGATGCACCATGCGTAGCCCCATCAAACTCGAATTCTCGGAAAAGTACGACCAGCAGCACGCCCAGGAATACTTCCTCAAGCATCAGGACGGCCTGGCGCGCAGGTTGTCCCACCAGCGTGACGAGCAACTGGCCCGTCGCGCCCTGGCCCTGGCCGGCGAGCCTGGCCTGGTCCTTGACCTGCCCTGTGGAGCCGGGCGTTTCTGGCCGTTGCTGGCCGAAAAGCCCAACCGGGTGATCATCGGTGCCGACAATTCCGAAGCCATGCTGGAAACAGCGCGGGCCTCGCAGCCGGCCGAAGTGGTGGAACGGGTACGCACCTTGCAGACATCTGCGTTCGCCATCGATTTGCCCGACAACTCGGTCGACAGCATTTTCTGCATGCGCTTGCTCCACCACATCGGTGAAGCGGCTCACCGCAAAGCAATACTCTCGGAATTTCAACGAGTTACACGCGACAGCGTGATCGTGTCGCTGTGGGTTGATGGCAATTTCAAAGCCTGGCGGCGCAAAAAGCTCGAGCAACGGCGTTACGGCGAGAGCGGGCAGGGCAGTTACCAGAATCGTTTTGTGTTACCAGCTGCTACGGTTGAAGAAGAATTTGAGGCCGCAGGTTTCCGCATTCAGGAACGATTGGACTTCTTGCCGTTCTATGCCATGTGGCGAGTCTATCTATTGCGTAAGGGGTAAGCAGGGCATGGGGTTTGAACGCACAGCAGCAACGACGGGCAGAGGCCAGTTCGATCATTTCTGGCAGCAGCAGGGCGAATGGGTGGAAGAGCCCAATCAGCGCCGTGGCGGCGAGAGTGGCGTGCAACGCCTGAGTGACGACACTGGCCACACCTTCTATGCCAAGCGTCAGATCGGCCATATCTACCGCAGCCTGATGCACCCCTTTGGCCGCCCCACGGTGCTGCGTGAATACGATGCCCTGAACAGCTTCGAGCAGCTTGGCGTGCGTGTGCCCCATATCGTTTATTGCGGCGTCGAGCGTGATGCCGAGCATCAATGGCGTGCTTTGCTGGTCAGCGAAGCGCTGGAGGGTTTCGAGGATATCGACAGCTGGTTCGCCGCTGGCGCCCGCGAACGTTACCACCCGGCATTGCAGGAGCGGGTCCTGCAGGACCTGGCGCAGAACCTTGCGCGCATGCACCGTGGCCACTGGCAGCATGGCTGCCTGTACGGCAAGCATGTGTTCGTCAAGGTCGTCGGTGAAGGCGCCGATGCCCAGGCTGAAGTGGCGCTGCTGGATCTGGAGAAATGCCGCCGGCGCATCAGTTGCCAGCGCGCCGCCGCCAACGACCTTAAACAATTGCGCCGCCATTCGTCTTTCACTGACGCAGAGTGGCAAAAACTGCTCTATTTTTACCAGATGGCGTTTGGCAGCGCTGTCAAAGGTTTAGAGTAATGAAACTAGAAATAGCTCGAGGTGTGTTTCTGCTGATCGCGCTGGGGGTGGCAACGGCCGCCGTGGCCGCTTGGGAAGAGCCGCGCCCGCAAATTTTCAGCAAGGTCGACGCGGGTGCGCAATGCCCGCTGCCACGTATAGTAAAACCCCAGGTCGATGCCAAACCCGACCACGATCTGCTGTTATTGCTGTTCGGCTTGAGCCAGGGCGTACGCGCCAGCGGTTGAACCTGCAACGCTGCACCGGCAAAGGCCTCGTCATCGACGAGGCCTTTTGCATTTCACACCGGTTGTGTGGCTGCTTGCGGCGCATCAGCCTTGGCTAGCAGGGTGTAAATGCACGGCAACACGAACAGGGTGAACAAGGTGCCCACCGACATGCCGGTGGCGATCACCGTGCCGATGTCGAAACGGCTGACCGCACCGGCGCCGGTGGCGAGAATCAGCGGCACCATGCCGAACACCATCGCCGCTGTGGTCATCAGCACTGGCCGCAAGCGAATGGCCGCTGCTTCTTCCACGGCTTCGCGGGCGCTCAAACCCTTTTGCTGGCGCAACTGGTTGGCGAACTCGACGATCAGAATACCGTGCTTGCTGATCAGCCCGATCAGGGTCACCAGGCCCACCTGGGTGTAGATATTCATGCTGGAGATGCCCAGGAACAGCGGAATCAGCGCGCCGCAGATCGACAGCGGTACCGTCACCAGGATCACCAGCGGGTCGCGGAAGCTTTCGAACTGCGCCGCCAGTACCAGGAAGATGATTGCCAGGGCCAGGCCGAAGGTGACCCACAGCGCGCTGCCTTCCTGGACGAACTGACGCGCCGCGCCGCCATAGTCAAAGCCATAGCCCTCTGGTGCTTCCTCGCGGGCAATGGTGCGCACGGTGTCCAGCGCCTCGCCCATGCTGACCATCGGAAAGCCCTGGATGATCGCCGAGTTCAGTTGCTGGAACTGGTTGAGCTGACGCGGACGGGCGCGGTCGCTGATGCTGATCAAGGTCGATAGCGCCAGCATCTGCCCCTGCTGGTTCTTCACGTAGTAGTTGTTCAGCCAGTCGGGATTGTCGCGGTAGGGCCGCTCGACCTGGGCAATGACCTTGTAGCTGCGCCCGTCGATGGTAAAGCGGTTAATCTCGGCCTCGCCCAGCAGGGTTGCCAGGGTGCCGCCCAGGGCATCCATGGACACGCCCATTTGCGCCGCCTTGGCGCGGTCGATATCGACCACCACCTCCGGCTTGTCGAACGCCAGGTCGATGTCGAGGAAGGCGAACTTGCCCGACGCCTGGGCGCGGGCTTTGACCCGTTCGGCGACTTCCAGCAATGAGGCGTAGTCGTTGGCGGTGTTGATCACGAAGGCAAACGGCAAGCCTTCGCCGGTGCCGGGTAGCGAGGGCAGGTTGAAGCCGAAGATCTGCAGGCCGCTGATGCCTTCAAGCTTGGCCTGTACCAATGGCAGCAGCTCCATCTGGGTGCGCTCGCGCTCATTCCACGGCTTGAGCAGAAAGCCGCCGATGCCCGACTGCACGCCGTTGAAGCCGTTGATCTGGAACGATGAATAGTACTCGGGGAATTCCTTGAAGATCTTGATGAACTCGTCGGTGTAGCTGTTCAGGTAGTCGAGGTTGGTCGGCTGCGGGGCGGTGGCCATCATGAAGATGATGCCCTGGTCTTCATCGGGCGCCAGCTCGTTCTTGGTGAACATCAGAAACACCGGAATCAGGCACAGCACGATCAGCGCGAATACCAGCACCACTGGCCGGGTGTTGAGGGTGCCATGGAGGATTTTCTGGTAGCGCAGCTTGAGCCGTTCGAAGAGTACATCCAGACGGTGGGCCAGGCCGCTGGGGTTCTGCTCGTGCCGCAACAGCATGGCGCACATCATCGGTGACAGGGTCAGGGCGACGATGCCGGAAATCACCACGGCGCCGGCCAGGGTCAGGGCGAACTCCTTGAACAGCGCGCCGGTGAGCCCCTGCAGAAAGCCGATAGGGGCGTACACCGCCGCCAGGGTGATGGTCATCGATACCACCGGCATGGCGATCTCGCGGGCGCCTTCCAGCGCCGCGTCGTAGGGCGATTTACCTTCTTCGATATGACGGTGGATATTTTCTACCACGACAATGGCGTCATCGACCACCAGGCCGATGGCCAGCACCATGGCCAGCAAGGTCAGCAGGTTCAGCGAATAACCCATCAATTGCATGAAAAACAGCACGCCGATCATCGACAGCGGGATGGTGATGACCGGGATCAGTACCGAGCGCAGGGCGCCGAGGAACAGGAAGACCACGACGATGACGATCAGCACCGCTTCGACCAGGGTCTTCACCACTTCGTCGATCGAGGCCTGGATGAACAGGGTGGCGTCGTAGGCGATCGACGACTTCAGGTTCGGCGGCAACTGGCTTTCAAGCTCGGGCATGAGCTTGCGCACCTCCTTGATCACTTCCAGCGGGTTGGCCCCGGGGGTGGCCTTGATGCCTATGTATACCGACGGCGTGCCGTCGAAGGAGCTTACCGTGTCGTAGTTCTCGGCGCCCATTTCGACCCGCGCTACGTCGCCGAGCAGCACCCGGCTGTCGCCACTGGTCTTGAGCGGGATGTTGGCGAAGGCTTCGGCGCTCTTCAGTTCGGTGGTGGCGTTGATACTGGTGACGATGTACTCGCCCTTGAGCTCGCCGGCCGCCGAAAGGAAGTTGTAGCCGCGCACCGCCTGGGTCACGTCGTTGGCGCTCAGGCCGTAGCCGGCAAGCTTGACCGGGTCGATCCACAGGCGCATGGCGAACAGCTGGTTGCCGAGGATCTCGGCTTCGGCCATGCCTGGCAGGGTGGCGAGCTTGGGCTGGATGACCCGCGACAGGTAGTCGGTGATTTGCGGGTTGCTCAACTCGCTGCTGTAGAAGCTCACGTACATCAGCGCCGAGGCGTCTGCGGCTTCCTTGCTCAGCACCGGGTCTTCGGCGTCCTGGGGCAGCTTGTTCTTGACCTCGTTGGCCTTGGCCAGCAGCTCGGTGAACAACCGGTCGCTGTCCGATCCGATGCGCGCATAGATCGAGATCACCGAGAAGTTCTGCCGGCTTACCGAGGTCATGTAGTCGATGCCTTCGGCGCTGGCCAGGCTCTGCTGCAGCGGTTGGGTAATGTAGCCCTGGATGGTTTCGGCGTTGGCCCCGGGGTACGCGGTTGTCACCGTGATCAGGGCGTTTTCCATCTGCGGGTACTGGCGGATCGGCAACTTGCTCCAGGCCTGGAAACCCAGCAGCACGATCAGCAGGCTGACCACGCTGGCCAGCACCGGGCGGCGGATGAACGGATCGGTAAAGGCCATGACGGTTCCTTGATCAGTTGCTGCGCGGCTGGCTGTCGGGGGCTTGCAGGGCTTTGTCCGGGCTGATGCTGATCGGCGCGCCCTGGGTGAGTTTCAACTGGCCGGCGGTAACCACGGTTTCGCCGGCCTTGAGCCCCTTGCTGATGACCACCAGGCCATCGCGGCGCTCACCGGTTTCGACGAAGCGGCGTTCGGCGATCAGCGTCGGCTGGGCTTGGGTGTTGTTCTGGGTTTTGCCGTCCTCGGCCTTTTCCGGCTTTTTCGTCGCGGCGACATACACCGAGTTGCCATACAGGGTGTAGGTCACCGCGCTTTCCGGTACCACCACCTGTGGCTGCGGGTCGGGCAGCAGCACCTGCAGGCTGGTGAACATGCCGGGCAACAGCTTGCCGTCAGGGTTGGCCAGGGTGGCGCGGACCTGCACGTTACGGGTGCTGTCCTCAACCTTGGGGTTGATCGCGCTGATGCTGGCGGGGAAGTGCTCCTGCGGGTAGGCGGCGACGCTAACCAGCACTTGCTGGCCAATGCTCAGCTTGGGAATCGACTGCTCGGGGACGAAGAAATCGACATAGAGGCTGCTCAGGTCCTGCAGGGTCGCGATCACCGTGCCGCTGGCCAGGTAATCGCCAACGTCCACCTGGCGGATACCGATGGTGCCGCTGAAGGGCGCATTGATGCTCTTTTTCGCCAGCGCCGCCTTGAGCTGATCGACCACTGCCTTGTTGCGTTTGAACTGGGCGCTCAAGCGGTCGAACTCGCCCTTGGAAATCGCCTGGCTGCCGACCAGCTGGCTGCCGCGGTTGTAGTCGACCTGGGCCAGGCCCAGGTCGGCCAGGGCGGTACCCAGCAGCGCGGTTTCGACATCGCTGTCCAGTTGCAGCAACAACTGGCCCTTGCTGACCTTCTGCCCGGACTCGAACTGCAAGGCCTTGACCGTGCCGGCGATCTCCAGGCTCAGGTCGACGCCTTGCAGCGCCTTGAGGCTGCCCACGGCTGGCAGGCGGTTCTGCCAGGCACGTTCGCTGGCTTCGGTCGCCGCCACGCTGATCGGCGGCTTGGGAGCCGAGAACATCTGGATCTGCTGATAGATCGCAAAGGCCTTGTAGCCCCCCAGGATCAGCACGAGCAGCAAGACAACACCCAACATGATCAGCATGCGGCGGCGCAGCATAGTCCAGTTCCTTGGAGACGAATTATTGTTCGCTTGGCACGACGACGGGCGATCCTGCCCACGTGCGATGTAGCCGAATATTACTCTGTTGACCGGGCCTGGGAAGCCTGTGTTCCAGGCTATTTTCAGACCAGGTGCAGGTGGTTGTCCCAGAGCCCCGACGGCAATTGCAGGGGCTGGCCGATCAGCTCGGGCTTGCGGCAATCGTACAGGCGGCAGCGGCCCTGGCCTGAGGTCACGACAAAGCCGTCGGCCACCGCGCCGACACCGGCGCAATCGGGCATCGGTGCATCCAGGCGCACCTGGGCGCTGTCCAGGTCCCAGATGAACAGGCGGTTTGCTCGTGGCGCGGTCAGGGCCACCAGGCGCAGCTCGTTGTGAATGGCGACGCTGGCGGTGTAATGGGCCATGGACTGCAACTGCTGCTCGGGCACCGGGAAGGCTTCAAAGGCCTGGCCCGGGCGCTTGATCGCCAGCAGCTCGGCAGTCTCGTGGCTGGCGCCCATGAACTGCTGGCCGGCGACGATGGTGCCGTCGGCGGCGATCGCCAAATGGCGTACGCTGTTCATCTGCTGGCCGAGTACTTCTTTGCTCAACAGGGTGCCGTCGCGCTGCATCAGCACCAGGCTTGGCTGCATGGCATCGAGGTTCATCTCAACCCGGCTTTCGGCTTCGGTGCGAATGCCGCCGTTGGCCACTACCAGGGTCTCGCCATCGGGCATCCACGACACCTGGTGCGGGCCGATGCCGTGGGTCGAGATTTCGCCAGTATGGCTCAGGCGCTCGCCGTCGAAACGGTAGACACCGAGCACGCCACGGCCAGGGTCAGTGGTGTCGTTCTCGGTGGCGTATAGCCATTCGCCGCTCTTGTGGATCACCGCATGGCCGTAGAAATGCCGGTTCGGCTGCGAGGTGATGGTCTGCAGCAAGCGGCCATCGCGCAGGTCGATCAGGTAGCTCTCGGTGCCTGGGCGGCGGGCGACGAACAGGGCAATCGGCTGCTCGGGATGGTTGATGATGTCGTGGCAACGCTGGCCGACCTCGGTGGCGAACACCTGGGTGCCGTCCAGGCGGTAGCCGACGGCGTAGTGCTTGCCGTCGCCGTCGTCACGCGCCGAGAGCAGCAGCGGCGTGCCGACCTTGTTGCGAAACAGGGTCCAGCCGCCGAGGGTGAGGGCGCTGAGCACAACGCTGCCGAGTTTAAGAGCCTGGCGTCGCAACATGATCAGTCACCGTCGTTGGCGTTGAAGCCCAGCTGGATGCCCAGCGCCTTGGCCAGCTCGCCTTCGTGCAAGCGGTGGACGACGTTGAGGCTGTCGTAAAGGGTATTCAGCTGCTGGCGACCGGCTTCGTCGTCGAGCAACTCGCCCAGGGTTTTCTGGTTGCCGGCCAGCAGTTTGGAGGCGTTGGCGTAGGCGGCGTCGATCTTGTCCGCCAGGGCTTGCTGGTCTTTGCCCAGCAGGCCGCGCAGGCCTTTGTTGTCGACCCCGACCCAGACGGTCTGGGCAGCATTGAGGCTGGCTTCCAGGCTTTTCAGCGAGGAGTGGCTGCGCCAGGCTTCGGCCTGCAGCGGCTGCGGGATACCCTTGCTCAGGCGGCCCATGGGCGCGCCGAGTTTTTTCTTCAGGGTATCCAGGGCGGTAACCTGGGCCCGCAGCAGGTCGGCGATGGCCTCGTGGGAATCGGCGTAGCGCTGGTTGGGGAATTTGGTCATCTGCGCGAGCATGCCGTCGGTGCTGTTCCAGCCTTTGAGGATTTCCTCGGCCAGGGCCTTCTGGTGCTCGCCGATGGCCACCAGCAGCGGGCAGTAGCGGGCTTTCTGTTCGGCGTTGGCGGCATCCGGCTTGCTGTCGAAGAGGATGTACTCGTAGGCCGACAGGCCGCGCACGACGACACTGGATTTGCCCAGGGTTTGGGCGTCGACCGGCTTGTCACCGTTGACCAGTTGCTCGACCTGACGGCCGACCAGGTTCTTCTTGTCGGGCCAGAACTGCACCTGCCAGGCGCGGTTGCCTTCGGCCAGCGGGCCGATCAACAGTGGCTGAAGCTCGGCCCAGGCTTTTTGCGCATGGAGGAAGTCGGCGCGGGCAGTGGCCAGGTCCGCCTTGCCTTCACAGAAGGCCAGGGCACTGACGGCCAGCTGGCGGTCGGCTTCGACCCAGCGGCTGTAGGTCGGCAGGATCACCTGTTTGGCGATTGCCGCCGAGGTCACCGCTTGCGGGTCTTGCGGCGAGCAGGCGCCGAGGGCGAGGGCGGCAAGGCTGGTGAACAACAGTTTGGGACGGAACATGCCCGGCTCCTTTGCTTAAAGTGAATTCAGGAAAGCCAGCAACGCGGTGAGTTGCTCGGCGTTGAAGCTCAAGACGTACTGTTTGGCCGCTTCGGCCTCGCCACCGTGCCAGAGCACGGCTTCGAGCAGGTTGCGGGCGCGGCCATCGTGAAGAAACTGGGTGTGACCGCTGACGGTCTCGTTCAGGCCGATGCCCCACAGCGGCGGGGTGCGCCAGTCCTGGCCGCTGGCGGCGAACTCGCTGCGGTTGTCGGCCAGGCCCGGGCCCATGTCATGCAGCAGCAGGTCGCTGTAGGGGCGGATCAGCTGGTTGGCCAGCTCCGGCTCGGCAGCGTCGCTGGCGGTGGTGAATTGCGGTGTGTGGCAACTCTGGCAACCGGCCCGGTGGAACAGGTTCTTGCCGGCCAGCACCCGGGTCGAGTCGACGTCCTTGCGCACCGGCACCGCCAGGTTGCGGGTGTAGAACAGCACCAGGCGCAGGATGTTGTCGCTGACCTCCTGTTCGCCATTGGCACCGTTGCCGTTGGCGGCGTTGAGGCAGTCGGTCTGCGCCGGGGTGCAATCGTCCATAGGCCGCAGGCTGGTGGTCAGGCCCATGTCGCCGGAAAACGCGTGGACGTTCTGCTGATTGAGGTTTGGCTGCCCGGCCTTCCAGCCGAAGCGGCCGACCACGGTCTTGCCCTGGGCATCGTCCCAGACCCGGTTGGCGCGGCCACGGATGCCATCGCCGTTACGGTCGTCGGGGTCGGCGTTGGCCAGGATCGCCGCCTCGGGGATGGCCTCGAGCAAGCCCAGGCCGATCATCGGCGGGGCGACCCGGGCCGAGAAGCGCGTATCGGGGTGCATCGGTCCGTAGCCCAGCTGGGTGATCTGCAGCCGCGGCTTGCGCAGTTCGACCGCAGTGCCGTCCTTGAAGGTGACCTGTTGCGTGTCGTATTCGACCCGCACCTTGCCTTCGGGAGCGACCCCGGGTACCGCCATGTCCTGTAACTGACCGCCATACACCGGCTCCGGGACGATGCCCAGTTGCTCGATGACCTTGGCGTACTGCGGCTGATCGGGGATCGACAGGCGCACCAGCATCGACACCGCGTTGGCGGCGTTGGGCCCGGGCGGGTGGCCGCGGCCGTCCTTGATGTGGCAGTTCTGGCAGGCATTGGTATTGAACAGCGGGCCCAGGCCATCGCGGGCGGTGGTGGTCGACGGGGCGATCACCCAGGGGCTGCGGAAAAAACTGTTGCCGACACTGAAGTCCAGGCGCCGGCTCGGCGGCAGGTTGGCCGAAGGCATGGAGTAGGCGTTCTGGTCACGCTTGTTCACCGTCGCCTTGCCACCGGCCAGCGCTTCACCGGGCTCGGCCTGGGTGAAACGCGGTGCGTCGTCGCAACCGGCCAGAAGAGCGACCAGAAGCAGGGGACTGAGACGGGGAAGCAACGAGGACATCAATAATCCTGGGGCTTGGGCAAAAAACCGGCGTGCAAGCTTAGCAGGCTCAGGGTAATTGAATAAGAGGGATTTGCGTTTGCTGGATGAAATCCATCGTGGGGCATAAAAAAGGCGACCCGAAGGCCGCCTTTGTTGACCGCTGCTGAATCAGAACTCGTGATCAGCGCTGTCGGGTGCCAGGTTGGCGATGCCCAGTTTGCTTGCGGCCTGTTCGATCGCACCGGTCTGCTTGACCAGGGCGGCGATGGCGTCACGTACGATCTGGTTGCCGGCAGCGTTGTCGGCCGCGATCAACTGGTCGTAGTGCTCGCCTTTGGCGGCATGGTCGACCATCACCTGGATCTTGGCTTCGGTTGCTTCCAGGTCAGCCTTGAGGGTGGTGTCGGTAGCCGCGTCGATCTTGGCCACCAGCGACGACAGGCTCGGGCCACTCAGCTTGGTGCCGTCGGTGCGGGTGTACTCGCCCAGGTAGACGTTGCGGATGCCCTTGGCGTCGTAGAAGTGCGAGTTATGGGTGTTGTCGCTGAAACAATCCTGCTCGTCTTCAGGCGAGTTGGCTTCCAGGGAAACCTTCATGCGCTCGCCAGCCAGTTCGCCCAGCGACAGGCTGCCCATGCCGAACAGCATCTTGCGCAGGCCGTCGGTAACCGGCTCGGCTTCGAGGGTGGCGCGGTAGTTGGTGGCGACGTTCGGTGCCCAGTTGCCGACCATTTCCTCGAGGTCGTTGACCAGCAGTTGGGTCACGGCTTTGAGGTAGGCACGGCGGCGCTCGTTGTGGCCGCCGGTAGCGCCCTGGCCTTCCAGGTAGTCGGAGGCTGGACGGGCGCCGGCGCCCGGGCCGGTGCCGTTGAGGTCCTGGCCCCAGAGGAGGAATTCGATAGCGTGGTAGCCGGTGGCAACGTTGGCTTCGGAGCCGCCCAGTTCGTTCAGGCTGGCGAGTTTCTCCGGGGTGATGTCCTTGACGTCAACCTTGTCTTCGCCGACCTGGACTTCAGTATTGGCAATGATGTTGGCAGTAGCGCCAGGGTTGCCCAGGGCATGCTCGTAGCTCTTGTCGACGTAGTCGATCAGGCCTTCGTCCAGCGGCCAGGCGTTCACCTGGCCTTCCCAGTCGTCGATGATGGTATTGCCGAAGCGGAACACTTCGCTCTGCAGGTACGGTACACGGGCAGCGACCCAGGCGGCTTTGGCAGCGTTCAGGGTTTCGTCGCTGGGCTTGGCGAGGAAGGCGTCGATCGCGGTTTGCAGGGTCTTGGCGGTGCTCAGCGAGTCGCTGTAGACGGCATGGACCATGTCGGCGTAATGCTTGACCACGGCCTTGGCCGCTGCCTCGTCGACGGCGCCAGCGGCAGCAGGGGCGGTAGCCGAGGTGGTGGCCGGGGCTTGCGGTGCGGCGGCTTTGTCCTTGTCCTTGCTGTCGCCGCAACCGGCGAGAGAGATGGCAATGGCCAACAGACTGGCGGTGGCTAGAGGCATACGAATCATGGCGAATTCCTGCGTCGAGAGGTTGGACAGGCGTACCGTGGGCACGCAAAACTGCAACATAATGCGAAAGATTTGCATTTTGTGTAAAGGGGCAGTCACGTAAATATTCAAATGCGTGGTTCGGCCACTTCGGGCAATGCGTACAGGGGTTAGAGAATCGAAACCTGGTTGCGCTGGGCCTGTTTGAGGAACGCGGTCAGCTCCCGGGCCGGCAGGGGTTTGCTGTAGTGGTAGCCCTGACCTTCATGGCAACCCTGGGCGATGATGTAGGCTTCCTGTTCCGCCGTCTCGACCCCTTCGGCAATGACCTGCATGCCCAGGCTTTTGCCCAGCTGGATGATGGCCCGGACGATGGTGGCATCGTCGTCGTCATCGAGCAGGTCCTGGACGAAGCTCTTGTCGATCTTGATCTTGTCCAGCGGCAGCGACTTCAGGTAGCTGAGCGATGAGTAGCCGGTACCGAAGTCGTCAATGGCGATCAGCGCCCCGGAACGGCGCAGGCTCAGCAGGTGCTGGGCAGCAGTGCTGATGTCTTCCATCAGGCCGGTTTCGGTGACTTCCAGCTCCAGGCTGCGCGGTGGCAGGCGGTAGATCTGCAGCAGGTTGTTGACCACCCGCGGCAACTCGTTGTGGTGCAGTTGCACGGTCGACAGGTTGACCGCCATGCGCAGTTCGCTGAAGCCCTGGTCATGCCAGTCGCGCAGCTGCCGGCAGGCCTGGTCGAGTACCCACTCGCCGATGGTGATGATGTTGCCGTTCTGCTCGGCCAGGGGGATGAACTGGTCCGGCGGGACCATGCCCAGCTCCGGATGCTGCCAGCGCAGCAGCGCCTCGACGCCGACTACGCGATGGTCGCGGTAGCTGATCTGTGGCTGATAGACCAGGAACAGCTGGTTGCGCGGCAGGGCTTCGCGCAGGTCTTTTTCCAGCTCGCGGCGCCGGCGCATCTCGCTGTCGACACTGGCGATGTAGAACTGGTAACGGTTGCGCGAGCGGGCCTTGGCCAGGGTCATGGTCTGCTCGGCCTTTTGCAGCAGCTTCTCGGTGCTGTCGCCGTCTTCTGGGAAGAGGGTGATGCCGATGGTGGCGCGCAGGCGGATTTCCTGATGGTCGAGGGCGAACGGTGCCTCGAGGTCATCGAGAATGCTCTGGGCAAGTTCCGCCGCTTCGTAGGGCTGCTCGATATCGGCCTGGACCAGGGCGAACTGGTCGCCGCCCAGGCGTGCCAGGGCACCGAGGCGGCCACTGTGAGCGCGCAGGCGGTCGGCCAGGGCCAGCAGCAACTGGTCGCCGGCCTGGTAGCTGAACTGCTCGTTGATGCCCTTGAAGTCGTCAAGGCCGACGCACAGTACCGCCACCCGGCGTTGCAGGCGGCCGGCGTCGACCAGGATCTTGTCCAGTTGCTGCTGCAATTGCTGGCGGTTCGGCAGGCCGGTGAGGAAGTCGTACTGGGCCATGCGCAACAGGCTGTTCTCGGCTTCGTGACGCAGGTGGGTGTTGCGCTCGATCGAGGCCAGCAACTGGTTGGCGGTATTGACCCACAGGCCCAGCTCGTTCTTTTCGTGGCCCTTGATCAGCGGCAGCTGGTGCTGGCTGGGGCGATCGGGGTTGATCTGGGTGAGGTGTTCGATGATCTTCGACAGCGGCTTGGTCAGCATCCAGTGATAGACCAGGTACAGCACCAGGCCCATGGCCAGGGCGCGCAGCACGCCGGAAATGAAGATGATCACCGAACTGACCAGGAAACCCTCGCCATAGGAGGCAGTGTCGAGGGTGATGCTCAGGTCGCCGTAATATTCGCTGTAGGGGCCGCGGCCGACCAGCTGGGTGGTGAAACTGCGCTCCTGGCCGAGGATCAGGTCGGTCAGCCAGCGGCTGGAAACCTCCTGCAGCGGGCGGGATTTTTCCGCCAGCATGGTCTCGTTGGGATGGCCGATGGAGGCCATGCGCACAGACTCGTCCTGGAACAAGCCCTCCATGACCTGCATGCCCATTTCCTTGTCCAGGCTGTACACCGCCTGGGTCGAAGGATCACGGAACATGTCGAGGATCCGTTGGGCGTCATTGGCGACGGCCTGGCGGGTCTTGTAGGCATCAAAGACGATCTGCGCACAACTGAGAACTACACCGACGACCAACGCCGAGAGCAGTACTACCCTGAGCAACTTGACCGATAAGCTGTTCTTGAGTTCCAGCTTCAATGGGGTTTCCTTAATCCATGCGCATGGCATCATTTTGCCATCAATCTTGGCAATCCACTATCGGCCGTCAACAGGACTTCACCAGCTCCTTCAGGGTGCATTTTTGCACCAGGAGCAGGTTGGCTGCCTGCCGTCACTGTATCGGTTGCCCGGCCTCGCGACTTTAATCCCTGGGAACGAGTTTCCCAACGTTTGATGTTAGCGTGCTCTGCGTGCGCGGCAAGATGCACAGCGAGTGAATAGGATGAAAAATGTTGCAGCGCAGATGCGCATAAAAAAGCCCACCGCTAGGGTGGGCTTTTCGGTCGCTCGATACCTTGTGCAAGGTATCGCTCAGCAGCCGGCTCAGGCAGTGAAGGTTTTGCCTTCGAACTGCTCGGCAACGAACTTCCAGTTGACCAGGTTCCAGAACGCCTCGACGTACTTCGGACGTACGTTGCGGTAGTCGATGTAGTAGGCGTGTTCCCAGACGTCGCAGGTCAGCAGCGGAGTGTCGCCGTTGGTCAGCGGGTTGCCGGCGCCGATGGTGCTGGCCAGGGCCAGGGAACCGTCGGATTTTTTCACCAGCCAGCCCCAACCGGAACCGAAGGTGCCGACCGAAGTCTTGGTGAACTCTTCCTTGAACTTGTCGAACGAACCGAACGCGGCGTTGATGGCTTCAGCCAGGGCGCCGGTTGGTTGGCCGCCGGCGTTTGGCGCCAGGCAGTTCCAGTAGAAGGTGTGGTTCCAGACCTGAGCGGCGTTGTTGAAGATACCGCCCGAGGAGGTCTTGACGATCTCTTCCAGGGTCTTGCCTTCGAACTCGGTGCCTGGCACCAGGTTGTTCAGGTTCACGACATAGGTGTTGTGGTGCTTGTCGTGGTGGTATTCCAGGGTTTCCTTGGAAATGTGCGGCTGCAGGGCGTCGTGGGCGTAAGGCAGCGGCGGCAATTCAAAAGCCATGGTGATTCTCCTAATCAGGTCTGTTGCGGTGAGCGCAAGGCCGATCACGGGCGGCCGGTGTGCGTCGGCGAGTTTGTACTCTTTGCGACGCAAGGGCTGGATCATAGCACCGGGCCCGGTGCTTAACCACGCAACAAGTGTATGGGAAAGAGGTTCCAGAGCCTTTGCCGGTGCCGGACGAGCGGCGCTTCAGGTAAAGATCAACTGCGCCGCCACGGCAAACATCATTACCGCCACCATCAGGTCGAGCAGCCGCCAGGTGCCTGGGCGCGCCAGCCACGGTGCCAGCCAGGCGGCGCCCAGGGCGAGGGTGAAGAACCACAGCAGCGAGGCGCTGGCGGCGCCGGCCACGTAGGCGCCGGGAACGGTTTGCTGGGCGCCCAGCGAGCCGATCAGCAGCACCGTATCAAGGTATACATGAGGGTTGAGCAGGGTCACCGCCAAGGCACTGAGCAGCACCGCCCGGCGCGAGCGAAGGCCCTGGCCCTCACCTTGTTGCAGGCTTTGTTGCGAGCAGGCGCGCAGCAGCGCCTTGCCGCCGTACCAGATCAGGAACACCGCGCCGCCCCAGCGAGCCACCGCCAGCAGGGTCGGGTTCTGCGCCAGCACCGTGGCCAGGCCGAACACGCCTGCCGCCACCAGGATGGCATCGCAGACCACGCACAGCGCCGCCACCGGCAGGTGGTGTTCGCGGCGCAGGCTTTGCGCCAGGACAAAGGCGTTTTGCGTGCCGATCGCCATGATCAGGCCGAAGGCGACCAAAAGGCCGTTCAGGTAGCTCTGCCACATAGGGGAAACTCCACAGGACGCCCGCAGGGCGCGGGCGCAAATACAAAAGAAGATGCTGGCCATTGTGGGGATTTCATCTGTATAAGAAAAACAAATAAAGCTGATCAGGCATTAGGAAAATTAATGTTCGATTACAAACTGCTTTCTGCCCTCGCTGCCGTTATCGAGCAGGCCGGTTTCGAGCGTGCCGCCCAGGTGCTGGGCTTGTCGCAGTCGGCGATTTCCCAGCGCATCAAGCTGCTTGAGGCACGGGTCGGCCAGCCGGTGCTGGTGCGCGCCAATCCGCCGAGCCCCACCGATGTCGGCCGGCGCCTGCTCAACCATGTCCAGCAAGTACGTTTGCTTGAGCGCGACCTGCAGAGCCAGGTGCCGGCGCTGGACGAAGAGGGCATGCCCGAGCGTCTGCGCATCGCCCTCAATGCCGACAGCCTGGCGACCTGGTGGGCAGGCGCTGTGGGCGAGTTCTGTGCCGATCAGCAAGTGTTGCTCGACCTGGTGGTCGAAGACCAGGAAGTCGGCCTCAAACGCATGCGCGCCGGCGAAGTGGCGGCCTGCCTGTGCGGCAGCGAACGGCCGGTGGCCGGCGCGCGCAGCCTGATGCTCGGCGCCATGCGTTACCGGGCGCTGGCCAGCCCGGCGTTCATGGCCCGCTACTTTCCAGCGGGCTTCGATGCCGCGCGCCTGTCGCGCACACCAGCGCTGGTGTTCGGGCCGGATGACTTTCTTCAGCACCGTTACCTGGCTTCGTTAGGTATTCAGGACGGCTTCCTCCATCACCTGTGTCCATCGTCCGAGGGCTTTTTGCGCATGACCGAAGCGGGCCTGGGCTGGGGCCTGGTGCCGGAACTGCAGGTGCGCGATCAGCTGGCCAGCGGACGTCTGGTAGAAATATCCGCGGATAAACCCATCGATGTGCCCTTGTACTGGCATCATTGGCGCAATGGCGGGCAGTTGCTCGGCCAACTGACGGATCACCTGCGCCTGACAGCCGGGCAGTGGCTGGTGCCCTTGTAGGCACTGGCGGCGTCAGCAGTATCTGAAAAACCTGTTTTAGGCGGAGTGCTACATGCGAATTCTGGTCACCGGCGCAAGCGGCTTCATTGGCGGGCGCTTTGCGCGCTTTGCCCTGGAGCAGGGCTTTGACGTTCGGGTCAACGGCCGCCGCGCCGAAGGCGTCGAGCACCTGGTGCGGCGTGGCGCGCAGTTCATCCCGGGAGACCTGAACGACCCGGAGCTGGCCCGGCGCCTGTGCCAGGGCGTTGAGGCGGTGGTGCATTGCGCCGGTGCGGTGGGCAACTGGGGGCGCTACCAGGACTTCTACCAAGGCAATGTAGTGGTCACTGAAAACGTCGTCGAGGCCTGCCTGAAGGAGCATGTGCGGCGCCTGGTACACCTGTCATCGCCGTCGATCTATTTCAATGGCCGTTCGCAATTGGGTATCACTGAAGAGCAGGTGCCGCGGCGCTTCCATGACCATTACGGGGCCACCAAGCACCTGGCCGAACAGAAGGTTTTCGGTGCCCAGGAGTTCGGCCTTGAAGTGCTGGCCCTGCGTCCGCGCTTCGTTACCGGGGCCGGCGACGTCAGCATCTTTCCGCGCTTGCTGCAGATGCAGCGCAAGCGGCGCCTGGCGATTATCGGCAACGGCCTGAACAAGGTCGACTTCACCAGTGTGCAGAACCTCAACGAGGCGTTGGTCAGCGCCTTGCTCGCCGATAACGCGGCGCTTGGCCAGGCTTATAACATCAGCAACGGTCAGCCCTTGCCGTTGTGGGATGTGGTCAATTATGTAATGCGGCAAATGCACCTGCCACAAGTCACCCGTTACCGCTCCTACGGCCTGGCCTACAGCCTTGCCGCCTTGAACGAAGGTGCCTGCCTGCTCTGGCCGGGGCGCCCGCAACCGACCCTGTCGCGCCTGGGGATGCAGGTGATGAGCAAGGACTTCACCCTCGACATCAGCCGCGCCCGGCAGTTTCTTGATTACCGCCCCGGCGTCAGCCTGTGGTCGGCGCTGGATGAGTTCTGTGGCTGGTGGAAAGCCCAGGACCTTCCGTCCGGCAAGCATTGAACCGGTACTAGGCTCTGCGGTCGATCAGTGCGCTGATCAGGCTTTATACTACTGACCATTTGCTATCACCGTGGTTGAAGGGATCCCATGCGTAACAATGCCCCAGATGATTTTGATAACGTGCCGACCTTGATTGCCGGTAGCCGCGATGACGATGATGTCGTCCCGGTTGCGGGTGTGCGTCGTGGCGGTGCGGCGGCCGCGCATGCTCAGCCCAAGGCAGCCAGCACCGGCCCGCTGTGGGCATTGATCGGCGCCTCGTTCATTGCCTTGGCGGGCCTTGGCTGGTGGAGCTTTCAGCAGATTTCGCTGATGGAGCAGCAGCTGGTTGCCACCCAGGAGAGCTTTGCCCGCATCAGTGAAGAAGCGGCGGGGCGCCTGCAGGCGATCAGCGGCAAGGTTGCGGCCAGCGAGAGCAGTGTCAGCACCGACAGCGAAGCCCTGAAGTTGCAGATCAAACAGTTGCAGGCGAGCCTCTCCGAGCAGGGCCGGCAGCAGCAAGGTGTGGCCGGGCAGACCGGCGATCTGGGTAAACGCCTGGAGCAGGTACTGGCGCAGGCCAGCGAACAGCAGGCGGCCAATGCCAAGTTGCAGGAACAGTTGCAGGCACAACTCAAGCGTGTGAATGACGAGTTGGCGGCGGTGAAGGCAGCCCAGGTGGATGGCGGCAAGCTTGAAGGTGAGCTCAAGAGCTTGAACGCTGACGTGGCAGCTTTGAAGAAGCAGGGCAACCCATCAGCGGCGATCCAGCGCCTGGAGCAAGACCTGATCGTGCTCAAGAGCGAGCAGGAGAACCGCCCGGCAGCGGCGGCCAGCAGTGGCGCCTCGACGGCAGAGTTCGATGCGTTTCGTGGTCAGGTGACGCGCAATATCAATACCTTGCAAAGCCAGGTGCAGAACCTGCAACAGCAGATCAACGCCCGACCTTGATCAGCGTTAAACAGGGCCGCTGTTGCGGCCCATCGCCGGCAAGGCCAGCTCCCACACTGGATCTGCTTGCAGCGGACTTTGTGGGAGCTGGCCTTGCCAGCGATGGGTTGCACGGCAGCCCCAAGGTTTACAGTCGCGGATAATCGATATAACCCACCGGTCCCTTGGCATAGAAGGTCTCCGGCCGCGGTTCGTTCAGTGGCGCATCCGCCGCCAGTCGCGCCGGCAGGTCCGGATTGGCAATGAACGGAATGCCGAAGGCCACTGCATCAGCCTTGCCACTGGCCAGCGAAGCATTGGCGCTGGCTTTGGTGAAGCGCTCGTTGACGATGTACGGGCCGCCAAAGGCTTCTTTGATCAGTGCGCCGATGCTGTCGTCGGCTTCCTTCTCCCGCGAGCAGATGAAGGCAATGCCTCGCTTGCCCAGTTCGCGCGCTACATAAGTGAAGGTCTCGGCGCGGTTGGCGTCGCCCATGTCATGGGCGTCGGCGCGCGGTGCCAGGTGTACGCCCACCCGTTGCGCACCCCAGACTTCGATCACCGCGTCAGTCACTTCCAGCAGCAGCCGAGCACGGTTCTCCAGCGAACCGCCGTACTGGTCATTGCGCTGGTTGGTGCTGCTCTGCAGGAACTGGTCGATCAGGTAACCGTTGGCCGCATGCACTTCAACGCCGTCGAAACCGGCCGCCTTGGCATTTTCGGCACCGGTACGGTAGGCCTCGACGATGTCGGCGATTTCTGCGGTTTCCAGTGCACGCGGGGTCGGGTAATCGGCCAGTGGACGCACCAGGCTGACATGGCCTTTAGGCTGGATGGCGCTCGGTGCAACCGGGGTTTCACCATTTAAGTAGCTGGGGTGGGAGATCCGCCCTACGTGCCACAGCTGCAGGAATATCCGCCCGCCGGCGCCATGCACGGCCTTGGTCACGTTGGTCCAGCCACGCACCTGGTCGTTGGACCAGATGCCCGGGGTGTCCGGGTAGCCGACGCCCATCGGCGTGACCGAGGTCGCTTCGCTGAGGATCAGCCCGGCACTGGCGCGTTGCACGTAGTACTCGGCCATCAGCGCGTTGGGCACCCGACCTTCATCGGCGCGGCAGCGGGTCAGCGGGGCCATGATGATGCGGTTCGGCAGCACGAGGTCGCCGAGGGTGATCGGATCAAAAAGCGTCGTCATAAATACCTCAAGGCTTATCAGTGAGTGGCAGGTGCCAGTTCGGCTTTGTTGCCGCCCTGGCTGAAGGTGATCAGGGTGACGATCAGCGCCAGTACCGCCAGCGCTGCGGCGGCCAGGGGCACGCGGGTCAGGCCCAGGCCCTGGGCGATGACGGTGCCGCCAACCCAGGCGCCGAGGGCGTTGCCCAGGTTGAAGGCGCCGATGTTCAGGGTCGAGACCAGGTTCGGCGCGGCCTTGCCGAAGGTCACCACGTTGACTTGCAGGGCAGGCACGGCGGCAAACGCGGCGGTAGCCCAGAGGAACAGGGTGATCTCGGCCGGAATCAGCGCGGCGCTGGTCCAGCTCAGCACCGTGGAGACCACAGCCATGCTGGCGAACACGCCGACCAGGGTGGCGCCCAGGCGTTTGTCGGCCAGCTTGCCGCCGACGATATTGCCCAGGGTCAGGCCGACGCCGATCAGCAGCAACGTCCAGGTCACGCCCCGTGGCGAAACGCCGGTGACATCGCCAAGCAGCGGCGCGACATAGGTGAACAAGGCGAACATCGAGGCCGAGAACAGCACGGTCATCGACAGCGACAGCCAGATGCCGGCGCCTTTGAGCGCAGCCAGTTCGGCGCGCATGTCGAGTTTCTCTTCGTCGTGGCGAAACGGCAGGAAGCGGATCAGGCCGATCAAGGCAATCACACCGATCACGGTCACCGCCCAGAAGGTCGAGCGCCAGCCGTATTCCTGGCCCAGCGCGGTGCCCAGCGGTACGCCGAGGACGTTGGCCAGGGTCAGGCCGGTGAACATCAGGGCGACGGCCGAAGCGCGGCGGTTGGCCGGCACCAGGCTGGCTGCAACCACCGAACCGATACCGAAGAAGGCACCGTGGCACAGGGCGGTCACCACCCGGGCGAACATCAGCAGGTTGTAGTCGCTGGCCACCGCACACAGCAGGTTGCCGACGATGAACACGCCCATCAGCGCAATCAACGCCGCTTTACGCGGCAGGCGCGAGGTGGCCAGGGCCATGAACGGCGCACCAATGGCCACGCCCAGGGCGTAACCGGTGACCAGCCAGCCGGCGCCGGGAATCGATACACCCAGGTCTGCCGCCACATCGGGCAGCAGACCCATGATGACGAACTCGGTGGTACCGATGGCGAAGGCGCTTAGCGCCAGGATTATCAGCGAAAGGGGCATTGCAAGGTCCTTGTCAGAGCTCTTGGCTCATCTGCTGGAGGAAGGCCTGGATGGTTTCCTCGTTGCGTTTGAAAAAATGCCACTGGCCAATCTTCTGGCTGCTGATCAAGCCCGCGCGCTGCAAGGTCGCCAGGTGGGCAGAGACGGTCGACTGCGACAGGCCGCAGCGTTGATCGATCTGCCCGGCACACACACCGTGTTCGGTGCTGTGGTGCTGGTCGGGGAACTGCGCGTCGGGGTCCTTCAGCCAGTTGAGGATTTCTCGCCGTACTGGGTGGGCCAGGGCTTTTATTATTTCGTCGAGATCGAGAGGCATGGTTGGGCTCGTGGTTGTGTAGCGGTATATCGCGATGGGGCGAAATATAAATCGGTATTTCGCGATATACAAATATGATGTGGTTCTGAGTTCAGCGTAAATCGTTATATCGGGTTATAACGATACAGGTGGCGGGGTGCTAGAATCCCTGCCCATGAACTACCTCGCACACCTTCACCTGGGCGGTCAGCAGCCGGAGCAATTGCTCGGCAGCCTCTATGGTGATTTCGTCAAAGGGCCGCTGCAGGGGCGCTTCCCTGCGTCGCTGGAGGCGGCGATCCGTTTGCACCGGCAAATCGATGTCTACACCGACAGCCATCCGTTGGTGCTGGCGGCGCTGGCGCGTTTTCCGCGGGAGCGGCGGCGTTATGCCGGCATCATCCTCGATGTGTTTTTCGACCATTGCCTGGCTTTGCACTGGCAGGACTATGCCGAGCAGCCGCTGGGCCAGTTCACCGACCGCGTGTACCGGGTGCTCGCCGCCGAGCCGGCCTTGCCCGGGCGCCTGGCGCAGATAGCGCCGTATATGGCCGCCGATGACTGGTTGGGGTCTTACCGCGAGTTCGCAGTGCTCGAGCAGGTGTTTCGCGGCATCGCCCGGCGCCTGTCGCGGCCTGAAGGCATGGACGGTGCGATAGAGGAGGTGGCGGCGTTGTACCAGCCGTTGCTGGATGACTTTCGCACTTTCTATCCAGAGCTGCAGCGCTTCGCCAGGGCCAATACCTAGGCGGCCCTGGCCCGGCGTTGCGCTTGGGCAACCGGCTCGCTGCCGAACAATGCCTGCTGGATTGCCTGCTGCGCCTTGAACGCCAGGGCGGCGCGTTCTTCGCCGGCGCTGGCAATTGGCGCGAGCAGATGGATCTCGACCTCGGCGCAGTCATTGGCAAACAGCCGGAACAAGTGCGAGAGCAAATCGTCATTACCGATAAACGGTGCGATGGCATCGCTTTGGCCGTTGCGCAGGTAACGCAGGGCGACCGGCTGCAAGGGGGTTTGCGTATCGATGGCGCTGGCCAGCAGGCGGCCGTGGAAGGTGCGCAGGCTGCGCCCGTCGGTGGTGGTGCCTTCAGGGAAAATCAACAGCGCGCTGCGCTGTTGCAGGTGCTGGCTGATCTGCTGGCGCAGCAGTTGGCTGTCGTTGCCGCCACGGCGGATGAACAGGGTGCCGGCCTTGAGTGCCAGCCAGCCGGCAATCGGCCAGGTGCGCACTTCGGCCTTGGACAGGAACGACAGCGGTGCGAGCCTGCCCAGCAGGGGGATGTCGGTCCACGATACATGGTTGCTGACCCACAGCATCGGTTGCTGCGGCACCTGACCCACCACCCGCACCTTGAACGGCAGGGCGTTGCTCAGCCTGCCCATGAACAGCTGCGACCAGCGCTGGCGGCGTTCGGTCGAGGCTGGTACGCGCAGGCGCTCGTAGAGGGTGAAGAGTGCAGCCATGGCCAGGCCGAACAGCACCACCAGCAGCACCCGGACCACGCGCCCATAGACGCGCAGGCGCTGCATCAGACCGCCGCCTTGAAGTGCCGGGCATAGCGCGGGCACAATTCGTCGCGCTTGAGCAGGATGAACACGTCGGCGACCTGAAAGTCTTCGTCCCAGCACGGTTCGCCGCAGATCTTCGCGCCCAGGCGCATGTAGGCCTTGAGCAAGGGTGGCATCTCGGCGATGACGTTGCCTGGCAGGGCAAGGCTTGGCAGCGGGTTTTTCGGTTCGGCCCGCAGGTGCTCGGTACACAGGTAGCGTTCACGCAGGCGCTGCATGATTGCATGAGCCTGCACGCCGCCATCCTGCATGGGGATGCTGGCGCAACCCATCAGGTAGCTGTAGCGGCCCTCGTTGAGTACTTCGGCCAGTTCCGCCCAGAGCACGGCGATGGTTCCGCCGTTACGGTAGGCCGGGTCAACACAGGTGCGGCCCAGTTCGAGGATCGGCCCTTGCAGATGGCCGAGACCATGCAGGCTGAATTCCTCTTCGCTGTAGAAGCGCCCCAGACTGCTGGCGGCCTGATGGTCGAGCAGGCGGGTGGTGGCGACCAGGCGCCCGCTGTTCAAGTCGCGCACGCCGATGTGGCGGCAATGAATGTCGTAGTCATCCATGTCCAGGCCCAGTTCGGCGCCTTTGAGCTTGGCCTTGAATTCACCGCTGAATACGCTGAACCTCAGGGCCTGTGCTTCCTGCAGGGCTGCCGGGCCAACCAGGCGTTCGGCTTGCAGACGGCGTTCAGTGCTGTTGTCGCCAGAGCGAGCGATCCGAGTCATTGCGTGTCTCCATAAGCCAGCCATGGGGTTGCGGCCGGTCGACTTTGTTGTGCAAGCTCAGCCTAGGTAGATGCGGTGTCACCCCCGTGAACAATTGGTGATGCTTGTATGACAGCCCCCAAGGAGCGCTTCGATGGCCTGGCTGCAACGACTCAACGACCGACAGCGACACCCCCAGGCGGCCACGCTGGCCGACACTTATTCCAGCCTGCTGTCACGCCTGGGCCCGGTCAGCCCGTTCGAGCTGGCAGTGCTTGGCGGGCGGGCCATGGCCACCCCGGGCCTGGCCTTTCTGGTGGGTTACCAGGCGGCGCTGCGGGTGCTGTGGCCGAGTGCGCCGCAGAGCCTCGGTGCCTTGTGCGCCAGCGAGCGGCGCAGCGTGCGTCCGGCCGACATGCAGGTGCGCCTGGATGACCTGCGCCTGAGCGGCAGCAAGGACTTCGTCACTGCCGGGCTCGATGCCGAATGGCTGCTGGTGGCGGCGCGCTGCGAGCCACAAGGCCAGGGGCCCGAGCTGAGCCTGGCGGTGGTCTACGCCGGTGAGCCGGGTGTGCGCTTCGAACCGTTGCCGGCCTTGCCGCTGATGCCGGAGGTCGGCCACGCCCGCCTGCATTTGGACGGTGCGTTGTGCGAGCGCCTGGCAGGTGACGGCTGGGATGCCTACGTCAAACCCTTCCGCTCGCTGGAGGACCTTTATGTGCTCAGCGCTCTGTGTGCCTGGCTGTATGGTGTCGGCCAGGAATCGGGCTGGGCGCAAAGCCTGCAATTGCGCCTGATCGGCCTGCTCGGCGCATGCGCAGAAAGCACCCGCCAGTGCGCTGATGCCGCCGCCAGCCATTTGCTGCTGGGCGGCCTGTTTGCCCAGTTCAACGCCTTGAAGCAAGAAATCAACCAGGCGCTGCTGGCCAGCCCCGGCGAGTGGGCGAGCCTGTGGCAACGCGACCAGGGCCTGCTGGAGATCGCCAGCGCCGCCCGGGCCAAACGCCTGTCCAAAGCCTGGGCTGCCGCCGGACTGTCATGAAGCCCTGGCAGGCTGGGCAAACCCTGGCCTTGAGTACGCGGCATGAACAACGTGGCGTGGTGGATGGTGGCTGTGTTGGCCTTCAGCAAGGCCGTGCCAGCGCAGGAGCTTTGGCCCGTACCTGACTGGACGGTTGCGCCCGCTGCCAACCGCAGCGCCTGGCAGGCGCTGGAGAGTTATGCCTTCGCCCCTCGCGATGATCAGCAGCGCCAAGGGGTGCGCAGCGACGCACTGCTGGTTATCGCTGACGGGCGCATTGTTTATGAGCACTACGCTGCGCCCAGCACCGTTGCAACCGCGCACCTGACCTGGTCGATCAGCAAGAGCGTGCTGGCGACCCTGTTGGGCGTCGCTCATGGCGAGGGCCGCTTTGCGCTGCAGGACCCACTCGCGCGCTTCTATCCGCCGATGCGTGCCCATGCCCAGGTGCGTATCGAAGACCTGCTGCACTGGGCCAGCGGTCTGGACTGGCAGGAAGACTACGAATATGCGCCGCTGAAGTCTTCGGTGGTGGCCATGCTGTACACCCGCGGGCGCGGCGACATGGCCGGCTACGCCGCAGCCAGGCCGCAAGCGGCGAGCCCCGGGCAGCGCTTTCTCTATTCCAGCGGCGACAGCAACCTGCTGGCGGCGGCCCTGCGCGGCATGCTCGGCGATGCTGACTATGAGGATTATCCCTGGCACGCCTTGTTCGAGCCCTTGGGCATCAGCAGTGCAATCTGGGAGCGTGACGGTAAAAATACCCTGGTGGGTTCCTCGTACCTGTACATGAGCGCCCGCGACCTGGCCCGTATCGGTCTGTTGATGCAGCGCGAAGGCCGCTGGCAGTCACGGCAATTGCTGTCCAGTGACTGGGTGGCTTTCAATCGCCAGCCGTTCCTGCAGGCCAAGCCCCACCCGGGGGAGGCCAACCCGGGTGGGCACTGGTGGCTCAACCAGCCGCTGCCCGGCAGCCCGCCACCTTGGCCAGATGCGCCGCCTGATACCTTCGCGGCCCTGGGGCACTGGGGCCAGGCGTTGTATGTGCTGCCGGCGCAGAAGCTGGTGATCGTGCGCTACGCCGATGATCGTGACGCCAGTTACACCCACAACGAACTGCTCAAGCGGGTACTGGCCGCGGTCAACGAGGTTCGGCCATGAAGCGCGTGTTGCTGGTGCTGGTGCTGCTGGCAGGCAGCTGGGCCTGGTACGAGCGCCAGGCGCTGATGGATTTCCCTGGCATTCTCAGTGCCTACTCGGCCAAGGAGTATTGCTCGTGCCGCTATGTCATGGGCTTTGACCCGCAGTACTGCCGAGGTTACGTGCAGCAATACCTGCCGCTGAGTCGCCTGGACGAGGACGGGCAGCAGCGTCTGGTCAGTGCTGCCGGGCTGGGCGTCGAAAATCGTGCGCAGTGGCTGGGGCCGCGTGAGGGCTGTCGCTTGCTGCGGTGAAGGCAGCCGGGTAAGGTTGACGACCATTGTGTTACAGGATTTCACATGTTCAGTCTGCCGCGTCTTCTGCTTGCCCTGCTGGTCGTTCTCAGTCTCCCTGCCCAGGCCAACTGGCACCTGGACGGCGAATCGTCGCGCCTGTCGTTCGTCTCCAGCAAGAATGGCGACACCGCCGAGGTGCATCGCTTCCTCGTCCTGCATGGCAAGGTCGATCGCAAGGGCGCCGCTGAGCTGCTGATCGAGATGGACTCCAACAGCAGCAGCGTGCCGCTGCGTGACGAGCGCATGCGCAAGGAACTGTTCGAGTTCAGTAAATTCCCCGAGGCCAAGGTCAACGCACAGATCGACCTGCGTCCGATCAACGACCTGGCCAATGGCGCCCAGGTCGAGCTGCGCCTGCCGGTGACGGTCAGTCTGCATGGCAAGCAGCACAGCTACAGTGCCCTGTTGCTGGCCACGCGCCTGGATGAGCGGCGTTTTCAGGTGGTCACCCTGGAGCCGTTGATGCTGCGCGCCGATGATTTTGATCTGCTCCCCGGCCTTGCCACCCTGCGCAAGCTGGCCGGGCTCAAGTCCATCAGCCCGTCGGTGCCGGTGGCTGCGGTACTGATCTTTACGGCGCGCTGATATGGCCGGACCGGTCTTTCCCTGGCGCGATGGCAATCAGTTCGAGCTATTGATCGACGGTCCCGAGTTTTTCCCGCGCATGCTTACCGCGATCGTGCGCGCCGAGCACCAGGTGGACCTGGAGCTGTACCTGGTGGAGGCGGGCGCCTGCGCCGAAACCATGGTCCAGGCCCTGGTGCAGGCCGCTGAGCGCGGTGTACAGGTGCGTTGCCTGTTCGATGACTACGGCTCGCTGGCTTTTACCCTGAGCCTGCGTCAGCGCTTGCTGGCCGCCGGCGTCGAGCTGCGCTGGTACAACCGCCTGCGCTGGCGCCGGGGCTTTCGCAACCTGTATCGCGATCACCGCAAGCTGCTGCTGGTCGACCAGCATTGGGCGGTGGTGGGTGGCACCGGCGTTACCGACCAGTTCTGGACGCCCAACGAAGACGTTAGCGAATGGCACGAAGTGATGGTGCAGATGCAAGGTCCGCTGGTGGCCGACTGGCAGATGCTTTTCGACCGCCAGTGGCGGGCCAATCTGCGCCGCACGGCCTGGCGGCCGCCGACCCATTTCGGCCTCGCGCGCTTGCCGCGCATCCCGCTCAGTGGCGCCGGCATGGGCCGGGTGGCCTATGCCGACGCCCGCCAGCACCGGGATATCCTGCAGTCGCTGGTGCGCGCCCTGAACAGTGGCCAGCGGCGTATCTGGCTGGCCACGCCATATTTCCTGCCGACCTGGAAAGTCCGCCGCTCCCTGCGCCGCGCTGCGTCCCGCGGTGTCGATGTGCGCTTGCTGCTGACCGGGCCGCGTACCGATCACCCGTCGGTGCGTTATGCCGGCCATCGCTATTACCCGCGGCTGTTGCGCGCCGGGGTGAAAATCTTCGAGTACCAGCCGTGTTTCCTGCACCTGAAGATGGTGCTGGTGGATGACTGGGTGAGCATCGGCTCGTGCAACTTCGACCACTGGAACCTGCGCTTCAACCTTGAAGCCAACGTCGAAGCGATTGACCCGCCGCTGACCGCCGATGTGGCGGCAAGCTTTGAGCGCGACTTTGCCCAGAGCCTGGCTGTCGACCTTGTCCACTGGCATGCGCGACCATTGTGGAAGCGGGTGAAGCAACGCCTGTGGGGCTGGCTTGATCGGCTGGTGGTCAACCTGCTCGACCGGCGCAACTGAGCCTGTCGCACATGCATGAAGATCCACTGTGGGAGCTGGCCTTGCCAGCGATGAGGCCGGTACAGGTAATAAAAAAGCGGCAGGGGAGTAATCCACCTGCCGCTTTTTTGTATCAGCAAACCCTGAGGCTTACTTCACTTCCACCGCCAGGCTTTCAGCGATCTTGTGCTGCCAGATCGCGGGGCCGGTGATGTGTACCGATTCGCCGTTGCTGTCGACCGCGACGGTGACCGGCATGTCCTTGACCTCGAACTCGTAGATCGCTTCCATGCCCAGTTCGGCAAAGGCCAGGACCTTGGACTTCTTGATCGCCTGGGCCACCAGGTAGGCAGCGCCGCCGACGGCCATCAGGTACACGGCCTTGTTGTCCTTGATCGCTTCGATGGCGGTCGGGCCGCGCTCGGATTTGCCGATCATGCCCAACAGGCCGGTCTGCTCGAGGATCTGCCGGGTGAACTTGTCCATCCGCGTTGCGGTGGTCGGGCCGGCTGGGCCAACCACTTCGTCACCGACCGGATCAACCGGGCCGACGTAGTAGATGAAACGACCCTTGAGGTCGACCGGCAGTTCTTCGCCCTTGTTGAGCATTTCGACCATGTGCTTGTGCGCAGCGTCGCGACCGGTGAGCATCTTGCCGTTGAGCAGGATGGTCTCGCCCGGCTTCCAGCTCTGCACGTCTTCCGGGGTCAGGGTGTCGAGGTTGACGCGGCGGGCCGACGGGCCGGCTTCCCAGACGATTTCCGGGTAGGCGTCCAGCGATGGCGCTTCCAGGTCAGCCGGGCCGGAACCGTCGAGCACGAAGTGGGCGTGACGGGTGGCGGCGCAGTTGGGGATCATGCACACCGGCAATGAGGCGGCGTGGGTCGGGTAATCCATGATCTTGACGTCGAGCACGGTGGTCAGGCCGCCCAGGCCCTGGGCGCCGATGCCCAGCTGGTTGACCTTGTCGAACAGCTCCAGGCGGATCTCTTCGATGCGGTTCTGCGGGCCACGGGCCTTGAGCTCGTGGATGTCGATGGATTCCATCAACACTTCCTTGGCCATCACCGCGGCTTTCTCGGCGGTACCGCCGATGCCGATGCCGAGCATGCCCGGTGGGCACCAGCCCGCACCCATGGTCGGAACGGTCTTCAGAACCCAGTCGACGATCGAGTCGGACGGGTTGAGCATGGCCATCTTCGACTTGTTCTCGGAGCCGCCGCCCTTGGCCGCTACGTCCACTTCCACGGTGTTGCCCGGGACGATGGAGTAGTGGATGACCGCCGGGGTGTTGTCCTTGGTGTTCTTACGTGCGCCGGCCGGGTCGGCCAGGATGGATGCACGCAGGACGTTTTCCGGCAGGTTGTAGGCGCGGCGCACGCCTTCGTTGATCATGTCGTCCAGGCTCATGGTCGCGCCATCCCAGCGAACGTCCATACCGACGCGCACGAACACGGTAACGATACCGGTGTCCTGGCAGATCGGCCGGTGGCCGGTGGCGCACATGCGCGAGTTGATCAGGATCTGGGCGATGGAATCGCGCGCAGCCGGCGACTCTTCACGCAGATAGGCCTCATGCATGGCCTGGATGAAATCAACGGGGTGGTAGTACGAAATGAACTGCAGGGCGTCGGCAACGCTCTGAATCAGGTCGTCTTGCTTGATCACGGTCATGCAGCGCGCTCCTCTTAAAGACGGGAACATTCATTAAGGTATTCCGACGCGGACTGGCCGAGGTGTCGAAACGACCTTCAACAGGCGCCAACGCAAGGCTGTCGGCGCAAAAAAGGCGCGGCAGTATAGCGCGCATCCGCCGCCGGTACACGTACCAAAGGTCCCCACCAAGGTCGGCAGTGGCCGGGCACTGTTCTTGCCTGAGCGCCAGTCAGGGCCGATTTGTGCAAATATGGCAATTATTCCTCTCACACCCTAAAGTGGCGGTTGGCCATGCCTTATTCCTCTGCCCTGGCCAGAGCACGGTGAGCCACCTGTGACCGAAACAGCGCTGCAGAAGCTTCTCCTTAAACGCTTTCTTATGGCGGCCGGCACTTATCTGCTGGTGCTGGCGCTGGTCTGGATCGCGCTGTTGAGCGGACATCTGCAAGCCTCCAGCAACGTTTTGTTGGTGGGCAGCGGCTTGTTGCTGATGAGCCAATTGCTGCTCGGCTGGGTGTTTGCCAGCGGCCGCAACCTGCGCTTTGGTGACCCGAGCCTGACTGAATTCCAGGTGTTGCTGGCGATCGCCTGGCAGACCTGGCTACTGGCCCAGCTCGATCAGGGCCGCGGCACCTTCCTGATGTTCTACCCGCTGATTTTGATGTTCGGCCTGTTCCACCTGAGCGGGCGGGTGTTTGTGCGCTGTGCGCTGCTGGTGCTGTGCAGCTTCTTTGGAGTGATTGCCTGGGAGGCCTGGCAGGCGCCGCATTTCAACGGCTCGTTGCTGGCGTTGCAGGCCAGCGCCTTGTTGGTGGTGCTGGGCTGGTTATGCCTGTATGCCCGTTATGTGCAGGCTGCCCGCCAGCGCATGCGCCAGCGCCGTCACGCCCTGCAGGCGCACCAGGACACCTTGCGCGGCATGATGCGCCAGCTGGAAGATCTGGTTGCCACCGATGAACTGACCGGCCTGTTCAACCGTCGGCATTTCTTGAGCCTGGCCACCCGCGAGCTTGAGCGCATGGGTGCAGACAGCTGCCATGGCCTGGCGCTCATCGACCTTGATCATTTCAAACGCATTAACGATGTCTACGGTCACGCTGCCGGAGACCAGGTGCTGCAGGCCTTTGCCGCGATCGCCAGTGACTGCCTGGGCGATACCGCGGTACTGGCCCGTTACGGTGGTGAGGAGTTCGTGCTGTTGCTGCCTGATTGCAGCGAGGCGCAACTGTTCAGTTGTTGCGAGCGCCTGCGCAAGGCCTTCGCCCTGGCCCAGCCGCCGGCGGTGGGGTTGCGGGTCGAGCCGTTGAGTCTGTCCGCCGGGTTGACCCTGTTGGGTGTTGGCGACGACCTCGATGATGCCCTGCAGCGTGCCGACCAGGCCTTGTACCGGGCTAAACGCAGCGGCCGCAATCGCTGCCTGGCCGCGTGGGAGGTCGTCGATGCCTGAGTTACGGGTCGGTGAGCGGTACTGGACGGTGGCAGCGGGCTGTAATCTGCTCGACGCCTTGAATGATGCCGGGCTGGCGGTGCCCTACAGTTGCCGTGCCGGCAGTTGCCACGCCTGCCTGGTGCGCTGCCTGCAAGGCCGGCCGGCAGATGCCCGGCCCGATGCCTTGGCAGCAGACAAGCGTCAGCAAGGTTGGCGCCTGGCGTGCCAGTGCAGTGTCGAGGAAGACTTGCAGGTAGCCTTGTTCGACCCGCTCGCGGATGGCTTGCCGGCTAAAGTCAGCGGCCTTGACTGGCTGAGCCCGACGGTGCTGCGCCTGCGCCTTGAGCTACAAAGACCATTACGCTACCAAGCCGGCCAGCACCTGGTGTTGTGGAGCCCGAACGGGGTCGCGCGACCCTATTCTTTGGCCAGCTTGCCGGGGGAGGAGGGGTTTCTCGAGTTTCACATCGATTGCCGGCAACCCGGAGCGTTCTGCACCGCTGCGCGGCAACTGGGTATTGGGGCAACGCTGCGCCTGGGTGAGTTGCGCGGCGGCGCTTTGCATTACGATCCGGACTGGCAGGAACGCCCGCTGTGGCTGCTGGCCGCCGGCACCGGCCTGGCACCGTTGTGGGGGATTCTGCGCGAGGCGCTGCGCCAGGAGCACCACGGCCCGATTCGCCTGCTGCACCTGGCCCATGACGAGCAGGAGCACTATCTGTCGCAGGCACTGATGGCGCTTGCCAGCCGGCATCCGCAGCTGCAGGTCGAACTGCTGACCTCGCCGCAGTTGCCCCAGGCCCTGGCGGCGCTGCGCCTGCAGTCACGCCAGACCGTGGCCCTGGCCTGTGGCTCGGCGGCCAGTGTCGAGCAGTTTTCCCGACGCATGTTCCTTGCCGGGCTGCCGCGCAATCAGTTGCTTGCCGATGTTTTTATTGGCCACGCCTGATTCCCCGCAGGTAAAAAAAGGTTCTTCACGCAATCCCGGGGTCTATGATCTTTGGGTTGGGTTGTTGCGGTTACGGCTGCGGGCTTATCCATTTGATGTGGGGCTGCTGCTGGCCCCTTCCGCCCTTACGGCGGGTCCATACACCAAGAGAAAAGTAGGCCGCCGTAAAGGCGGAAGGGGCCAGCAGCAGCCCCACACTGAATGGATAAACTCACAGCCTCAACAACCCAACCCTGAATTCCGTGAAGAGCCAAAAAAAAGCCCCGCAGCACAGGCTGCAGGGCTTTGTTCAGCAAGGCCCAAGCATCAGACCAGCGAATCACCGACGTGCAGGATCTTCATGCCGTTGGTGCCGCCGATGGTGTGGTAGCTGTCGCCTTTGGTCAGGATCGCCCAGTCACCTGGCTCGACTGCGCCGCGCTGCAGCAACTCGTCGACGGCTGCCTGGCTGACTTTCTCGGCCGGCAGGGCTGCCGGGTCGAACGCCACCGGGTACACGCCACGGAACATCGCGGCGCGGGCCAGGGTGGCGCGGTGCGGCGAGAACGCGTAGATCGGTACCGAAGAGCGCAGGCGCGACATGATCAGCGGGGTGTAGCCACTTTCGGTGAGGGCGATGATCGCCTTGACGCCGGGGAAGTGGTTGGCGGTGTACATGGCCGCCAGGGCGATGCTTTCGTCGCAGCGCTCGAAGCGGGTGTGCAGGCGGTGGCTGGACTTCTGGCTGGTCGGGTGCTTTTCCGCGCCCAGGCAGATGCGCGCCATGGCCTGTACCGCTTCGATCGGGTAGGCACCAGCAGCACTTTCGGCCGAGAGCATCACCGCGTCGGTGTTGTCCAGCACGGCGTTGGCCACGTCGGACACTTCTGCACGGGTCGGCATCGGGTTCTGGATCATCGACTCCATCATCTGGGTCGCAACGATCACCGCCTTGTTGTTGCGGCGGGCGTGCTGGATGATCTTCTTCTGGATCGCGATCAGCTCGGCATCGCCGATTTCCACGCCCAGGTCGCCACGGGCAACCATCACCGCGTCACTGGCGGCGATCAGGCCGTCGAGGGTTTCGTCATCGGCGACCGCTTCGGCGCGCTCGATCTTGGCCACCAGCCAGGCGCTGCCGCCGGCTTCGTCGCGCAGGCGACGGGCGTATTCCATGTCGGAGGCATCGCGCGGGAAGGAAACGGCCAGGTAGTCCAGGTCCATTTCGGCTGCCAGCTTGATGTCGGCCTTGTCTTTTTCGGTCAGCGCCGGAGCCGTCAGGCCGCCGCCGCGACGGTTGATGCCTTTGTGGTCGGACAGCGGGCCGCCGATCAGCACTTCGCAGTGCAGGGCGTCGGCAGTGGCGCTGGTTACGCGCATGACCACGCGGCCGTCGTCGAGCAGCAGTTCGTCACCGACGCCGCAATCCTTGACCAGGTCCGGATAGTCGATGCCGACGATATCCTGGGTGCCTTCGGTCAGCGGATGGGCGGTGGAGAAGGTGAAGCGGTCACCGACCTTGAGTTCGATACGCTTGTTGCTGAACTTGGCGATACGGATCTTCGGCCCTTGCAGGTCACCGAGCAGCGCCACGTGGCGGCCCAGGCGGGCAGCGATTTCGCGGATCAGGCGCGCGCGAGCCTTGTGCTCGTCAGGCGTGCCGTGGGAGAAGTTCAGGCGAGCGACATCCAGGCCGGCAAGGATCAGTTGCTCGATCACTTCCGGCGAGTTGCTGGCGGGGCCAAGGGTGGCGACGATTTTGGTACGGCGGATGGTCATGCACAGACTCCTATAGTGAAGCGCAGCGAAAGGCTACTCCGGAAAATCGCTGTAGTCATTGTTCCTTTGCACTACCTGCCGGTTAGCGCGGGTGGCGTTTGAACGGCTATAGGGCCCGAGCGCCGCTGGTGTGGGAGCGGGCTTGACCCGCGATGAGGCCAGTGCAGCCAGCCATGTCTACAGATTTTCCGCACAAAGCCGATACACTGCTCAATACAGGAGATCCCCCCATGCGAGCCTTGATCGTTTTAGCCCTGGCCACCAGCGTCGTCGGTTGCACCCGCTGGTCGATGGACCATCATTTGAACAACGCCTACCGCGCCTATGACCGGGGCAATTGCGAGAAGGTCATGCTCGAGCTGTCCCAGGTCGACCGCACAAGCCGCGCCCGACCGTTCATCCAGCCGGAGGTGTCGCTGCTGCGTGGCCAGTGCCTGGAACGGCAGAAGCTGTTCGTCGATGCGGCGCAGACCTACCAGTTCATTCTCCAGCGCTACCCGCAGAGCGAATACGCCTTCCGCGCCCGTGCACGGCTGCAGACCCTCGAGCAACTCGGCCATTACCGTACCGGTGAAGCGGCGATTGCCCGTCCGGCAACCAGCACGCCTTGGCGTTAATACTAAAGTCAGCAGGTCTGATTGTGACGCGCGGGTCAGGGTGCGCTAATCTTGTTGCTGAGATGAATGAAAACAGCAGCCCTAGCGCGGCCCTGCTAAAAGGGTCTTCGACAGCGATCCCGACCATGTTTGACGAGCGCCGCATCGAGCGTCACCAGCTCCCTTATTTTCTCAAAGTCTTCAACCGCTTCACCGACCAGCCCATCGGCTATCTGGGAAATGTGTCCGAAGACGGCCTGATGCTGATCAGCCAGCTGCCGATGCTGGTCGGCCCGGATTTCGAGTTGCAACTCAAAGTCCCTGGCCGCGACGGCACCGTGCACCCGATCAACCTCACCGCCAGCTGCCTGTGGAGCCATGAAGACCAGACGCCCGGGCATTACGACTCGGGCTTCATGCTGCTGCAGGCGCCACGCGAGTACGAGCAACTGGTGCGCGCCCTGCGCAACTATTTCAGCTTCCATCCGTTGAACGCTTCAGCCTGACGCTGGCCGTGACGGGCTCCTGGCCCTAGACTCTGGGCGATCTTCTGTTCAGGACGACCCCGTGAGCTCCAGCATTTTCTGGCACGACTACGAAACCACCGGCATCAACCCGCGCAACGACCGGCCCTTGCAGGTCGCCGGGGTGCGCACTGATCTTGACCTCAACGAGATCGAGGCGCCGATCAACTTCTATTGCCAGCCCAGCGCCGACATCCTGCCGCACCCCAAGGCTTGTCTGGTCACTGGCATCACCCCGCAGCAACTGGCTAGCAAGGGTTTGAGCGAAGCCGAGTTCATGACCCGGGTACATGCCGAACTGGCCCGCCCGGGCACCTGTGGTGCGGGCTACAACAGCTTGCGTTTCGACGATGAAGTCACCCGTTACAGCCTGTACCGCAACTTCTTTGATCCGTACGCCCGCGAGTGGCAGGGTGGCAACAGCCGCTGGGACCTGATCGACGTCGTGCGCACCGCCTATGCCCTGCGCCCCGACGGGATCGAATGGCCGCAACAGGACGGGCGCACCAGTTTGCGCCTGGAGTTGCTCACCGCCGCCAACGGCATCGACCATGGCCAGGCGCATGAAGCGTTGTCTGATGTGCGCGCCACCATTGCACTTGCGCGATTGATCCGACAGAAACAGCCCAAGCTTTATGACTGGTTGTTTCAACTGCGCAGCAAGCAGAAAGTCCTCGATCAGATTCGATTATTACAACCGCTGGTGCATATTTCCGGGCGCTTCTCTGCGGCACGCAATTATCTGGGCGTGGTATTACCCCTGGCCTGGCACCCGCGTAATCGCAATGCCTTGATTGTCTGTGATTTGCACCTGGATGCTCAGCCCTTGATTGATGAGGATGCTGATTCGCTGCGTCAGCGTTTATACACACGGCGTGAGGAAATGCCTGACGGACAATTGCCGGTGCCGCTAAAACTAATCCATATCAATCGCTGCCCGGTGGTCGCACCCTTGAGTGTATTGCGCAGCGAAGATCAGCAGCGTTTGCAACTGGATATGGCTGTTTATCAGGCGCGCGCCGCGAGCCTGATTGCTGCCGCCGGACAATGGCAGGATAAATTACCGCTGATCTACAGCGCCGAGGAGTTTGCCCCCAGTGAAGACCCGGAGCAGCAGTTGTATGACGGTTTTCTGGGTGACCGTGATCGTCGTTTGTGCGAACAAGTGCGCAGTGTCGATCCGCAGCAATTGGGCCAGGGACAGTGGATGTTCGATGATGAACGTTTGCCGGAACTGTTGTTTCGCTATCGCGCACGCAATTTCAGCGAAACCTTGAATGCCGAAGAACGCCAGCGCTGGCAAGCCTTCTGCCAGCAACGCCTGAGCGATCCGCTGATGGGCGCACCCAATACCCTCGGTGATTTCGAACGAGCCCTGCAGGACTGTTGGCTTCAAGCCGATGCAGAGCAACAGCTGTTGCTCGGCCAGTGGCGTAGCCATGTGCAGGCGCTTAAGTTGCAACTGGGAATGTAAGCAAACGTTGAAAATAAAAAACGCCAGCAAGGCTGGCGTTTTTAGCGAGTAACACAAGGTTACCGGCGGGCTTATTAACCCAGCAGGGTTGCCCAGCCTTCAACCACGTCGCCACCCCATTTGGCTTTCCATTCTTTCAGGGTCTTGTGGTTGCCGCCTTTGGTTTCGATGACTTCACCGTTGTGCGGGTTTTTGTATTGCTTGACCTTGCGCGCACGTTTGGTGCCAGTGGTTTTAACCGCGCCACGAGGGGCTTTGTTCAGTTTGGCTTCTGGATCCAGCAGCGCAATGATGTCACGCAGGGACTTCGAATATTCGCCCATCAGTGCACGCAGTTTGCCTTCGAATTCCAGCTCGGTTTGCAGCTTGTCGTCTTTCGACAGGTTCTGCAAACGCGCTTGCAGTTCTTTGATGGCTTCTTCGGTAGCGCGATATTCGTTGATCAGGGACATGAGGCGTTCCTTGGAAATGAAGGGTTCAGAGATACAGTGCGGCAATAATAATCAGACAGTCCTCCCAAGTAAACATTAAAGCGGGCTATTAGCTCAATGAATTGTTAAACACCTCGATAGAATAGGTTAAGAAAAATTTACAAACTAAGACGTTTTTCCAATAGTTAACTTAGTCGCCAGCCCGGCGCGGGCGCCGGCTGTGCCCTGGACGCGTCCACCCAGGCAGGCGACAGGGCGCGCGCAATGAGTACTGCAGTTTTGCCGGGCACTCGCTAGAATGTGCGCCTTTGCGAAAGTTTCTGGAGTCCACTTCATGCGCACCTACCGGCTGGTGATTGCCTGCCCCGACCGCGTTGGCATCGTCGCCAAAGTCAGTAATTTCCTGGCGTCCTATAACGGCTGGATCAACGAAGCCAACCACCACTCCGATGAGCAGAGCGGTTGGTTCTTCATGCGCCACGAAATCCGCGCCGACACCCTGCCGTTCGGCATCGAGGAATTCCGTGAGGCCTTCGCACCGATTGCCGAAGAGTTTTCGATGGTCTGGCGCATCACCGATACCGACCAGAAAAAGCGTGTGGTACTGATGGCCAGCCGCGAGTCCCACTGCCTGGCCGACCTGCTGCACCGCTGGCACGCCAAAGAACTCGATTGCGACATTCCCTGCGTGATTTCCAATCACAACGACCTGCGCAGCATGGTCGAGTGGCACGGCATCCCGTTCTTCCACGTACCGGTCGATCCGCAGAACAAGCAGCCGGCCTTTGCCGAAGTGTCGCGCCTGGTCAAGGAACACGGTGCCGACGTGGTGGTGCTGGCGCGCTACATGCAGATTCTGCCGCCGCAGCTTTGCCAGGAATACGCCCAGCAGGTGATCAACATCCACCACAGCTTCCTGCCTTCGTTCGTCGGTGCCAAGCCTTACCATCAGGCCTCGCTGCGTGGGGTCAAGCTGATTGGCGCAACCTGCCACTACGTCACCGAAGAACTCGATGCCGGCCCGATCATCGAGCAGGACGTGGTTCGCGTCAGCCATAGCGACAGTATCGAAGACATGGTGCGTTTCGGCCGTGACGTCGAGAAGATGGTCCTGGCCCGCGGCCTGCGTTATCACCTGGAAGACCGCGTGCTGGTGCACGGCAACAAGACTGTGGTGTTCAACTAAGCCTCAGTGCCGGAGGTTGCCCGATGGCCGATCCACTCGACAAGGCTACCTCCAAGGCCCCGCCGACCCTCGGCGAGGGCTGCCTGAGCCGCTACGACCCGGATGCGCTGAACAGCGACGACGGCACCGATTTCCCCGGTGCCGCCGAGCTCTGGGAACAGCTCAAACCGGTTAGCGACGAATCCGCGCCTGACTGAGCCGTAAGCGCGCCAGTAGTGGCCGGCCCAACAGGCAGAGAAACACCGGGCCACCGGCGACCAGGTAGAAGTAGTAGGTCACCACCCGCCAGATCAGGATTGCCGCCGCCGCTGTGGAAGTTCCCACCAGGGGCGAAAGCAATGCGGCCGAAGTCATTTCGGCGGCGCCCGCACCGCCCGGCAGCAGGCTGAACTGACCGGCGCTGAGCGACAGCATCTGCACCAGAAAGCTCGGTATCCACTGCAGATTGACCCCGAGCCCGCGCAACGCCAGGTACAGCACGCTGTAGCGCAAACCCCAATGTACGCACGTCAGGGCGAACACCAGGGCCAGGGTGCGTTTGGGCAGGCGCCAGGTGTCGCCGAAGGCGTGAAAGAAGTGCAGCAGCTTGCGCGTCCAGCGCCGACGCCGGCGGGCCGACACCTTGAGGCTGCGCAGCAGCCGGCCATTGAGGCGCAGCAGCGCGCGGCGATAGCGCATCAGCCCGAGCACGGCGCCGAACGCTGCAAACATCAGCAGTGCGCTGCCGAGCAGCATGCCTTCCAGGCTGCGGTTGAGACTGTGGAACAGTGCGTAGCCGGCGAT
The DNA here is from genome assembly GCF_050435905.1 of Pseudomonas sp. 2835. Lineage (NCBI taxonomy): Bacteria > Pseudomonadati > Pseudomonadota > Gammaproteobacteria > Pseudomonadales > Pseudomonadaceae > Pseudomonas > Pseudomonas sp. 2835. Next base: position 178,650 of record NZ_JBNDLE010000003.1, on the reverse strand, counting down.
CCCCAGCATGGCGCAGAAAAAGAACAGCAAATCGTTGAGCTGGTCGGCAGCAAACACCGCGCTGCTGCGCGCAGGCCCGATGCGATCGCGTGCGAGCAGGGCCATCAACGCCAGCGGGCCGCCACTACCGCCCGGGGTGGTGCAGATGGCGAACTCGGTGGCCATGATCACCCCCAGGCTGCGCAAGCGGCCCAGCGCCGCGCCCTGGCTGCCGAGCAACAGGCGCAGGCGCATGGCGTTGATGATCCAGCAGACCACAATCATGGCGAACAGGCCGAGCAGCAGGTGCGGGGCAAAGCCTCTCAAGCGTGGCAGCAGCTCGCTACCGCCGAGCAGGGCCGGCACCAGCACCGCCACGATCAGCGCCAGCATTAGCCACAGCAGGCGGTTCACCGGGGGGACCTGCTGGCCAGCCAGGCGGACTTGGTCATGGGCTCGCGGCCCTGGCGCAGCAGGCGCTTGACCGTCTGCAGCCAGTAGCGGCGAGAAAAACCATGGCGCATGTCCACCGGGTGCAAGCCCAGGCGGATCACCGGCGCTTGGCGCAGGCGCGCTTCCCGTACGTCGCACAACACTTTCGACAAGCCGCGGCGCCAACTGCTGCGGGCGCTCCAGACCAGGCCGGGGGCTGCGATCGGGCTGAAGTCGGGCAACCGGAAGATGTGCTGTGGATCGCTGGTGTAACGCAGCGGGAGCTGGCGCAGGGCCTGGCGGGTGCCGTCGCTCATTAGCCAGGCCGGGGCGACGAAGCCCGCCAGTGGCCAGTCATAGCGGCGGAACAGTTCGATGCCGGCTTCAAGGCGTTGTCGCGCCTGTGCCTGGTCGAGGCTGTAGAACTCGCCTTCCCAGGTGTAGATGCGGCGCATGAAGTAGTCCCGCGGCGAGCGCGGCGACGGGCTGTCATCAGCATGAAAGTAGCCATGCAGGGCCATTTCGTCGCCACGTTGCAGGCGCCGGTCAAGCATCAGGCGAAATCCGGGGGCCTGCTCCAGGGCATTGCGCTTGTGAAAGTCCGGCACCACCAGCCAGGTCATGGGAATGTTGCCCAGGGCGTCGATGGCTTCGACGAAGGGCTGGTAATCCGGCCAGGTTTCCGGCGCGACATCATGCAGCACCAGCAACATGCTCGGGCGATTGGCAGGCTCAGGCATGGGCGCGTACCGGCATCGGGTGGCCGAGCACTGCCCGGTAATGTTCCAGCAGGCCATTGACCACAGTGTCCCAGGCGTAGTGCTGCTCTACATGGGCACGGGCCTGCTGGCCCATTTGCCGGGCACCGGCCTCGAACACTTCCTTGACCGTGCGGGCCATGGCCTGGCCATCGTTGGGTGTGCACAGGCGCCCGCACTGGTCGTTGACGATTTCGGTGAAGGCCCCGGCGGCCACGGCAATGACCGGGATGGCGCTGGCCATGGCTTCGAGAATGACCAGGCCGAAGGTTTCCTGGTCACCGGCGTGCAGCAGGGCATCGGCGCTGGCCAGCAGTCGGGCGACTTCGGTGGCCGGGCAGAAGTGATCGATGACGCTGACATTGGCCGGTACATTGGCCGGCATGTGCGAGCCGACCAGCAGCAGATGGTAATGCTTGCCCAGGCGTTTCATGCAGTCGAGCAGCACCGGCAGGTTCTTCTCCCGCGAGCCGCGCCCGGCGAACACCAGCAGGCGCGTGGTATCGGCGATGCCCAGTTCACGGCGCAAGGACAGGTCGCGGTGTTGCGGGTTGAAGGTCGTCAGGTCGACCCCCAGGCGCTGCACGTGGACATTGTCGATACCCAGCCCGCGCAGCTTGTCAGCCATCACCTGGCTCGGCGCCAGCACCCGGTCGAAGTTTCCATAGAGCTTGCTGACGTAGGCTTCGACGTTGGGCGTGAACCAGTTGCCCATGCGGTTACTCACCAGCAACGGCAAGTCGGAGTGGTAGAAGCCGATTACCGGCACGTCCAGCTGGCGCCTGGCATCCAGCGCCGCCCAGGCGGTCAGGTAGGGGTCGCCGACCTCAATCAGGTCCGGCTGCAGATCGTGCAGGACATTGCGCCAAGGCGCCAGGCGCAGGGGGAAGCGATAGCCGTTGCCGAACGGCAGGGCCGGGGCCGGCACCTTGTAGATGCCGTTGTCGTGGCTGGCGCTGGCGCCGGGGATCAACAGGCTGTGACGGACGCCGGGAGTAAGGCCCAGGCGGCGATGTTTGGCATCAAGATAGGTACGCACGCCGCCACTGGCAGGCGCGTAGAACATGGTGATGTCAGCGATGTGCACGATCAGCATCCCTCCGAGATCGTCTCCAGAGTGTGTCACCAGGCGGCTTTTCGCCGCTGGAGACGCGCCCTAAGGTTGACCTCTATGAAGGATAGTTTGTTCGATTGGGTTCGGTAGCGGCTAGCGGCAAGCTACAAGCTGCAAGAAAAAGCAGAGCGCACATGGCACTGCCTCTTCTTGCCGCTTCAAGCTTGCCGCTTGCAGCTCAAGTTCAAATACGGAAGCTGCCCACCAGTTGTTTCAGGCGGCTGGCCTGCTGTTCCAGGTCGGCGCAGGCGCGCAGGGTGGACTGCAGGTTCTCGACCCCTTCCTGGTTGAGCATGTTGATTTCGTTGATGTCCATGTTGATCGAATCGACCACGGCGGTCTGTTCCTCGGTGGCGGTGGCCACCGACTGGTTCATGCCGTCGATCTCGCCGATGCGCAGGGTCACGCTGCCCAGGCGCTCGCCAGCCTGGTTGGCGATCTCGACGCTGTCCTGGCTGTGGCGCTGGCTCTGGCCCATGGTGTCGACCGACTCGCGGGCACCTACCTGCAGCTCTTCGATCATGTTCTGCACCTGTTGCGCCGACTCCTGGGTGCGGTGCGCCAGGTTGCGTACTTCATCGGCGACCACGGCAAAACCGCGCCCGGCTTCACCGGCCCGTGCCGCCTCGATAGCGGCGTTGAGCGCCAGCAGGTTGGTTTGCTGCGAGATGCTGGTGATCACTTCGAGGATCTGGCCGATGTTCACCGTTTTGCTGTTGAGCGTTTCGATGTGGGCGCTGGAGGTGCAGATCAGATCCGACAGACGGTTCATCGCCTGAATACTGCGATCGACCACCTGCTGGCCTTCTTCGGCCAGGTGGCGTGCCGAGCTTGCCTGTTGCGAGGCTTGCGCGGCGTTGTGGGCGATTTCCTGGGCGGCGGCGCCCAACTGGTTGATTGCCGCGGCGACGCTATTGGTGCGGTTGGACTGCTCGTCGGAGTTGAGCATCGACGAGTTGGAAGCGCTGACCACCCGCAGGGCCACTTCGTTGACCTGCTCGGTGGCCGAGGACACTTCGCGGATCGAACCATGGATACGCTCGACGAAGCGGTTGAAGGCGGTGCCGAGGATGCCGAATTCGTCGTGGTTGTGGATCGCCAGGCGCTTGGTCAGGTCGCCTTCGCCTTCGGCGATGTCTTCCATGGCCCGGGTCATGGTGTGCAGCGGTTGCATCAGCACGCGGATCAGCAGGCCGAGCAGGGCAATGATGATGACCACGGCGACCAGAGTGGCAATCACCGCCGAGGTGCGGAACTTGCTCAACATCGAGTAGGCCTCGTCCTTGTCTACCGACAGGCCGATGTACCAGTTGGCTGAAGGCAGGCCCTTGACCGGTGCGAAGCTGAGGATCCGGGTCTTGCCGTCGAGCTCGACCTCGCTCGGTTCCTTGCTGATGCGCGGGGTGTTCTGCGGGAACAGGTCCGACAGCGACTTCATCACCAGGTTCTTGTCCGGGTGCACGAGGATCTTGCCCTGATCGTTGATCAGGAAGGCGTAGCCCATGCCACCGAAGTTCAGCGAGTTGATGATCTCGGTGAGACCGTCGAGCGCCAGGTCGCCACCGACCACGCCGACGTTGCGCGCAGCGGTTGCCACCACTGAAATGACCATCTTGCCGGTGCTGACATCAATATAAGGTTCGGTCAGGATCGGCCCGTTGGCCGCCATGCCGTCCTTGTACCAGGGGCGTACGCGCGGGTCGTAGCCGTCGGGCATCTTGGTCTGCGGGCGAATGGTGAAACCGCCGTTGACGTCACCCAGGTAGATAGTCAGAAAACTTGAGACCAGGGCCTGTTGGCCGAGCAGCGTGCCGATCTTGTCAGCCTCGGGAAACGCGGCAATGTTTTGTGCAACGTTTTGTACCAGCAGAATACGACCGTCAAACAGGTTCTTGATATTGGTCGAAGTGGTTTCGCCCATTTCCTCAAGATAGTTTTCCAGATCCTCGCGAATGGCATTACGCTGCAAGAAATCGTTGTACAAGGTAAACAAGGTAAAGGCGATCATGACGATCAGCGAGGCGGCCAATAGGATCTTGTGGCTGAATCGGAGGCTTTTGTTCATAACGTGTCGGTCCGCTAAGGTCTTGTTATCCGGGTCGTTCGCACAAAGAACAGCGTGAAAGCAGTGCAGGTCCCAATTCCTTGTCGGGCAATTCCTGTCTTCCTGGTGGTCTGTCGCTATTTAATATCGGCCGTTTCAAGCCAAAGCTTTAAACAGAGGGTGAAAAAACATGCCTGACTCTTCGCAATTCGTGCTCGGTGCCGACCTTGCCGGGCAGCCGGTCGCCCAGGCCATGCGCCTGGCCAACCGTCACGGCCTGGTGGCCGGGGCGACCGGTACCGGCAAGACCGTGACCCTGCAACACATGGCCGAAGCCTTCAGTGACGCCGGCGTGGCGGTATTTGCTGCCGATGTCAAAGGCGACCTGTGTGGCCTGGGCGCGGTGGGCAATCCCCAGGGCAAGGTGGCCGAGCGCATTGCCGGCATGCCCTGGCTGAACCATCGGCCTCAGGCTTATCCGGTAAGCTTGTGGGATATCCACGGCCAGTCCGGTCATCCACTGCGTACAACACTCAGCGAAATGGGCCCGTTGCTGCTGGGCAATTTACTGGAGCTGACCGACAGCCAGCAGGCGGCGCTGTATGCCGCGTTCAAGGTCGCCGACCGCGAAGGTTTGTTGCTGCTCGATATCAAGGACCTCAAGGCGCTGCTGGCGCATTTGAAGGACAACCCGCAACTGCTCGGTGAAGACAGTGCGCTGATGACCACCGGCTCCAGCCAGGCACTGTTGCGGCGTCTGGCCACCCTTGAGCAGCAGGGCGCCGAGGCGTTGTTCGGCGAGCCCGCTTTGCAACTGGAAGATATCCTGCAACCGGATGCCGATGGCCGCGGGCGCATTCACCTGCTCGATGCCAGCCGCCTGGTGCATGAGGCACCGAAGGTCTATGCGACTTTCCTGCTGTGGCTGCTGGCCGAGCTGTTCGAGCAATTGCCCGAGCGTGGCGATGCCGACAAGCCGTTGCTGGCGCTGTTCTTTGACGAGGCCCACCTGCTGTTCAACGGTACTCCCAAGGCTTTGCAGGACCGTCTGGAGCAGGTGGTACGGCTGATCCGTTCCAAGGGCGTCGGCGTGTACTTCGTCACCCAGTCGCCGGGCGACCTGCCGGATGATGTCCTGGCGCAGTTGGGCCTGCGCGTCCAGCACGGCCTGCGGGCATTCACCGCCAAGGAGCAGAAATCCCTCAAGGCCGTGGCCGATGGGTTCCGCCCCAACCCGGAATTTGACACCTTGAGCGTGCTCACCGAGCTGGGCATCGGTGAGGCGCTGGTCGGTACCCTGCAGGAAAAGGGCACGCCGGGCATGGTCCAGCGTGTGCTGATTGCCCCACCGCAGTCGCGCATCGGGCCGCTGAGCGCCGCCGAACGGGCTGCGCTGATTGCCGCTTCACCCTTGGTCGGGCGTTATGACAAACCGATCGACCGTGAGTCGGCCTATGAAATGCTCAGCGCCCGTAAAGGCGGCGGCGCCGAGCCCGAGCAGGCGCCGGCCGCGGCTGAAGAGAGCTTGGCCGACAAGGCCGGCGAGTTCTTGCAGAGCGCAGCAGGGCAAGCGATCAAGTCGGCGGTGCGCCAGGCGGCCAACCAGTTCGGGCGCCAGTTGGTGCGCGGCCTGATGGGCTCGTTGCTCGGCGGCAGCAAGCGCCGCTGATTGTATCAGGCATAAAAAAGGCGCCCTTCGGGGCGCCTTTTTACTGCGAGGTGCTTTAGCCGATGGCTTTGGTCGCCAGCCAGAACAAGGCTGCCGACAAGCCCACGGTAGCCGGAAGGGTCAGTACCCAGGCCAGCAGGATGGTGCGCACGGTGCCGCCTTGCAGGCCGCTCTTGTTCGCTACCATGGTACCGGCCACACCCGAGGACAGTACGTGGGTGGTCGATACCGGCAGGCTGAAGATGTTGGCCATGCCGATGGCGCAGGCTGCGGTGATCTGCGCCGACATGCCCTGAGCGTAGGTCATGCCCTGCTTGCCGATCTTCTCGCCGATGGTCAGTACCACGCGCTTCCAGCCGACCATGGTGCCCAGGCCCAGGGCCAGGGCGACCGCGAGAATCACCCAGAACGGGGCGTACTCGGTAGTGGCAGTGAGGTCTTTACGCAGTTTTTCCAGGTCCGCCTTCTCGCGTGCCTGCAGGCCTGGCAGCTTGCCGACCTTCTTGGCGGTGTCGTCCAGGCAGAGCAGGTAACGACGTACTTCAATGCGTTTTTCCGGCGTCAGCGACCGGTAGTCGGCCACGCCTTTAAGCGAATCAAGCAAGGCATTGATGGTCGGTTCGGTCTGCTGCGGGTTGCAGCTGAACTGTTCTGGCAGGTCGCCTTCTTTGGCTTTGCCCAGGGCCAGGAATTCGCCCAGGGTCGCTTCGTTGCGCTGATAGAACTGGTTCAGGTGCAGGGTGGCGTCGCGGGTCCGCTCGATCTGGTAGGTGGTGCTGTTCAGGTCGAGAACGAACGCGGACGGAACGATACCGATCAGCACCAGCATGATCAGGCCGATACCTTTCTGACCGTCGTTGGAGCCGTGCACGAAGCTTACGCCCATGGCTGAAATTACCAGGACCAGGCGGTTCCAGAATGGCGGGTGCTTCTTGTCGTCGAGTTTGCGGCGCTGTTCCGGCGTCTTGTGCATCTTCGACAGCGGCCGCCACCATTTCAGGCCCAGCAGTACCAGCGCGGCGACAGCGAAGCCGGCCATTGGCGACAGCACCAGCGACATGCCGATGTCGATTGCCTTCTGCCAGTTGACCCCGTCACCCAGCGGAATGTCGCTGATCAGGGCGTTGGCCAGGCCCACGCCGAGGATCGAGCCGATCAGCGTGTGCGAGCTGGACGCCGGAATCCCGAAGTACCAGGTACCCAGGTTCCAGGTGATGGCGGCAGCCAATAGAGAGAAGACCATCGCCAGGCCGTGGCCGGTGTTCACATTGATCAGCAGTTCGACCGGCAGCAGGTGAACGATGGCATACGCCACGCCGACACCACCGAGCAGAACCCCGAGGAAGTTGAACACGCCGGAGAAGAACACGGCCAGGTGCGGCGGCATGGCTTTGGTATAGATGACTGTAGCTACCGCGTTAGCGGTGTCATGAAAGCCATTGATGAACTCGAAGGCGAGTACGAAGGTCAGAGCGAGCAGCAAGCTCACCAGTACCCAGGCATCAAGTCCGCTGAATAAATCGATCATGAAGGAATTCTGACCCGGTCATAAGGGGGCGCGATTATGCCAGAAATCCCCGGTAATCGATGCCCCTGCTGCTGACCACTCGACGCCTTTTCTACCCCGGTTTCCGAACCCTTGAGTTGGCGATGCGTCGCTTATCGTCGGCTAAAATGCAAAAAAATCGAGAAAAATTAAGCGTTTGCGCAATTTGTTGCCTGCCAGAAAGAAATCAAACGACCGTATGAAATTTGTGAAAATCCATTACCGCATGCGGGTAACCGCGCAAAAATCGGCTGCATTGGCTGCCGCTAAAAGCACCCTGGCACGCCGTTGAACGGCGTGTTCCCGCCGCCACTAACAGCGGGTCAGGGCGCCTGGTCCTTGAGTTCTTTCTCGATTTTTTCCAGTTCCTGGGCGAAGGCCTGGTCAAGGACGCTTGCGCGTTTGCGCCAGGGCTTGCGCTCCGGGTCGGGTTGCGCGGCATAAGTGGTCACTTCACCGCCATAGACTTCCTTGTAACGTTGTTCCTGGCGCTCTAGTTCTGCGCGCAGTTCATCTTTGGTCACAGTATTACCTGTATGGATATAAACCCTGGCGTTTACGCGGGCAATTGAGTGCGCGGGGCGCAACATGCACACGGCTACGCTGCCAGAGCGGCATAACTGTCGCAGCAACAGTAGGTTGTGGTGGTGCAAGCGAATGTGAACATCAAGGTATTCACGTGAAGGGCACTTGCAGCGATCCGGTTGTCTCTGCCTGGGCAGACGCGGATTGGATCCGCACTATCCCTGCCCGAAGGCATGGATACGAAGTTTTATTATAGCAAGCAGATTGTCTGACACTAGTACTCTCTATTGTTGAGAAGAACAATAGAGCGGCGGTTTTGTTACCAAGTTATGAATGTGGTCAGACCGCCGAGTATGAAATTCGAACCGGGCGCAAAGAAAAAGTTCTCCGGTCACACACCCCGCGTTGTACGGAGGAAGGAAAAACGGCCTCGCTTCGTGGGCAAGGCCGTGCCTGGGACTTCTACGGTGGGTACCTGACCAGTCTCTCCAAGAAGCCACATGGTGGCGGGAGAAAGGTATAAGCAATTGAGGGTAGCGGTCAATTGCGATTATCGGTCGATGGTTCGATAATCGCCCCCAGTGACCGTGTTGCCGAGGCTAGCCATGACAGAAGAAACCACGCCCAAGGGGCCAGGATTGAACGACAACGTGCGTAGCTCGTTTGCGTCCCTGGCACCGCCCATCGTTGCCTCGCCGGCCAAGCGTATCCAGGCCTTTACCGGTGACCCCGATTTCATGACCTCGCTGGCGCGGGGCCTGGCGGTGGTGCAGGCGTTCCAGGAACGCAAGCGCCACCTGACCATCGCCCAGATCAGCCACCGCACGGAAATCCCCCGTGCGGCGGTACGCCGGTGCCTGCATACCCTGATCAAGCTGGGCTATGCCACCACCGACGGGCGCACCTACTCGCTGTTGCCAAAGGTGCTGACCCTGGGCCACGCCTACCTGTCGTCGACGCCGCTGGCGGTATCGGCGCAGCCCTACCTGGACCGCATGAGCGATCAGTTGCACGAGGCCTGCAACATGGCCACCCTGGAAGGCGACGACATTCTCTACATCGCCCGTTCGGCCACCGTGCAGCGCCTGATTTCGGTCGACCTGTCGGTCGGCGGGCGCCTGCCGGCCTATTGCACTTCCATGGGCCGCATCCTGCTGGCGGCATTGGACGACGCGACCCTGCACGAATACCTCGAGCACGCTGACCTGCAGGCCAAGACCAGCCGCACCATTCACGACCCGGTGGCCTTGCTCGAATGCTTGCAACTGGTTCGTCAGCAGGGCTGGTGCGTGGTCGATCAGGAGCTCGAGCAAGGCTTGCGCTCGATCGCCGTACCGGTCTACGACGCCTCCGGCCAGGTGCTGGCGGCGCTCAATGTCAGTACCCATGCCGGGCGGGTCAGCCGCACCGAGCTTGAGCAGCGCTTCCTGCCGATCATGCTCGCCGCCAGCCGCGACCTCAGCGCCCAACTGTTCGCCTGAACGTTCCTGTTCGATAAACGCACAGAGATGCGTTTATCGAATTGCGCCGCGCCCGCCTGCTTATTAATGTCCCTCGCAGCGGTCAGCCTGCCCTGACCGCCCATAATAATGAGCGAGAGGCAAACGCCCCATGACCGACTTCCTGTCCCCGCACGGCTTGCACCTGTCCTACGCTGGACTGCGCGGCAGCTGATCCAGCTTTCCGAACCTGTACCTGTTCGCCTGTGCCGTTCATGCGCGCACCCGCACACTCGTGCGCTTCTTCTGGATAAAAATAATGAATAGTCCTCAAGCTGCTGTCGGAAACTGCCTTGATGTGCAGTCCTTTATCAATAGCCAACCACTGTCGCGCTACCAATGGCGGGTGGTGATCCTGTGCTTTCTGATCGTCTTCCTCGACGGCCTCGACACCGCCGCCATGGGTTTTATCGCCCCGGCCCTGTCCCAGGACTGGGGTATTGACCGGGCCAGCCTGGGCCCGGTGATGAGTGCCGCGTTGATCGGCATGGTCTTCGGTGCGCTGGGGTCCGGGCCACTGGCCGACCGTTTCGGGCGCAAGGTGGTGCTGGTAGGGGCGGTGCTGCTGTTCGGCGCGTTCAGCCTGGCGTCGGCCTACAGCACCAACGTCGACCAGTTGCTGGTGCTGCGCTTTCTCACCGGGCTGGGCCTGGGTGCCGGCATGCCCAATGCCACCACGCTGCTGTCCGAATACACCCCGGAGCGACACAAGTCGCTGCTGGTGACCAGCATGTTCTGCGGTTTCAACCTGGGCATGGCCGGTGGTGGCTTCATTTCCGCCAAGCTGATCCCGGCGTTCGGCTGGCACAGCCTGCTGCTGATCGGCGGCGTGCTGCCACTGGTGCTGGCGGTGGTGCTGGTGTTCTGGCTGCCGGAGTCGGCGCGTTACCTGGTGGTGCGCAACCGCGGCACCGACAAGGTGCGCAAGACCCTGGCGCCGATCGAGCCGGCCATCGTTGGCCAGGCATCGAGCTTCAGCGTACCGGAGCAAAAGACGGTCAAAGCCCGCAACGTGTTTGCGGTGATCTTCTCCGGGACCTACAGCGTCGGCACCCTGTTGCTGTGGCTGACCTATTTCATGGGCCTGGTGATCGTCTACCTGCTGACCAGCTGGCTGCCAACCCTGATGCGCGACAGTGGCGCGAGCATGGAGCAGGCCGCCTTCATCGGCGCGCTGTTCCAGTTTGGCGGGGTGCTCAGCGCCGTGGCAGTGGGCTGGGCCATGGACCGTTACAACCCGCACAAGGTCATCGGCACCTTCTACCTGCTGGCCGGGGTGTTTGCTTACGCGGTAGGGCAGAGCCTGGGCAACATCACCATTCTCGCGACCCTGGTGCTGATTGCCGGCATGTGCGTCAACGGTGCGCAGTCGGCAATGCCGTCGCTGGCGGCACGCTTCTACCCGACCCAGGGGCGCGCCACCGGGGTGTCGTGGATGCTCGGTATCGGCCGTTTCGGGGCGATTCTCGGAGCCTGGATGGGCGCAACCCTGTTGGGCCTGGGCTGGAATTTCGAGCAGGTGCTGACGGCGCTGGTGATCCCGGCGGCACTGGCTACCACGGCGGTGATTATCAAGGGCATGGTCAGCCACGCAGATGCGACCTGAAAGCCCTCGAAAGTGTTGTTAGCAAGACAACAATCAGTTCGATAATCGAACGGTTAGTCGATTATCGGATTGAACCACCCCCAAGCTCATCTTAATCTGAACCCATGAACGGCGCCGCCAAAGGCGCCATGAAACCGACCCCGACTCAGCATATCCAGGAGTCTGCAATGGCTGAAATCCTCTCGCTCCACGACGCCGTGAAGCAGTTCGTCAACGACGGCGACAGCGTCGCCCTCGAAGGCTTCACGCACTTGATTCCGACTGCCGCCGGGCATGAAATCATTCGTCAGGGCAAGAAAGATCTGACCCTGGTACGCATGACCCCAGACCTGATCTACGATCAGCTGATCGGCGCCGGCTGCGCCCGCAAGCTGATCTTCTCCTGGGGCGGCAATCCCGGGGTCGGCTCACTTCATCGCCTGCGCGACGCTGTCGAAAAACAGTGGCCGCAGGCAATCGAGATCGAAGAACACAGCCACGCCGACCTGGCCAATGCCTATGTTGCCGGCGCTTCGGGTCTGCCGTTCGCGGTGTTGCGTGCCTACGCAGGTTCCGATCTGCCGAAGGTCAACCCGCTGATCAAGAGCGTGACCTGCCCATTCACCGGTGAAGTTCTCGCCGCCGTGCCTTCGGTACGCCCGGACGTCACCGTGATCCACGCACAAAAGGCCGACCGCAAGGGCAACGTGTTGCTCTGGGGCATTCTCGGCGTGCAGAAGGAAGCGGCCCTGGCCGCCAAGCGCTGCATCGTCACCGTCGAAGAGATCGTCGACGACCTTCAAGCGCCGATGAACGCCTGCGTGCTGCCGACCTGGGCGCTGTCTGCAGTGTGTCTGGTACCGGGCGGTGCGCATCCGTCCTACGCCCATGGTTACTACGAGCGGGACAACCGTTTCTACCAGGCCTGGGACCCGATTGCCCGCAGCCGCGAAAGCTTCACAGCGTGGATCGACCAGTACATTCGCGGCACCGCCGATTTCACTGAATTCAAGGCAAAACTGGCCAGCGCGGAGGCTGCACAATGAGCTACTCCACCAATGAAATGATGACCGTTGCCGCGGCCCGTCGCCTGCGCAATGGCGCCGTCTGCTTCGTCGGCATCGGCCTGCCGTCCAAGGCCGCCAACCTGGCGCGGCTGACTTCGTCGCCCGATGTCGTACTGATTTACGAGTCCGGGCCGATCGGCGCCAAGCCAAGCGTGCTACCGCTGTCGATCGGTGACGGCGAGCTGGCGGAAACCGCCGACACCGTGGTGCCGACCGGCGAGATCTTCCGCTACTGGCTGCAGGGCGGGCGCATCGATGTGGGCTTTCTCGGCGCGGCCCAGGTCGACCGCTTCGGCAACATCAATACCACTGTGGTCGGTGACTATCACCAGCCCAAAGTGCGCCTGCCGGGTGCCGGTGGTGCGCCGGAGATCGCAGGTTCTGCCAAGCAGGTGCTGATCATCCTCAAGCAGTCGAACCGTGCCTTTGTCGACAAGCTCGATTTCATCACCTCGGTCGGCCACGGCGAAGGCGGCGATTCGCGCAAGCGCCTGGGCCTGCCGGGCGAAGGGCCGGTAGGGATCATCACTGACCTGTGCATCATGGAGCCGGAAGCCGGGACGCATGAGTTCGTGGTGACTTCAATCCACCCGGGCGTGACCCGCGAGCAGATCATTGCCGCCACCGGCTGGGCCCTCCGTTTTGCCGACGACGTGCAAACCACCGTTGCACCGAGTGATGTCGAGCTCAACGCCCTGCGTGACCTCGAAGCGCGCACCGCGGCCGCCCACGGCCAAGCGCCAGGAGAAGCCTGATGCGTGAGGTATTTATCTGCGATGCCATTCGCACCCCCATTGGCCGCTTCGGCGGCGCCCTGGCCGGTGTGCGCGCCGACGACCTGGCGGCAGTGCCGCTCAAGGCGTTGATCGAGCGAAACCCGCAGGTGCAGTGGGATCAGCTCGACGAAGTGTTCCTCGGCTGCGCTAACCAGGCCGGAGAAGACAACCGCAACGTCGCGCGCATGGCCCTGTTGTTGGCCGGCCTGCCGGACAGCGTGCCGGGGGTGACCCTCAACCGCCTCTGCGCTTCGGGCATGGACGCGGTGGGCACGGCCTTTCGCGCCATCGCCAGCGGCGAGATGGAGCTGGCGATTGCTGGCGGCGTCGAGTCGATGTCCCGTGCTCCGTTCGTCATGGGCAAGGCCGACAACGCCTACTCGCGCAACATGAAGCTGGAAGACACCACCATCGGCTGGCGCTTCATCAACCCGCTGATGAAGACCCAGTATGGCGTCGATGCCATGCCGCAGACCGCCGACAACGTTGCCGACGCTTACCAGGTCTCGCGTGCTGACCAGGACGCCTTTGCCCTGCGTAGCCAGCAGCGCACGGCCGCCGCCCAGGCTGCGGGCTTCTTTGCCGAAGAAATCGTGCCGGTGCGCATCGCCCATAAAAAGGGCGAGACCATTGTCGAGCACGACGAGCACCCGCGCGCCGATACCACCCTCGAGGCCCTGGCCCGGCTCAAGCCGGTCAACGGCGCGGACAAGACCGTCACCGCCGGCAATGCCTCAGGCGTCAACGATGGTGCTGCGGCGTTGATCCTGGCCTCGGCAGAGGCGGTGAAAAAACACGGCCTGACCCCGCGGGCGCGGGTGCTGGGCATGGCCAGTGCCGGCGTTGCGCCACAGGTAATGGGCATCGGCCCGGTGCCGGCGGTACGCAAACTGACCGAGCGCCTGGGCTTGGCGGTTGCTGATTTTGATGTCATCGAACTCAACGAAGCCTTTGCCAGCCAGGGCCTGGCCGTGCTGCGCGAACTCGGCCTGGCCGACGATGCGCCGCAGGTCAATCCTAACGGCGGCGCTATCGCCCTTGGCCATCCGCTGGGCATGAGCGGCGCGCGTTTGATCCTCACCGCCATGCACCACCTGGAGAAATCCGGCGGGCGCAAAGGCCTGGCGACCATGTGTGTCGGCGTCGGCCAGGGCCTGGCCCTGGCCATCGAGCGGGTGTAAACCAATGACCCCGGTTGCGCAGCCTCCACGCAAGGCTGCACGGCCGGGGTGATTGTTCTGTGGAACGTGAGTGTTACTGAGTGTGTCTAGACTCTCAGAACCCACCAAGAGTAAGCAGCCATGACTTCAGCCTATTACACCGGTGAGGAGCGTAGTAAACGCATCTTTGCCATTGTCGGTGCGTCCTCGGGTAACCTGGTCGAATGGTTCGACTTTTACGTCTATGCCTTCTGCGCCATCTATTTTGCGCCGGCCTTTTTCCCCTCCGACGATCCGACGGTGCAGTTGCTCAACACCGCCGGGGTGTTCGCCGCCGGCTTTCTGATGCGGCCGATTGGCGGCTGGCTGTTCGGCCGCGTCGCCGACCGTCACGGGCGCAAGAATTCGATGATGATCTCGGTGCTGATGATGTGCGCCGGATCGCTGGTCATCGCCTGCCTGCCCACCTATGCCTCGATCGGCGCCTGGGCACCGGCGCTGCTGTTGCTGGCGCGGTTGTTCCAGGGCCTGTCGGTGGGCGGCGAGTACGGCACCACTGCCACCTACATGAGTGAAGTGGCCCTGCGCGGCCAGCGCGGCTTCTTTGCCTCGTTCCAGTACGTGACCCTGATCGGCGGGCAGTTGCTGGCGGTGCTGGTGGTAGTGATTCTTCAGCAGTTGCTCAGTGAAGACGAACTGCGCGCCTGGGGCTGGCGCATTCCGTTTGTGGTCGGCGCCATTGCCGCGGTGATCTCGTTGTTTCTGCGCCGCTCGCTTGAAGAAACCAGCAGCGCCGAAACCCGCAACGACAAGGACGCCGGCAGCATCGCCGGGCTGTTCCGCAACCACAAGGCGGCGTTCATCACCGTGCTCGGCTACACCGCCGGCGGCTCGCTGATCTTCTACACCTTCACCACCTACATGCAGAAGTACCTGGTCAACACCGCCGGTATGAGCGCTAAGACCGCAAGCTTCATCATGACCGGCGCATTGTTTTTGTACATGTGCATGCAGCCGTTGTTCGGCATGCTCTCGGACCGCATTGGCCGGCGTAATTCGATGTTGCTGTTCGGCGCCCTGGGTACGCTGTTCACCGTGCCGATCCTGCTGGCGCTGAAAACCGTCACCAGCCCGTTCCTGGCCTTCGTACTGATTACCCTGGCGCTGTGCATCGTCAGCTTCTACACCTCGATCAGCGGCCTGGTCAAAGCCGAGATGTTCCCGCCGCAGGTACGCGCCCTGGGCGTCGGCCTGGCGTATGCGGTGGCCAACGCGCTGTTCGGCGGCTCGGCCGAGTACGTCGCCTTGGGGCTGAAGTCCATGGGCATGGAAAACACCTTTTACTGGTACGTTACGGCGATGATGGCAATTGCCTTCCTGTTCAGCCTGCGCTTGCCGAAGCAGGCTGCGTACCTGCACCACGACCATTGACCTGTTCAAGGACCTGCCAATGAACCCGCGTCCGGGCAATCAGCTGTTCGATGCCTATTTCACCGCGCAGGGGATGCGCGAGATCTTCTCCGACCGTGGCCGGGTACAGGGCATGCTTGATTTCGAAGCAGCCCTGGCCCGTGTCGAAGCGGCCACCGGGGTGATCCCCCAGGTGGCGGTGGCAGCGATCGAAACCGCCTGCCATGCCGAGCGCTATGACTTTGCCGCGCTGGCCGAGGCGATTGCCGTGGCCGGCAACTCGGCGATCCCGCTGGTCAAGGCGCTGGGCAAGGTGATTGCCAGTGGCGTACCGGAGGCCGAGCGTTATGTGCACCTGGGCGCCACCAGCCAGGATGCCATGGACACCGGCCTGGTGTTGCAACTGCGGGCGGCGCTGGCATTGATCGAAACGGATCTGGCGCGGCTGACGGATGCCCTGGCCCGCCAGGCCCAGACCTACGCAGAGACGCCCTTGGCCGGTCGCACCTGGCTGCAACATGCCACGCCAGTCACCCTGGGCATGAAGATCGCCGGCTGGCTCGGCGCCTTGAATCGCCACCGCCAGCGCCTGCAAGAGCTCAAGCCGCGGCTGCTGACCCTGCAGTTTGGCGGCGCCTCCGGGACTCTGGCGGCGTTGGGCGACAAGGCATTGCCGGTGGCTGAGGCCTTGGCCGCAGAGCTTAAACTCATACTGCCTGAACAACCCTGGCACACCCAGCGCGACCGCCTGGTGGAGTTTGCTTCGGTGCTTGGCATGATTGCCGGCAGCCTTGGCAAGCTCGGCCGTGACGTCAGCCTGCTGATGCAGACCGAAGCGGCCGAGGTGTTCGAACCCTCGGCGCCGGGCAAGGGCGGTTCCTCAACCATGCCGCACAAGCGCAACCCGGTCGGCGCTGCGGTGCTGATTGGCGCCGCTACCCGTGTGCCGGGCCTGCTGGCCACGCTGTATGCCGCCATGCCTCAGGAGCACGAGCGCAGCCTGGGCCTGTGGCATGCCGAGTGGGAAACCCTGCCGGAGATCTGCTGCCTGGTTTCCGGGGCGCTGCGCCAGGCACAGATCATCGCCGATGGCCTGGAAGTGGACGCCGAGCGCATGCGCCGCAACCTCGACCTGACCCAGGGCCTGGTGCTGGCGGAAGCGGTGAGTATCGTCCTGGCCCAGCGCCTTGGCCGTGACCATGCCCACCATCTGCTGGAGACTTGCTGCAAGCGGGCAGTGGCCGAGCATCGCCACCTGCGCGACGTATTGGGCGACGATCCGCAGGTCAGTGCCGAACTTTCGCCAGACGCGCTCGATCGCCTGCTCGACCCAGCTCACTATCTCGGCCAGGCCCGTGCCTGGGTCGAGCGGGCGCTGGCTGAACATCACCGCGTCAATGCCTGAAGGAGGCTGCAGTGGCACAGGTACAACTCGCCGATGGCGTACTCAATTATCAACTCGAAGGCCCGGAACACCTGCCGGTGCTGGTGCTGTCCAACTCCCTGGGGACCGATCTGCACATGTGGGACACCCAGGTCCCGGCCCTGACCGCGCATTTTCGCGTATTGCGCTACGACACCCGCGGCCATGGCGGCTCGCTGGTGACCGCAGGGCCGTATAGCATCGAGCAACTGGGCCAGGATGTGCTGGCCCTGCTCGATGCCTTGCACATCGAACAGGCGCATTTCTGCGGCCTGTCCATGGGCGGGCTGATCGGCCAGTGGCTGGGGATCAATGCCGGTCACCGGCTCAAGCGCCTGGTTGTGTGCAACACCGCGGCCAAGATCGGCGCGCCGGACACCTGGAACCCGCGTATCGAGATGGTCCTGCGCGATCAACAGGCGGCAATGGTCGGCCTGCGCGATGCCTCGATCGAGCGCTGGTTCACCACGGCCTATGCCGCGGGCAACCCGGAACAGGCCAAGCGGATTACCGACATGCTCGCCGCTACCTCGCCTGAGGGTTATGCGGCTAACTGCGGGGCGGTGCGCGATGCTGATTTTCGTGAGCAACTGGGCCAGATCAAGGTGCCGCTGCTGGTGATCTCCGGCAGCCACGACGCGGTGACGCCGCCGGCGGGTGGGCGCTTCATCCAGGAGAATGTGGCGGGCGCCCAGTACGCCGAATTCCACGCGGCGCACCTGTCCAACGTCGAAGTCGGTGCGCCGTTCAGCCGCCGGGTGATTGATTTTCTGCTGGGCCGAGAGGGCTGACCATGGACGAGAAACAACGTTATGACGCCGGCATGCAGGTGCGCCGCGCGGTGCTCGGCGATGCTCATGTCGACCGCAGCCTGAGCAACCTGACCGAGTTCAACAGCGAGTTCCAGGAAATGATCACCCGCCACGCCTGGGGTGACATCTGGACCCGCCCGGGCCTGCCGCGGCACACCCGCAGCCTGATTACCATTGCCATGCTGATCGGCATGAACCGCAACGAGGAGCTGAAACTGCACCTGCGCGCCGCGGCCAACAATGGCGTGACCCGTGAAGAGATCAAGGAAGTGCTGATGCAGAGCGCGATCTATTGTGGGATCCCGGCGGCCAACGCCACTTTCCACCTGGCCGAGTCGGTGTGGGATGAGTTGGGGGTTGAGTCCAGGGGCTGACCCTCAGGGCCTCATCGCTGACAAGCCAGCCATACCTGTGGGAGCTGGCTTGCCAGCGATGGGCTGCAAAGCAGCCCCGCTCAGACCGCCGCCTTCTTCTGCCGAACCGCCACCGGCCCGACAGTGTCTTCAATGGCTTTTTTCAGCTCCAGGCGCATGCCCAGCAAAAAGCCCAACTCCACCACCACAAACAACGGCCCGATGATCAAGCCCATCAGATCATCGACAAACGCCGGCTTGCGCCCTTCATAGTGGTGGCCGACAAACTGGATCACCCAGCCGATCACGAACAGCGCCAGCCCGGCACTCAGCCAGACCAGGGTGCTTTGCAGCGCCAGCGCCTGCCCGGCCCACAGGCACAAGCCCAGCAACAACGCCATCAGCAGGCCCAGGCGTTGGTCCAGGCGCAGGTAGAACCAGCCGGTAACCAGCGCCACCAGCAGTGCCGGCGAGACCCAGACGCCAGCCAGCCCAACGCCCGGACGTGACAACAGAACCGTCACCGCCAGCACGATCAGCGGAATGCCGATAAAGTGGGTAACGATGTTGCGCGGGTCGCGGTGGTAGGCGGCGTATTGACTCAGGTGTTCGACCAGGTTTTTCATTGTTGTTCCTCCTGTAGGTGACGTGAGCATGTCCTACAGATATCCACCTGTCTGTCGGCTAGCCGACAGAGTTCAGCTTCGAGGCGCTATGCGCGAAACCTTGCTGCAAGGTCACTGGTTCCAGGCATTGCCTCCCAGCTTTCAGAATAGCCTGCTGGCGCTGGCCCGGCAGCGTGAGCTGGCGGCCGGGCAATACCTGTTCCAGCGCGGCGATGCGCCGTGTGGGTTGTATGCGGTGCTCGACGGGGCGATGCGCGTGGGGGCGGTGGCCACCGATGGCAAGGAGGCGCTGCTGACCCTGATCGAAGCGCCGCACTGGTTCGGCGAAATCAGCCTGTTCGACGGCCAGCCACGTACCCACGACGCCCAGGCTGAAGGGCCGACCCGGCTGTTGTGGATCCCCCAGGCGCCGCTGTTGAAGTTGCTCGAACAACAGCCCCGGCACTGGCGCGATGTGGCCGTGCTGATGAGTCATAAATTGCGCGTAGTGTTTGTTGCGCTGGAGCAGCAGAGCCTGCTGGCCGCCGCACCGAGGGTGGCCCACAGGCTGTTGCAGATCGCCGCCGGCTATGGCGAGTTGCTTGGCAGCCGGCGCGTGCTGCAACTGTCCCAGGAGCAACTGGCGCTGATGCTCTCGCTGTCGCGCCAGACCACCAACCAGATCCTCAAGTCGCTGCAGCAGGAAGGCGCCTTGCGCCTGGGCTATGGCGAGATCGAGATCCTCGACCCCGCACGCCTGCAGGCGCTGGCTAGTCCGGCTGGAACGGCGACTGACTGAGGATCACCCCGGTCTCCTCGACATACTTCTGCCATTCGCCCAGCAGCGCCTGCAGCTTCGCCGGTTGGACTGCGGCCAGGTCGTTGATTTCACCCGGGTCGCTGGCCAGGTCGTACAGCTGCCAGGTGGCCGGGCCAACCGGTCCGGGGATGTACACGGCTTTCCAGTGGCCCTGACGAATCGCCCGGCGGCCGAACAGCTCCCAGCCGGTGACGGTGTTTTCGTCGTGCACTTGCTCGGTCTCGCCCGACAGATAACCCAGCCAGGATTTGCCCCGCAGGGGCGCCACGTCGCGGCCGCGCCAGCGCTTGCCGGGGTGACGCACGCCGGCAAGATCGAGCAGGGTCGGGGTGATGTCCATCACCGTGCTGAACTGATGGCTGATCTGGCCCTGGCGCGCCAATGCCGGGTAATGCAACAGCGCCGGTACGCGAATCCCGCCTTCGCTGGTGAAGGCCTTGTATAGCCGCGACGGTGCGGTGGCCGCCTGGGCCCAGTGCGGGCCATACCAGACGTAGGAGTTGGCCCGGCCAATGTTGTCCAGACTGTTGTCATAATGCTGGTCGAGGTAACTGGCCAGTTGCGGGCCGAACTTGGGGAAGGCTTCGAGCAGCGCGCCTTCGGCGCCGTTGTCGGACATGAACAGCACCAGAGTGTTGTCGAGCAGGCCCTGGTTGCGCAGGTAGTCGAGCACCCGGCCGATGTTCCAGTCCATACGCTCGACCATCGCTGCGTACACCTCCATGGCCCGCGCCGAACGCTGGCGCTGCTCATCGCTGAGGCTGTGCCAGTGGTTGTCGACCGGGTGGGCCTGGGTATCGGCGGCGATCAGACCGAGCGCGCGCAGTTTTTCCAGGCGCTCCTGGCGCAATACTTCGGGGCCTGCGTCGTAGCGGCCCTTGTAGCGCGCTACCACTTCGGCAGGCGCCTGCAACGGCCAGTGTGGCGCCGAAAACGGCAGGTAGGCGAAGAACGGCCGGCTCTGGTCGCGCTCCTTCAGGTATTGCAGCAGCTTGTCGCCGAAGGCGTCGGAGGAATAGAAGTCCTTGGGCAGTTCGTCGATGAAGGTCTGGTCTTCGATGTACAGCGCTGGCGTTGACTTGAGCAGGCCCGGAGTGTGTTCGTCGTAAGTGGGTTCAAAACCATAGTGGTTGGCCGCGCCCGGCAGCAGGGCGAAGGAGCGCTCGAAGCCGCGGGCCTGGGGCGCCAGCTCGGCGGTCAGGCCCAGGTGCCATTTGCCGCTCATCAGGGGCTGGTAACCGGCATCGCGAAGCAGCTCCGGCAAGGCCACCACACGGTCGTTGAGGTAGCCTTCGTAGCCTGGCTTGCCAATCAGCTCCGGGGTCAGCGCCTCGGCCATGGTGCCGATGCCGGCGATATGGTGATCGGTGCCGGTGAGCAGCATCGAGCGGGTTGGCGAGCAGGTTGGCGCGGTATGAAAGTCGGTCAGGCGCAGGCCGGCAGTGGCCAGCGTGTCGAGGTTCGGCGTGGCGATTTCGCCGCCGAAGGCGCCGATATCGGAGAAACCCAGGTCGTCGGCAACGATGACCAGAAAGTTGGGGCGTTGGCTCATGGTCGGTTCTCAGTAGGCAAGGTAGGTCAAAGGCAAGTCGCGGATCTGTTCCAGCGCCGGCGGCAGGTAGCGCGCATCGGCGGTCAGCTCGTGCAGCAGGTCTTCGCGCAGGCGATGGAAGGCCAGGCTTGCCCGTTGTCGCGGGTGCGCCAGGTCGATCTCGACGATGCGCTTGATCCGCCCCGGTCGCGGCTCCAGCACCACCACGCGATCGGCGAGAAACAGCGCTTCCTCGACATCGTGGGTCACCAGCAGGGTGGTGATGTGCGCCCGCTCGCGAATCGCCAGCAGCTCGTCCTGCATCTGCTGGCGGGTCAGCGCGTCGAGGGCGCCGAAGGGTTCGTCGAGCAGCAGGATGCGCGGGCTGGCCACCAGGCCGCGGGCAATCGCCACGCGCTGGGCCATGCCGCCGGAAAGCTGGTGCGGGTAGGCCTGGCTGAAGTCCTCAAGGCCCACCAGGGCGATGTACTGGTCGATGCGTTGCTGGCGCTGCTCGTTGTTCAAGGGCTCGTTGACCAGGCCCAGGGCGATGTTCTGCGCCACGGTCAGCCAGGGGAACAGCCGGTGTTCCTGAAAGACGATGCCGCGTTCGCTGCCGATGCCATCGAGCGGCTTGCCATCGATCAGGATCTGCCCCTGGTAGTCGTTGTCCAGGCCGATCAGCAGGCGCAGCAGGGTGGATTTGCCGCAACCGCTGGCGCCGACGATAGCGACGAATTCACCGTCGGCGATCTGCAGGTTGAAGTCGCGGATGGCTTCCAGCTCGCCGCCAGAAACGGCGAAGTGTTTGCCGACCTGATTGAAACTGACCAGGGCAGGGGCGATCGCGTTCATGCTCGTCTCCAGCGCGTGGCGCGCAATTCGAGGTGTTGTCCGAGGCCGCCCAGCAGGGCGCCGGTGAGGCCGACCAGGAGCATCCCGGCCATGATGATGTCCATGCGCAGCAACTGCTGGGCGCCGATCATCAAGCTGCCGATACCGCCGCCCGAAGGCATGAAGTATTCGGCGCCGATGGTGCCCAGCCAGGCGTAGATCAGGCCGATGCGCAGGCCGGCGAAAATCCCCGGCGCCGCGCCCGGCAGCACCAGCCGGCGCAGGCGCTGGGGCAGATTGAGGTGCAGCACGCGGGCGGCTTCCTCCAGCTGTGGCGAACGGTTGGCCACCGCCCGCTGGGTGGCGATGAACAACGGGAAGAACGCCGCCAGGCCGACGAACACCCACTTGGCCAGTTCACCGAGGCCGAACCAGGCGGTCAGCAGCGGCACCCAGGCAAAGATCGCAATCTGCCGCAAGCCGGCCAGGCTGGGACCGAGCAGGCGTTCGACGGGCGTCGACAGCCCCAGCCACAAGCCCAGGACAAAACCCAGGCCACCGCCGAGCAGCAAGCCGCCCAGAGCCCGGCCGACACTGATGGCCAGGGCGCCGCTGAGCGAGCCGTCGAGCAGGCCCTCCCAGGTGGTGTACACGACCTGCAGCGGGGCGACCAGAATCTGCGTGTCGACCCAGTCCAGCTGATTGGCCAGTTGCCACAGCACCAGCAGCGCCAACGGCAGCAGCAACGCCTGTAGGCGCTGGCCACCTTGCAAGCGCGACACCCGCAGCTCGGCGTTGGGCGGATGCGGCCAGTGCACCAGCCGCCGGTCGAGCCAACCCAAGCCACGGTCCATGACAAAACCCAGCAGGCCGATGACCAGGATGCAGACGAAGACGATATCGAGCATGAACAGTTGCCGGGCCCAGACCATCAGGTAGCCGATGCCTTCGCTGGAGGCCAGCAATTCCACGGCCAGCAACGACGTCCAGCCGGTCGCCAGGGCCAGGCGCACACCGGCGAGAAAGGCCGGTAGGGCCGCCGGAAAAATCAGTTGGCTGATCAACAGCCGCGGCGGCAGGCGCAACACCGTCGCCGCCTCGCGCAGCCGTGGCTGGGCATCGCGCACGCCCACCAGGGTGTGCAGGGTCACCGGGACGATGATCGCCTTGACCAGCACTACCAGCTTGAGTACCTCGCCGATACCGAACAGCACCATGAACAGCGGCACCCAGGCCAGGGTAGGGATTTGCGCCAGGGCATTGAAGGTCGGCAGCACCAGGCGTTCGGCGCGGCGGCTAAAACCCAGCCAGGCACCGAGCAGCGCGCCGCTGGCGACACCCGCCAGCAGACCCAGAGCCAGGCGTTGCAGGCTGATTGCCAGGTGCGTCCACAGCTCGCCCTGGGCCAGTTCCAGGCCGCTCTGCCAGACCAGGCTCGGCGCTGGCAGTATCTGTTCGCTCATCCACTGGTTGCGACTGGCCAGCCACCACAGGGCGGCCAATGACAGCGGCAGATACCAGGCTTGCAGACGGCGCAGGGGCAGGCCGCCGAACAGTCGCGTCCGGCCTGAGGGGCTTGCCAGTGGCAGGCTGGAAAGTGAAGCTCGGGCCATGGAAAACCTCCGCACATTGGCTATTTGCTTATTCTTAAATTGAATTACTAATTAGATTTCAATTCATTTAGGTGATAAGAATCTGCATTTAAAGCTGCTGGCACAACGCGCAGCCAATGCATTCGAAGCATATTTTTCTTGTGTCTGATGCATGAGGCGCTGCAAAGCCCGTGGCACGGCTTTTATGCCTTTAAATTATTAAAATGTAATTTATTAGTATTTATTTACTAGTCTGGGTTGTCGGTAGCGTGGCTGCACCATTACAAGGAGTCGCGTGCCATGAACCTGTCGATCAACCGTGTGTTCAACCTGTTTGCCGTTCCCGCCCTGGCTGCGGTGGTCGGCTGGCTGCCACCGCTGGCCCAGGCTGGCGAGGTCAGGGAAATCCGCATCGCCGTGCCCGACCTGAGCGCCGGCACCCAGCATTCCGGCGGCGGTGTGACCGATGTGCTACGCGACCAGCAGCTGTTGGAAAAAGCCTTCGCCGCCGATGGCATCAGCATCCAGTGGAACTACTTCAAGGGTGCCGGCCCGGTGATCAACGAGGCCTTCGCCAACGGCCAGGTCGACTTCGCCTACCTGGGCGACCTGGCGGCGATCATCGGCAAGGCCAACGGCCTCGACACCCGTCTGCTGGCCGCCACCGGGCGCGGCATCAAGCACTACCTGGGGGTGGCGCCGGGCAGCAACATCAAGACCCTGCAAGACCTCAAGGGCAAGCGCGTGGCGGTGTTCCGCGGCACCGCCACCCAGCTGTCGTTCGACGCCGCCCTGGCCAGCCAGGGCCTGAGCGAGAAGGACCTGAAAGTCATCAACCTGGATTTCAACGCGGCGATTGCCGCCCTGGCCGCCAGGCAGATCGACGCCACCTGGGGCTCCACCGGCATCAGCGCCCTGAAACAACGCGGCCTGGCCGAGCTGCCGCTGAACACCCGCGACCTGGGCGGCGCCGGCAATGTCCAGGCGGTGCTGGTGGGCTCCGGGCGCTTTGTCGACGAGCATCCCGAGCTGGTGGAAAAACTGCTGGCTGCTCAGGAACAGGCCGTGCACTGGCTAACCCAGGACGACAACAAAGATGCCTATATCCAGCTGGTCTCGGGACTGGCCAGCTACCCGCCGGCGATCCTCCAGCAAGACCTGCAGAACGAACAACTGAGCAAGATCTTCCCCTCGACCCTGGATGCCGACTTCCTGAACAAATTGCAGGCGTCGGTGGACCTGGCCGCCGAGCAGCGGCTGATCCGTAAACCGTTCAAGGTCGAGCAGTGGCTGGCGCCCCAGGCTATCCGGCCAGCACCTGCACCTCTGGCTGCCGATCGAGGCTGACCAGGGTTTCGATCATTGCCCGGGCGGCGGGCGAGAGGCGGTAACCGCTGCGGCTGACGATGCCGCAGCGGGCGTTGAGGCTATCAAGGTTGGCCGGCAGGTTGCGCCAGTGCAGGCGCACCAGGCGGCCGTGGTCGATGTCCTCGGCAAAGGCTTCTTCGGTACCGATGCCAATGGCATCGGTGCCCAGCACGATCTTCACCAGGGTTGGCAGGTGTTCGGTCTGCACTTGGGGGGCGAAGTCGGTCTTGCCGCTGAGGTTGGCCAGCAGCTTGCGCACCCCCGGCGGGATCAGGGTGGTGGCCAGCGGGTAGTCGAACATGTCGTTGGTCGACAGGCTGTCCTTGGCCAGCAGCGGGTGCCCGGGGCGGCAGAAGAACAGGCCGCGGCGCGGGCTCAGCGGTTGGGTCTGGAAGTTCGGGTCGGCCTCGAAGTGGCGGATATCGGCGACGAAGAATTCGATTTCTTCCCGGCTCAGCGCGCGGCTGAGCTTTTCCCAGTTATCCACGTCGAAGCAGGTGCGCACCTTGGGGTGGGCGCCGAGAAAGCGCGCCACCGCCTGCGGCACCAGGTGCACTGCTGGCGCCGGGCCGCAGCCAAAGCGCAGCTCGCCGGCATCGAGCTTGGTCATCTGCTGCACTTCGCTGTTGAGCTGCGCCGCGCCTTGCACCAGGCGCAGGGCGTGCTGCAGCACCACCTGGCCTTCGGGCGTGGGGCGCAGGTCCTTGTTGCCACGATCGATCAGCACGCAACCGAACTCCTGTTCCAGGCCCTGGATACTGCGGCTGAAGGCCGGTTGGGTGATGCCCATGGCGTCGGCGGCGCGGACAAAACTGCGGTGTTCGGTGAGGGCGATGAAGTAACGCAGTTGGCGAAGATCCATATGCTTTCCCGGCATTCCAAAAATACGGCGAAGGTATTTGCCGCCGCGCAGGCTCAGGTTTTAAATGCAAGCTCTTATTCCGTCAATGAAGCATCTGTTTATTTGTTAGAGCATATTTGCATATCAATAGAGCAGAGCTTTCATCGGCACTTAGCGCAACCTAGCCAGATGAGGGTCAAACCATGAGCAATGCCGCACGCGCCGTAGCACCTGTCACCCATGCCCTGGAGATTCACCCGGTGGCCGGGCGCATCGGTGCCGAGATTCGCGGGATCCAGTTGAGCGCCGACCTTGAGCCGGCCGTGATCGAAGCCATCCAGGCTGCGCTGGTGCAGTACAAGGTGGTGTTCTTCCGCGCCCAGACCCACCTCGACGACCAGGGCCAGGAGGCCTTTGCCCACCTGCTCGGCGAGCCGATCGCCCACCCGACCGTGCCGGTGCGCGAAGGCACCCGCTACCTGCTAGAACTCGATGGCGGCGAAGGGCGCCGGGCCAATTCCTGGCACACCGACGTGACTTTCGTCGATGCCTACCCCAAGGCGTCGATTTTGCGCTCGGTGGTGGCGCCCGAATCCGGCGGCGATACTGTGTGGGCCAACACCGCCACGGCCTACCAGGACCTTTCCGCCGAGCTGCAGGCCCTGGCTGACCAGCTCTGGGCTGTGCACAGCAATGAGTATGACTACGCCGCCGCCAAGCCCAACGTCAGCCTTGAGCAGTTGGAAAACTACCGCAAGATCTTCACCTCGACGGTGTACGAAACCGAGCATCCAGTGGTGCGCGTGCACCCGGTCAGTGGCGAGAAAACCCTGCTGCTGGGGCACTTCGTCAAACGCATCAAGGGCTACTCGCAGAGTGACTCGGCGCACCTGTTCAACCTGCTGCAAAGCCATGTCACGCGCCTGGAAAACACCGTGCGCTGGCGCTGGCAGGCCGGTGACGTAGCAATCTGGGACAACCGCGCGACCCAGCATTACGCGGTGGACGATTATGGCACCCAGGGCCGGGTGGTGCGCCGGGTGACCTTGCAGGGCGATGTGCCAGTGGGGGTGGCCGGGCAGCAGAGCCGCACCACACGCGGGGCTTGAAGCAATCGCGGGGCAAGCCCGCTCCTACAGTCCAGGTGTTGTGCACAGCGGACATTGTGGGAGCCGGCCTTGCCGGCGATGGGCTGCGAAGCAGCCCCAAGTTCAGAGAATACTGATCGGATAACTGATGATCAGCCGGTTCTCGTCAAAGGCGTTGGTGCTGTAGTCCCGGCGCATGGTCGAGTTGCGCCATTTCACCGACAGGCTCTTCAAGGTCCCGGACTGGATTACATAAGCCAGCTCCGATTCCCGCGCCCATTCCTTGCCGTCGCTGATGGCGCCGGTGTGCACGTTGTCACCGCTGATGTAGCGGTTCATCAGGGTCAGCCCGGGCACGCCGAGGGCGGCGAAGTTGTAGTCATGGCGCAACTGCCAGGAACGTTCCTGGGCGTTGTCGAAGCTTGAGTTGTAGCTGTCGTTGGCCAGGGTGCCGCCACTGGTGCCGTTGACCCGCATCCAGGCGTCGTCGCCACTGACTTTCTGCAGGCCGACATAGAAGGTACTGGCGCCGTACCTGGCCGAGAGCATTGCCGAGGCGGTGCGGTTGTCCAGTTTGCCTGCGCGTTCGGCGCCGTCTTCCTTGCCGATGAAGTAGCCGAGGTTGGCGCCCAGGGTCCAGTCGCCCAGCGGCTGGCTGTGCACCAGATTGAGGTACTGCTGGTTGTAGATGTCCTTGAGCTCGGCGTTCCACAAACCGATCATCGTGCGCTTGTCGTTGAAGCTGTATTCGCCACCGGCAAAGTTGAAGCGGTCGGAGGTGAAGGCCGTGCGGCCATTCATCGACATGTCTTCCATGCTCGCATCATTACGCGGGCTGTTGCCGCGAAACTGCCCGGCATACAGGGTCAGGCCAGCGATTTCCTGCGAGGTGAGCTGGCCGCCACGGAAGGTCTGCGGCAGCGAGCGGCCGTCGTCGGAACGCAGGATCGGCAGCACCGGCATCCATTCGCCAACCTTGAGTTCAGTGTTGGAGATCTTCGCCTTCAGCGCCACCCCCAGGCGGCCGAAGTCGTCGGCCGGGCGGCCATCATCGTGCACCGGCAGCAGGTGGGTGCCCGCCGTGCCCTTGCCGCCATCGAGCTTGACCGAGTACAGGCCCAATACATCCACACCAAAACCGACCAGGCCCTGGGTAAAGCCGGAGCGGGCGTCGAGGATGAAGCTCTGGGTCCATTCCTCGGCCTTGCCCTGAGGGTTGGCCGGGTCGACGAAGTTGCGGTTGATGTAGAAGTTGCGCAGGTTGAGGCTGGCCTTGGCGTCCTCGACAAAGCCGCCTTCGGCCGCGAGGGCGGGCAGGGCGCAAGTCATGGCCAACAAGCCGGGAAGCAGGTGTCGTGCAGGTGCGGGTGTGGTCATCGTCTGTTGTCTCTTGTTTTTATGTAAGCCGAAGCCATCCGCTGCGACGCTTGGAGGTCACAGGCCGGGCTACGATCTTTGGGGATACGCTTTGGAAAAGCTGCGAAGCGATGGTGCGGCGGTGGGCGGGGATGAATCAATTCGTTACGGGCGGAATTGGGCGATAATCGAACGGTAACTGGTTGGTTAATTCATTATCACGGGCAAAAAAAGGCTCTTCACTGAATCCTGGGTTGGGGGGCGCGAGCTTATCCATTCGCTGTGGCGCTGCTGCTGGCCCCTTCCGCCTTTACGGCGGCCTACTTTTCTCTTGGGAAAAGGTAGGCAAAACCGCTTGCTCCTGCATACGGCCCTACGCTGCGCTTCGGGTCCCCTCGCTACGGCACCTTCCGGGGCATCGCGGCCTACGACTTGCTTCGCAAGTCTACATCTCGCGTCTTCGGCTGCCGCCGAAGGTGCTGCGCACCGCCCCTACAGGCACCTCCACTCGGCCTCCTGAAGTCGCTTTTCGCGGCGCCTGGAAGTGCGTGCATGAACATCAAGATCAAGATCAAGATCAAGATCAAGACCAAACAAGTTGGTACTCGTTTTACCAGCGGGCTTGTCTGAACTGCGTCAGCATGGCTTCGCCAACATCTGCTTTCGCAGATACGCCAGTGCAGGCGCCGCCCGTAACTTCGCGACTTCAGGAGGCTGAGCGTAGGTGTCTGGAGGGGGCTGGTGCGCAGCACCCTTCGGCCCAGGCCGAAGACGCGAGACGTAGACTTGGCGAAGCAAGTCGTAGGCCGCGATGCCCCTGGAAGGCACCGTAGCGAAGGAACCCGGAGCGCAGCGTAGGGCCGTATGCTGGAGCGAGCGGTTTTGCCTACCTTTTCCCAAGAGAAAAGTAGGCCGCCGTAAGGGCGGAAGGGGCCAGCAGCGGCGCCACAGTGAATGGATAAGCTAGAAGCCTCAACATCCCAACCCAACCCAAGAATCATATTCCCCAAGATAACGTGAAGAACCAAAAAAAGCCCACCGCCAAGGGTGGGCTCTTCTACAGCACAGTGACTCAGCCTTTCGGCGTCTGGACCGCTGCCTGCTGCTGCGCCTGACCGGTCTGCTCGTACCAGCCGCCACCGAGGGCCTTGTACAGGTTGACCTCGCTGACCAGCTGCGACAGGCGATCGCTGATCAACGACTGCTGGGTGTTGAACAGCTGACGCTGGGCGTCGAGGAAGGTCAGGTTGCTGTCGATACCGATGCGGTAGCGACGCTCGGCCAGGCGGTAGTAGTCCTGGTTGGCAGCAACCAGGTCACGCTGGGCCTGCAACTGCTGGTTGAAGGTCTGGCGCGCGGCGAGGCCATCGGAGACTTCCTGGAAGGCGGTCTGGATGGTTTTCTCGTATTTCGCGACGTTGATGTCCTTCTGGATCTTCGAGTAATCGAGGCTGGCACGCAGGGCGCCGGCGTTGAAGATCGGCAGGTTGATCTGCGGCTGGAACAGCCAGGTACCCGAACCACCCTTGAACAGGCCGCCCATGTCCGGACTCAGGGTCCCGGCATTGGCGGTCAGGCTGATGCTCGGGAAGAACGCTGCGCGGGCGGCGCCAATGTTGGCATTGGCGGCCTTGAGCAGGTGTTCGGCTTCCTGGATGTCCGGCCGGCGTTGCAGCAGGTCGGACGGCAGGCCCGCCGGCACTTCTGCCAGCAGGTCGCTGTCGAGCTTCTGCGCGGTCGGCAGGTTGGCCGGCACGCCGGTGCCGAGCAGCACGGTCAGGCTGTTGAGGTCCTGGGCAACCTGGCGCTGGAACTGCGCCAGCTTGACCCGCGCGCCTTCAACCGAGGTGCGTGCCTGGCTCAGGTCCAGGGCCGAAGCCACACCCACTTCATTACTGCGCGAAGTCAGCTGATAGCTTTCCTCGTAGGTCTTGAGGGTGTCTTCGGTCAGCTTGAGCAGCGCCTGGTCGGCCTGCCAGGTGAAGTAGGCGTTGGCCACACTGGCCACCAGGCTGATTTGCGTTGAGCGCCGGGCTTCTTCGCTGGACAGGTAGATCTCCAGCTGTTGCTCGGTCAGGCTGCGCACCCGGCCGAACAGGTCGAGTTCGTAGGCGCTGACCCCGAGGGTCGCCGAGTACTGGCTGGTGATGCCCGATTCGCCGGTTTGCGACATGTTCGCCGGCATCCGCTGGCGGCTGCCGCTGCCATTGGCCGAGACCGCCGGGAACAGGTCGGCACGCTGGATGCGGTATTGCGCACGGTAGGCATCGATGTTCAGCGCCGCGACCTTGAGGTCGCGGTTGTTGACCAGCGCGGTCTGGATCAACTGCTGCAGCGCCGGGTCATGGAAGAACTGACGCCAGCCCTGTTCGGCGGCGGCCACCTCGGCCGACTCGGTCGGCGAGTAGGCAGGGCCTTGCGGCCACTGCGCGGCCACCGGCGATTCCGGGGTCTGGTAGTCAGGGATCAGCGAGCAGCCGCCAAGAATGAAAGCGGTTACTGCCAGGGACAACAGGGACTTACTCATTGCCCGGCCTCATAGCGTGGAGTTTCAGGGGTGGCGTCCTCTTCGGGCTTCTTGCTACCGAACAGCGACGACACGCTTACGAAGAACAATGGCACCCAGAAGATGGCCAGTACGGTGGCGGTCAGCATGCCGCCGATCACCCCGGTACCGATGGCGTGCTGGCTACCCGAGCCTGCGCCCGAGGAGATGGCCAACGGTACCACGCCGAGGATGAACGCCAGCGAGGTCATGATGATCGGCCGCAGACGCATCCGGCAGGCTTCGATGGCCGCATCGATCAGGCTGCGGCCCTGCTCGTGCAGTTCCTTGGCGAATTCTACGATCAGGATCGCGTTCTTCGCCGCCAGGCCGATGGTGGTCAACAGACCCACCTGGAAGTACACGTCGTTGGACAGCCCGCGCAGGCTGGTGGCCAGCAGTGCACCGATGATCCCCAGCGGTACCACGAGCATGACCGCGATCGGGATCGACCAGCTTTCATACAGCGCTGCAAGACACAGGAACACCATCAGCAGCGACAGGGCGTACAGCGCTGGCGCCTGGGAGCCGGACAGCCGCTCCTCGTACGACAGGCCCGTCCACGAGTAACCGATACCCGCCGGCAGTTGCGCGGCAAGGCGTTCGACCTCGAGCATAGCTTCACCGGTACTGTAGCCAGGAGCTGGCGCACCGAGGATTTCCATGGCTTCTACACCGTTGTAACGCGACAGCTTCGGTGCACCGTAGATCCACTCGCCCTTGGCGAAGGAGGAGAACGGCACCATCTCGCCGGCGGCGTTGCGCACGTACCACTTCTGCAGGTCTTCCGGGCTCATCCGCGCACCGGCTTCACCCTGGATGTAGACCTTCTTGACTCGACCGCGGTCGATGAAGTCGTTGACGTAGCTGGCACCCAGGGCAATCGACAGGGTGTTGTTGATGTCGGCAATAGTCACGCCCAAGGCACTGGCGCGCTCGTCATCGACGGTCAACTGGTACTGCGGTTCATCGTTCAGGCCGTTCGGACGCACTGCCGAGAGGATCTTGCTCTGCGCGGCCATGCCGAGGAACTGGTTGCGCGCTGCCATCAGTTTTTCGTGACCGACACCGGCCCGGTCCTGCAGGAACACGTCGAAACCGGTGGCGTTACCCAGCTCCAGTACCGCAGGCGGGGCAAAGGCGAACACCATCGCATCGCGGAAGCTGAAGAAGTGCTGCTGGGCACGGTTGGCCAGGTTGAACACGTTGTTCTCGGCCGAACGCTCGCCCCATGGTTTGAGCATGATGAAGGCCATGCCCGAGCTCTGGCCGCGACCGGCGAAGTTGAAGCCGTTGACGGTGAACACCGAGGCAACGGTATCGGCTTCCTTGTCGAGCAGGTAGCTGCGCATCTCGTCGATCACCACCTGGGTGCGCTCGGCGCTGGAACCGGCCGGGGTCTGCACCTGGGCAAAGAGTACACCCTGGTCTTCTTCGGGCAGGAACGCCGTCGGAATGCGGGTGAACAGCCAGATCATGCCAACCACGATCAGCAGGTAGGCCAGCAGGTACGGGGCCTTGTGCCGCAGCATGTTGCCGACGCCGCGCTCGTAGCTACGCACGCTGCGGTCGAAGTTGCGGTTGAACCAGCCGAAGAAGCCGCGCTTGGCAACGTGGTGCTCGCCCTTGGCAACCGGCTTGAGCATGGTTGCGCACAGCGCCGGGGTGAAGATCAGCGCCACCAGTACCGACAGGGCCATGGCCGAGACGATGGTGATCGAGAACTGCTTGTAGATCACACCGGTGGAGCCGCCGAAGAAGGCCATGGGCAGCAGTACCGCCGACAGCACCAGGGCGATACCGACCAGGGCGCCCTGGATCTGGCCCATGGACTTCTTGGTCGCTTCCTTGGGTGATAGCCCCTCTTCGGACATTACCCGCTCGACGTTCTCCACCACGACGATGGCATCGTCCACCAGCAAGCCAATGGCCAGCACCATGCCGAACATGGTCAGGGTGTTGATGCTGAAATCAAACGCCGCAAGGATCCCGAACGTACCCAGCAATACCACCGGTACGGTCATGGTGGTGATGATGGTGGCGCGGAAGTTCTGCAGGAACAGGTACATCACCAGGAACACCAGCACGATCGCTTCGATCAGGGTGTGGATTACCCCGCTGATCGATTCGGTCACCACCGGCGTGGTGTCATACGGGAACACCGCCTTCATGCCTTCCGGGAAGAACGGTTCCAGGTCGGTAATGGTCTGGCGCAGGGCCTTGGCGGTATCCAGGGCGTTGGCGCCGGTGGCCAGTTTCACCGCAAGGCCAGAGGCCGGCTTGCCGTTGAACTGGGCGCTGATCGCGTAGTTCTCACCACCCAGGCCGACCTTGGCGACATCGCCCAGGCGCACCTGGGAGCCGTCCCGGTTGACCTTGAGCAGGATCTTCTCGAACTGTTCGGCAGTCTGCAGGCGGGTCTTGCCGATGATCGTGGCGTTGAGCTGGGTACCGGGCAGGGCAGGCAGGCCGCCGAGCTGGCCGGAGGACACCTGGACGTTCTGCGCGGCCACGGCGGTACGCACGTCGACCGGGGTCAGCTGATACTTGTTCAGCTTGGCCGGGTCGAGCCAGATGCGCATGGCGTACTGGGCACCGAACACCTGGAAGTCACCGACACCGGCAGTACGCGAGATCGGGTCCTGCATGTTGGAGACGATGTAGTTGGCCAGGTCGTCCTTGGACATGCTGCCGTCTTCGGACACCAGGCCGATCACCAGCAGGAAGTTCTTCACCGCCTTGGTCACGCGGATACCCTGCTGCTGCACTTCTTGCGGCAGCAGCGGGGTGGCCAGGTTGAGCTTGTTCTGCACCTGAACCTGCGCGGTGTCGGGGTTGGTACCCTGCTCGAAGGTCGCGGTAATGGTCATGCTGCCGTCGGAGTTACTTTCCGACGACACATAACGCAGGTTGTCGATACCGTTGAGCTGCTGCTCGATCACCTGTACCACGGTGTCCTGCACGGTCTGCGCCGAAGCGCCCGGGTAGGTCACGGCGATGGCGATGGCCGGCGGGGCGATGCTCGGGTACTGGTTGATCGGCAACTTGAGGATCGACAAGGCGCCGACCAGCATGATCACCAAGGCGATCACCCAGGCAAAAATCGGGCGATCGATAAAGAATCTCGACATGGTTTACTCCCCTTTGGCCCCTGCAGTCGTTGCATTGGCCTGGGTTGGCTGGGCAGGCTTGACGTTGGTGGCTTCGCTGACCTTGACCTCGACGCCCGGTTTGACGAACTGCAGGCCTTCGGTGATCAGGCGGTCGCCCGGGTTCAGGCCTTCCTCGATCAGCCAGTCGCTACCGACGGTACGGCTGGCCTTGAGCTGACGCAGCTCGACCTTGTTGTCCTTGTTGACGATCAACGCGGTCGGCTGGCCCTTGAGGTCGCGGGTCACGCCTTGCTGCGGTGCGAGGATGGCGGCGCTGTTGACCCCGGCAGCCAGGCGCGCATGTACGAACATGCCCGGCAGCAGGTTGTGCTCGGGGTTGGGGAATACCGCACGCAGGGTCACGGAGCCGGTGGTCTGGTCAACCGAGACTTCGGAGAATTCCAGGCGACCATCCTTGCCGTAGGTGCTGCCGTCTTCCAGGGTCAGGGTGACCTTGGCGGCATTGTCGCCGACCTTTTGCAGCTGGCCGCTTTCCAGTTCGCGGCGCAGCTTGAGCAGCTCGGCCGAGGACTGGGTAACGTCGACATAGATCGGGTCGAGCTGCTGGATCACCGCCATGGCTTCGGTCTGGCCGTTGTTGACCAGCGCGCCTTCGGTCACCGAAGAGCGGCCGATACGGCCAGTCAGCGGCGCCAGGACCTTGGTGTAGCGCAGGTCGATCTGGGCGCTGCGCAGCGAGGCTT
This sequence comes from Pseudomonas sp. 2835, assembly GCF_050435905.1. Classification (NCBI taxonomy): domain Bacteria; kingdom Pseudomonadati; phylum Pseudomonadota; class Gammaproteobacteria; order Pseudomonadales; family Pseudomonadaceae; genus Pseudomonas; species Pseudomonas sp. 2835. Next base: position 144,062 of record NZ_JBNDLE010000003.1, on the reverse strand, counting down.
CAGCCTGCAAACGTTTGGCACTGGCATCGTCGTATTCCTGACGGCTGACAGCCTGTTCGTTGACCAGTTGCTTGTAACGGTCGGCCAGCGAGCGGGTCGATTGCAGGTTGGCCTGGGCGCTGGCCAGGGTCGCCTCGTACACCGACGGGTCGATCTGGTACAGCTGCTGGCCTTCCTTGACCTCGCTACCTTCTTTGAACAGGCGCTTGAGGATGATGCCGTTGACCTGCGGGCGAACTTCGGCGATGCGGTACGCGGTGGTACGCCCCGGAAGGTCGGATGTCAGGGTATAGGCTTGGGTTTGCAGGGTTACAACGCCGACCTGAGGAGCTTGCGCCGCAGGCGCCGCCTCTTCCTTTTTACAGCCGCTGAGCAGTGTTGCCAGGGCGACGGCGGAAACCAGAGCGGTAACAGCTGGCTTGAATTGCATGAAGATCCTCGGGTCGCAAGAGCTGAAGACGCTCAAGAATAATGGAAAGGGTGCGCTATAAAAAATGCTGTCGAGTGGATAAATAGCTTGCTAAGGAATATACTTACATTCATGGTTGTTTGTAAATACCTCGCAGGCGACGTGTTCAGCCGATGCGAGCCCCCAAATTAATACAGCCGGTAACAGTCTGCAGAGGCTGACCCGGCCCGACTCCCAGGCACCCAGCGTGCGTGCCCGGGCCTGATGAGGTTGTACTGCCATGGTCCGTCGAACCAAAGAAGAAGCCCAGGAAACCCGCGCCCAGATTCTCGAAGCCGCGGAAAAGGCCTTCTACAAACGCGGGGTAGCGCGTACCACTCTGGCCGATATCGCCAAAGAGGCGGGTGTTACCCGGGGCGCTATCTACTGGCACTTCAACGACAAGGCCGAACTGGTCGAGGCCATGCTCGACAGCCTGCACGAGCCGCTGGACGCCCTGGCCCGGGCCAGTGAAAGCGAGGATGAGCTCGACCCGCTCGGCTGCATGCGCAAGCTGCTGGTGCGTTTGATGCACCAGATGGTGCTCGATCCGAAGACCCGGCGAATCAATGAAATTCTGCATCACAAATGCGAGTTCACCGATGATATGTGCGAGATCCGCCAGCAACGGCAGGCCTCGACGATCGAATGTCATGCCCACATCGCGTTGTCGCTGGGCAATGCAGTCAAGCGCGGGCAACTGCCCGCCGACGTGGACCCGGAACGCGCGGCGCTGGCCATCTATGCCTACATAGACGGGCTGATTCGCCGCTGGCTTCTTTTGCCCGACAGCTTTGACCTGTTGAACCAGGCCGAGCAGTGGATCGATACCGGGCTGGATATGCTGCGCTTGAGCCCCGCCTTGCGCAAATGACACTTTGTGAAGCTTTGTGATCATTTGTTTCCACGTCAGTTATAAGGTCTTACTGGCGGCCGCGCAATTGTCTGTCAGGCAAGGCCAGCGCCGCCGTCATCCCCAGCAACGACACCGCAGCACTGCCAAGTAGCAAGTTGCGAAAGGTCAGCAGTAACTCGGCCTGCATTGCCGCGGTCGGTTCGCCAGCCTGCAGGCTGCCAAGCAGGGCATCGCCGGCCAGGCTCAAGCCGCCCTGGGCCAGCATCGCCAGCAACAGCGTGGACATGATGGCCACGCCCATCGCTCCGCCCAGGGAGCGGAACAGGTTGGTGGTGCTGGTGGCCACGCCGATATCCCGCGGTTCTACCGCACTTTGGGTCGCCACCAGCGAGGTGGGGAACTGCAGGCCCGAGGCAATCCCGGTCAACAACATGAACACGCCACTGAACCAGGCCGCCTGCGGCGGGCTGAAGGCCATGCCGACGATGGCAAACGGCATCAGCAGTGCGCCGCCCAGAATCTGCGGCTTGTAGCGCCCGGTATGGGTGGTCAGGCGGCCACCGCAATAAGCGCCGATGGGCAAGCCGATGGCCAGGGGCAGCAGGTGCAACGCGGCGCTGTCGGCGCCGGCACCGGTAATGCTCTGGTAGCGCAGTGGCATCAGCATAGTCAGCGAGATGGCCTGGAAGCTGGTAAAGAAAATCGTGCACCAGCACAGGGTGGCGATGCGATTGGCGAACAGCTTCAGCGGCAGCAGGGGTTCGGCGGTTCGCTGCTCATGCAGTACGAACAATACCAGGCCGACCAGCGCACAGCCGAGCAGGCTGGTGACCTGGGCAGAATCCCAGGGCTGGCCCTGGCCGATCTGGGTGATGCCCAGCAGCAAGCTGCCCAGGCCAAGAATCAGCAGCGCGGCGCCGAGGTAGTCGACCTGCGCCTTGTGCGTTGGCACCTGCAAGCTGCGCAGGGCGCGGCGGGTGACCCACCAGGCGGTCAGGCCCAGCGGCAGGTTGAGCCAGAACACCCAGCGCCACGACAGGTACTCGGTGAGCACCCCGCCCAACACCGGCCCGGCGACACTGGCCAGGGCGTACATGCTGCTGAAATAGCCCTGGTAACGGCCGCGCTCTCTCGGTGGCACGAAGTCGCCGATGATCGCCTGGCTGACTGACACCATGCCGCCGGCGCCGATACCCTGCAGCACTCGCGCAAGCACCAGTTGCTCCATGTTCTGTGCCAACGCGCAGAAGATCGAGGCCAGTGTGAACAGCGCCGTGCCGGTAAGAATCATCCGCCGCCGGCCATACAAATCGCCCAGCTTGCCGTAGATCGGTACGGCCACGGTCATGGCCACCATGTACCCGGAAATTACCCAGGCCAGCAGGCCGACGTCGTTGAATTGCGCCGAAATCGCCGGCATCGACACGGCGACGATGGTCTGGTCGAGAGCGCCGAGAAAGATTGCCAGCATCAGCGCGACGAGCACGCTGCGCAGCACCGGTTGCGGAGTGTTCAGTTGGGTCACGGGCCAGCTCTGAGGCAGGTGAAGCCCGCAGCCGGTGAGCTGCGGGTGCAGGTGCTGACCAGTCTACTCGATAGCTTGCTAAGCGTCTTCCTCGATAGGTTCGTAGGGCAGGCCGACATAGTTTTCCGCCAAAGTGGTACGACCGGCTTCGGAACTGACGTAATACTCAAGCTCGCTTTGCTGGATACGCTGGCTGAAGGCATCGCTGTCGGGAAAACGATGCAGGATCGAGGTCATCCACCAGGAAAAGCGCTCGGCCTTCCAGATCCGCCTCAGGCAGATCTGAGAATAGCGCTCGAGCAGGTCGGTGCGCCCTTCGCCGTAGACCTTGCGCAGGATGTTGTACAAGGTGCTGACATCGCTGGCTGCCAGGTTCAGGCCCTTGGCGCCGGTGGGCGGGACGATGTGCGCGGCGTCGCCGAGCAGGAACAGCTTGCCGTATTGCATCGGTTCGACCACGAAGCTGCGCAGCGGCGCGATGCTTTTCTCGATCGACGGGCCGGTCACCAAGCGTTCGGCAAGGTCCGCCGGCAGGCGCGATTTGAGCTCGTTCCAGAAGCGCTCATCGGACCAGTCCTCGACCTTTTCTTCGGCCGCCACCTGCACGTAATAGCGAGTGCGGGTCGGCGAGCGCATGCTGCACAAGGCAAAGCCGCGTTCGTGGCGGGCGTACACCAGTTCGTCGCTGACTGGCGGGGTATCGGCCAGCACGCCGAGCCAGCCGAACGGGTAGACCCGCTCGAAAATCTTCAGCGCCTCGGCGGGAATCGATTGCCGGGCGATGCCGTGGTAACCGTCGCAACCGGCAATGTAGTCGCAGTCCAGGCGCTGCACCTCACCGTTTTTTTCGAAGGTCAGGTAAGGGCGTTCGGACTTAAGGTCATGGGGCCGGACGTTGTCGGCTTGATAGACGGTAACGGCGCCGCAGGCCTGGCGCGCTTGCATCAGGTCACGGGTGACTTCGGTCTGGCCGTAGATCATTACCCCTTTGCCGCCGGTCAGGCCCTTGAGGTCGATGTGCTCGCGGCGCCCGTCGAAAGCCAGTTCAAAACCGCTGTGGGGTAAACCCTCGGCATCCATGCGCGCGCCGACGCCGGCTTCGCGCAGCAATTCGACCATGCCTTGTTCCAGTACCCCGGCGCGGATTCGCCCGAGCACGTAGTCGGCGCTCTGGCGTTCGACGATGACGTTGGCGATCCCGGCCTTGTGCAGCAACTGGCCGAGCAGCAGGCCGGAAGGGCCGGCACCGATGATTGCGACTTGAGTCTTCATTATTGTTATCCCAGACAAGCTTCAGCGCAGGGCCGAAAGCAGCTTATGATTGTTGTGCTTGCATTTTTCGCTTGGAAAGCTGGGCGAAGAAGGGATAAAACCGGCGGGAAGCAGGACTTTTCACTAATCAGTGCGATTATCGGGCATTGCCCTGGAGCCAGTTGATCAATGAGCAAGGCGACGATTCCGGTGTTCAAGCTGTATGGCGAGCAGCTGCAGTGGCCGACCCCGGACCTGCTGCACTGCGAGTCGATCCCGGCGCGCAGCCGCTTGCACGACTGGGAAATCGAGCCCCATCGGCACGCCGATCTGTGCCAGTTGCTGTTCCTTTATGCCGGCCAGGCCGAGATCGAAGTCGAAGGCCAGGTGCGGCGCCTGGAACAGGCCGCGATCCAGGTGGTACCGGCGCTGTGCGTGCACGGTTTTCGTTTTTCCAGCGATGTCGACGGCTACGTGGTGACGCTGGCGGCGCCGCTGGTCAACCTGCTGCACACGCAACTGGCCGGCGCACCAGCGGCGCTGGCCCAGGCCGGCACCTACCTGGCAGGCGACGATCGCAACTATCTCTACAGCCTGTTCAGCGCCTTGCAGCAGGAGTACCAGCGGGACCTTCCCGGGCGGGATTTGCAGTTGCGCTCATTGATCAACCTGCTGGTGGTGTGGATCAGTCGCCAATGCTTGCAGCGCCATGGCCAGGGCCTGGCGGTTGCACGCGGACGTGAGTATCTGGAGCGCTTCAACGCGCTGGTCGAGCAGCAGTTTCGTCAGCAGCCGAGCGTCGAGGCGCTGGCCTATGAGGTGGGGATTTCGGTGGCGCACCTGAACAGCATCTGCCGTGAACTGGCCGGGCAGTCGGCCTTGCAGATCATTCATCAACGCCTGTTGCTCGAAGCCAAGCGCGAGCTGATCTACACCAGCCTGAGTATCAAGCAACTGGCTGACAGCCTGGGCTTTTCCGACCCTGCGTATTTCTCGCGGTTCTTCCGCCGCCTGACTGGCAAGGCGCCCAGCGACTTCCGCCACCAGCCCGGGCGATCACCTACTTGAGTGCGCTCAGCGTCGCGGTGTGCGGCACGCAGTGCGCCAGGCTGCAACTGGCGGCGGAGTAGGGTTGATTGCGGATCTGTTCAACCCGCCAGGCGGCGGTGGCATACAAGCCGACCACAGCAGCCATCGCACAGACAACGGCGCATTTTCTGGATTTGACGCCCATGATGCTCACCTCCTGCAAACCACGTACAGGTGCTATTCAAAGCATAGGTCAGCTTGGCCGGGTGTGCCTGTCTAGAGCAGGTCCTGGTCCCAGATTGGCTCGGCGGTAAAGCGCTCGGCAAGAAAGTCGAGCATGCTGCGCAGGGTCGCTGGCATGTGCTTGCGCGAGGTATACACGGCGTTGAGGTTGAGCTCCCGCGGCTTGGCCCGGGGCAGCAGGCGAACCAGCTCGCCACTGCGCAGGGCGCCGGCCGCCTGGTAGGTCGGCAGCATGGCCACACCGGCGCCAGCCAGCGCCGCCCGTTGCAGGGTCATGGCTTCGTTGGCGCTGATGTTGCCTTGCACCGGTACCGACATCACCTCGCCATCCACGTCGAAATGCCAGAGGCTGCGGCCGAAGTAGGAGTGGGTCAGGCAGTTGTGCTGGCTGAGGTCCTGCACCTGCTGCGGCGCCGGATGTTGTTGCAGGTAGGCGGGCGAGGCGCAGATCACCGAGCGGCATACGGTCAGTCGCCGGGCGATCAGGTTCGGGTCGAGGTCGTTGCTGGTGCGGATCGCCAGATCGATGCGCTCATCCACCAGGTTCACCGTGCGATCGAGCATCTGCAGGTCGATTTTCACCCCGGGGTAGCGTTTGACGTAGTCGGCCACGGCGTCCATCAACTGCGCCTGGCCGAACGAGGTGCTGACGCTGATGCGCAACTCGCCGCGCGGCGCATCGTTGGGGGTGCTGACCGCTGCCTGCAGGTCGCCGGCAAGCTCGAGCATCTGCCGGCAACGCGGCAGGGTTTCCTGGCCGGCGGCGGTCAGGCTCAGGCGCCTGGTGGTGCGCTGCATCAGGCGCGCGCCCACCCAGTCTTCAAGCTCGGCCAGGTAGCGGGAAACCACCGGCCGGGAGAGTTCCAGATGGTCGGCGGCAGCCGATTGGCTGCCCAGGTCGACCACGCTGACGAAGACCCGCATTGCTGTCAGACGATCCATGATTTGCCCGCTTTTAGAAACAAACTAATCCTAAGCATCGCATTTTTTGTGACGGATCGTGCAACTAAGCTGTTGCTCATTGCCCACTTCACAGGAATCGCCTTGATGCCTCGTTCGTTTTCCTTGCGCCGTTTGTTGCTCGCCTTCGCCACCCTTGGGGTCATGGCCCAGGCTTCGGCCGCCGAGCCGCTCAACCTGGATGTCTACAACCCGGGTACCAATGCGCTGTTCCCGGTCAGTTCGGTGATCGTCAGTGGCAAGCATGACGCCATCCTGGTCGACGCCCAGTTTGGCAAGGCCCAGGCCGAGCAGGTACTGGCCAAGCTGCAAGCGAGCGGCAAGCAACTGACCACTATCTATATCAGCCACGGTGACCCGGACTACTACTTCGGCCTGCAGACCCTGACCGACGCCTACCCCAAGGCCAAGGTCGTGGCCTCGGCAGCGACCGTCGCCCATATCAAGCAGACCATGGACGGCAAGCTGGCTTACTGGGGCCCGCAGATGGGCGCCGACAAACCGGCGAAGCTGATCGTGCCGCAAGTACTGCAAGGCACCGAGCTCAAGCTTGAAGGCCAGCGCCTGCAAGTAGTTGGCCTCGACGGTCCGCAACCGGACCGCAGTTTCGTGTGGATTCCGTCGATCAAGGCGGTGGTCGGTGGCGTGGTGGTCGCCGAGAACCTGCACGTGTGGATGGCCGACACGCAGTCGGCGCAATCGCACAAGGACTGGCTGGCGACGCTCAAGCGTATCGAGCAGCTCAAGCCTGACACCGTGATCCCTGGCCACTACCTGGGCCAGAGCAGCCGTTCGCTCAAGGCGGTGCAGTTCACTGCGGACTATATCCGTGCCTTCGACGAAGAAACCGCCAAGGCTGGCAACGCCGCCGAACTGATCGCGGCGATGAAAAAACGTTACCCGGACCTGGGCGAAGAGAGCTCGCTGGAGCTCGGTGCCAAGGTCGCCAAGGGCGAGATGAAGTGGTAAGCGTTGTTCAATCCTGACTGGAGAATGTCCATGAGCAAGATCGCAATCATTGGGGCTACCGGCCGCGCTGGCAGCCAGTTGCTGGAAGAGGCCCTGCGCCGCGGCCATAGCGTTACCGCCATTGCCCGTGACCCGTCGAAACTGCAGGGGCGTGACAGGGTGAAAAGCGTGGCGCTGGACGTCAGCGATGCCGCCGCCCTTGAACAGGCAGTCGCCGGCCACGACGTGGTACTGAGCGCCGCGCACTTTTCCAGCATCAAGCCGCAGGCCATCATCGAGCCGGTCAAGCGCGCCGGGGTCAAGCGTCTGCTGGTAGTTGGCGGTGCGGGCAGCCTGCTGCTGCCGTCGGGGCACAAGGTCATCGACAGCCCGGATTTTCCCGAGGCCTACAAGGCTGAAGCAACCGCCGGCGGTCACTACCTCGACACCTTGCGTCAGGAACAGGAGCTGGACTGGAGCTTCCTCTCGCCTTCGGCCGAATTCGTCGAAGGTGCCCGCAGCGGCACTTACAAACTGGGCAAGGATCACCTGCTGATCGGCGCCGACGGCAAGAGCTGGATCACTTTTGCTGACTACGCCATTGCCATGCTCGATGAAGTAGAGAAACCGGCGCACTCGCGCCAGCGCTTCACCGTCGGTTACTGAGGCGCCTGGGCCTGCTCGCACAACCAGGCGAGCAGTTCCAGCAAGGCGGCTGAAGCAGAGCCTTGCGGTCGTACCAGGTAGTAAGCCTGGCCGGTGCTGACCTTGAGCGGGAACGGCGTCACCAGGCGCCCGCACTTGAGGTCATCGCCGATCAGCGACCAGTCGCCGATGGCCACTCCGGTACCCTGGGAGGCCATCGACATGGCCATGTCCAGGGTTTCGAAATGCTGGCCCTTGCCTTGCCGGGGCAGGTTCGCCCCGGCGGCATCGAGCCAGGCATTCCAGTCGCGCTGGTCGCGGGTCGGGTGCAGGAGCATGTGCTGATCAAGGTCGGCGACCTGTTGCAAGGGCAGGGCGCCGCTCAGCAGTTGCGGCGCGCACACTGGTGTCAGTTGTTCATCGAACAGCTTCAGGGTCTGCAGGCCATGGTTGGGCCGGGCGCCATAGATTACCGCTGCATCGAACACTTCCCGGCGAAAATCCACCCCGTGCTGCACCGTGGTAGTCAGCTCCACCGGCACGTCCGGGCGCAGCGCCTGCCATTCCATCAGCCGTGGGAGCAGCCAGCGCATTACGCAGGTCGGGGCCTTGAGCTGCAAGGTGGTACTGCGTGCACCGACCTGCTGCACACCTTCCTCGATCAGGGCGAACACCTGCTGCACCCGTGGCAGCCAGTCCTGGCCTTCACGGGTCAGGCTCAGGCCGCGGGCCTGGCGCAAAAACAGCGGGTAGCCGAGGTGTTCTTCGAGGCCGGCGATCTGCCTGCTCACCGCACCCTGGGTGATGTGCAGCAATTGTGCGGCGCGAGTGAAGTTGCAGCACTGGGCGGTGACCAGAAAGGTGTGCAGGGCAGGCAATGGAGGCAGGCGTTTCATCGGCTTGAGCCATGATCTGTAGACATGGCTAGTATGAGCTTTTTTGCATTGTGCAGGTAGCCGTCGGGCGGTCCAATGAAGGCTGTTTCCCGAACAATTACAGGCACACGATCATGGCGACTTGCGGCGAAGTACTGGTCAAACTCCTTGAAGGCTATGGCGTAGACCATGTCTTTGGAATACCCGGCGTGCATACCGTGGAACTCTATCGCGGGCTGGCAAGCTCGAGTATCCGCCACATCACTCCGCGCCACGAGCAAGGCGCCGGTTTCATGGCTGACGGCTATGCGCGTACCCGCGGCAAGCCAGGCGTGTGCTTCATTATCACCGGCCCAGGCATGACCAACATCACCACCGCCATGGGCCAGGCTTATGCCGATTCGATCCCGATGCTGGTGATTTCCAGCGTGCAGTCGCGAGACCAGCTGGGTGGCGGGCGCGGCAAGCTGCACGAGCTTCCGGCGCAAAGCAATCTGGTAGCGGGCGTTGCGGCGTTTTCCCACACGCTGATGAGCGCCGATGACCTGCCGTCGGTGCTGGCCCGTGCCTTCGCCGTGTTCGATGGCGCACGGCCGCGCCCGGTGCATATCGAGATTCCGCTGGATGTGCTGGTCGAAGACGCCGATCACCTGCTGGCCTGTGCACCAGTGCGCATCGCCCGTGCTGGCGCCGCGCCTGCGCCGGTTGCACAAATGGCTGCGATGCTCGCCGCGGCCCGACGGCCGCTGATTCTCGCCGGGGGTGGCGCCATCGACGCCAGCGCCGCGCTGACTCGCCTGGCTGAATACCTGCAGGCACCGGTAGCGCTGACCATCAACGCCAAGGGCGTACTGGCGGCCAGCCACCCGCTGCAGATCGGCTCGACCCAGTCGCTGGTCGCCACCCGCGCCCTGGTCGCCGAAGCCGATGTGGTGCTGGCGATCGGTACTGAACTCGCCGAGACCGACTACGACGTGACCTTCAAGGGCGGTTTCAAGATCCCCGGCGAGCTGCTGCGCATCGATATCGACCCCGACCAGACCGTGCGCAACTACCCGCCGAAAGTCGCTTTGGTCGCCGACTCGACCATCGCCACCCAGGCCCTGCTGGTCGCCCTGGCCGAACAAGCGGCCCCGGTGCGCGGCGCCGAGTGGGGCGCGGCGCGTGCCACGCGCTTGCGTGAAACACTGGAAGCCGACCGCGACCTGCCGATGCGCAGCCAGACACGGATGCTCACCACTATTCTTGAAACCCTGCCCGGCGCGGTGCTGGTCGGTGATTCGACCCAGCCGGTGTACACCGGCAACCTGACCCTGGACATGGACCAACCGCGGCGCTGGTTCAATGCCTCGACCGGCTACGGTACCCTCGGTTACGCACTGCCGGCGGCCATGGGCGCCTGGCTGGGTAGCGCTGAAGTGGCGGCCGACCGCGCGCCGGTAGTGTGCCTGATCGGCGACGGCGGCTTGCAGTTTACCCTGCCGGAGCTGGCCAGTGCCCGTGAGGCGCAGGTGCCGCTGATCGTACTGTTGTGGAACAACCAGGGCTATGAAGAGATCAAGCGCTACATGGTCAACCGTGCCATCGAGCCGGTCGGTGTCGACATCTACACCCCTGACTTTATCGGCGTGGCCAAGGCCCTGGGTTGCAGCGCTGAGTCGGTAGGCGACGTTGGCCAATTGCGCGAAGCCTTGCGCCAGGCTTGCGATCGCAAAGGCCCGAGCCTGATCGAAATCGACCAGGCCACCTGGATGCAGGCGGTGCCCGCATGATCAGGCTGCCTGGCATTTACATCGAAGGCGTCTGGCAGCATGGCGCGCAGGCGCTGACGGTAATCAACCCAAGCAACGAGCAGGTGTTGGCGGAAGTTGCCGGTGGCGATGCTGCGGCGGTCGAGCGGGCAACGCTGGCGGCGCAGGCTGCGTTTGTGGAATGGTCCACCTCCAGCGGGCCGACCCGTGCGGCGATCCTGCAGACCATTGCCGATGGCGTTGAAGCGCGTCGCGAGCGCCTGGTGCAGTTGCAAGCCAGCAACAACGGCAAGCCGCTGGCTGAAGCCCATATCGATGTCGACGATGTCGTCGCCACTTTCCGCTATTACGCGGAACTCGCCGATAACCTCGGGCGTGACCGCTCGGTGGCCCTGCCCAGCGAAGACTTTGTCGCCCGGGTACGCCGTGAGCCGTGCGGTGTGGTCGGCTTGATCGTGCCGTGGAACTTCCCCATGGTCACCACCACCTGGAAGCTGGCGCCAGCCCTGGCGGCCGGCTGCTGCGTGGTGCTCAAGCCTTCGGAAGTCACGCCGCTGGCCGAGCTGGAATTGGCGGCGATCATCGCCGAAGCGGGGCTGCCGCACGGGGTGTTCAACCTGGTCTGTGGTACTGGCCTTGCAGTGGGCGCGCCGTTGGCGGCGGATCCGCGTATTGCCAAGATTTCCTTCACCGGCAGCAATGCGGTGGGTGTGCAGGTGATGCAGCGGGCGGCTGAGACGGTCAAGGGCGTGAGCCTGGAACTGGGCGGCAAATCGCCGTTGCTGGTGCTGGAAGACGCCGACCTGGAACTGGCGGTAGAGCTGGCCTGCCTGGGCGGGTTCTTCAATGCCGGGCAAATGTGTTCGGCGACCAGCCGGGTGCTGGTCGCCGAATCCCTGTACCCGGCGTTTGTCGAGGCGCTGAAGGCTCGTGCCGAAGCGATCCGCGTCGGCGAGCCGTTCAGTGGTGAAAGCGAAATGGGGCCGCTGGTCAACCAGGTCCAATACCAACGGGTACAGGCGCATATTGCTGCGGGCCTGCAAGCGGGTGCGCAGTTGCTGTGTGGCGGTTCACGGCCGGCGAAACTGCCTTGCGGCTATTTCGTCAGCCCCACGGTGTTCACCGAGGTGCCGCTGGACAGCGCCTTGTGGCGTGAGGAAATCTTCGGTCCGGTGCTTTGTGTGCGCTCGTTTGCTACTGAAGCCGAGGCGCTGGCGCTGGCCAACGACACCGAGTTCGGCTTGGTGGCCAGCGTGCTCAGCCGTGACTTGCAGGCGGCTGAGCGAGTCGCCAATGCCTTGCAGGCGGGGCTGGTGTGGATCAACGCGCCGCAGGTTATCTTCCCGCAGACGGCCTGGGGTGGGTACAAGCAGAGCAGCCTGGGACGGGAGCTGGGGCCTTGGGGCTTGAGTGCGTTTCAGGAGATCAAGCACGTGGTCAGGGCGGTGTAAAAGCGGACCGCTGCGCGCTCCATCGCCGGCAACGCCGGCTCCCACAGGGTTATCAGCTTGCACTTCTCACTGTGGGAGCTGGCGTTGCCGGCGATAGCAATCTAGAGCGCACTGCGCAATCTGGCCAAATCCCTAACCGGCGGCGCCCCATACAAGCGGCTGTACTCGCGGCTGAACTGCGACGGGCTTTCATAGCCCACCCGATAGCCCGCCACCGCCGCCTCCAGCCCGTCATTGAGCATCAGCCGCCGCGCTTCCTGCAGGCGCAGCTGCTTCTGGTACTGCAACGGGCTCATGGAGGTCACCGCCTTGAATCGGTGATGCAGGGTGGAAGTACTGAGGTTGACCTCCCGCGCCAACTCGTCTATGCGCAAGGGCTGATGAAAGTGCTGGTTGAGCCATTCGATGGCCTGGCACACCCGGTGGGTCTGGCTGTTGGCCATGGCAATTTCATACAGCCGGTAACCCTGCGGGCCTCGAAGCAGCCGATAGAGAATCTCGCGCTGGATCAGCGGCGCGAGGATCGGGATGTCCTTGGGCGAATCGAGCAATCGAATCAGTCGCAGCAACGCATCGAGCAACAGCGGATCGGTCCGCTCCACATACAGCCCACGCCCCGACGGCAACGTCGGTACGCCCAGCGGACCGGCATCGGCCAGCAGGTTGTTGATCTGCGCCGGGTCGATGTTCAAACGCACGCCCAGGCTGGGGTTTTCCGGGCTGGCTTCGAGCAGCACGCCGCTGATCGGTAGTGCCACCGACACCACCATGTAATGTAACGGGTCGTACATATAGCGCTCGTCGCCCAGGCATACCTCCTTGCTGCCATGGGCCAGGATGCACAGCGCCGGCTCCGCCAGGGCCGGCATGGAGCGCACGCTTTCTTCGTAGCGCACCAGGAACAGGTCTTCAACCGCCGACTCCACGCCTGACTGGCGTGGCGCATGGCGCTGGATGAGATCGGCCAGCTCCTGGCGCTGTTGCTCCAGGGCGGGGTCGAGGATCAGGCGGTCGGGATCGGTAACGGGCATGGGGGCGATTCCTCAGAGAACGACTGCAGGATAGGTTTGTGCAAGCCTCGGCGCTAGTCGAAAGCTGCCGCCGGCTTGCCTGATCCTGCAAGGCGCGCAGGATCAGGCAAGCGCTCGACAGGATTCGCCTAACCGCCGCGCGAGCGCGTGGCCTAACCTGTGCAGCCTGGCAATTTCATCTGGCTGCACATGGAGTAACGCTCATGACCTCGGCACAATCGGTCACCCACCTTGCTTTTATCCGCGCCAGCAGCGGTCGTTCAGACGAGCTGGGCGAGCGCCTGCGGGATCTGCTGGAACCCTCGCGCCAGGCCCCTGGCTGCCTGAAATTCAGCCTGCAACGTTCCCAGGCCGACGCCGACCTGTGGCTGCTCAGCGGCTTCTGGCGTGATCAGCAATCGATGAGTGGCTACTTCGCTTCGCCGACCCTTGAGTTGTTCGGGGAGCTGGTACAAGCGCGGGTAGTCGACAGTCTCGACCTGCATACCTTTGGCGAACCATCCGCAGGTTAGAATGGCGACTTTCGGCAATTGATGTGGATTCAAGGCACATGGCACGTAAAGAATTTTCGCAGTTCGAAGCAGTATCAGCAGCCGTGCGCGGCGACGACGGCTACCACGCCGCCATCGCCGTCAAAGGCTTGGGCGCCTCCGGGGCGCCGCGCTTTCACAAGGTCCTGCTGGAGCAGACCTTCAAGACCGCTTTGGCTGCTGATGAAGCAGCCTGCGCCGTACTTGAACGCCTGCAGGGCGTCGATGACGACGCCGAGCTGCTCTGGTAACTCAGCCGTTGACCTGCGGGCGGGCCATCTTGAACAGGTTGCCCAGCTCGAAGTAATCCGCCGGGCCGCCGCCACGCAGGATCGGCTGGCCCGCAGCGGTATCGTAGATACCGTCCTTGAGCAGATGCTCGGCGATATGCACCGCTACCACTTCACCCAGCACCAGCCAGCTTGGCACCAGCGCCTGGTCGGCACGTTGCAGCTGGATAATCTGGGTCACCTTGCATTCGAACGACACCGGGCTTTCCTGCACCCGCGGCACTGCAATCACCTTTGACGCCACTGGCGTCAGCCCGCTCAAGGCGAACTCGTCAACCTGCGGCGCAACCGCGGCGCAGCTCTGGTTCATGGCCTCGGCCAGCGGCAGGGTAGCCAGGTTCCAGGCGAACTCGCCGGTCTGCTCGATATTGTTCAGGCTGTCTTTGCGCCCGACGCTGGAGAAACCGATGATCGGCGGAATGTAATTGAAGGCGTTGAAGAAGCTGTAGGGCGCAAGGTTCAGGCGACCTTCGGCGTCATGGGAGGAAATCCAGCCAATCGGGCGTGGGCCGACGATGGCATTGAACGGATCGTGGGGCAGGCCGTGGCCTTTTGCGGGTTCGTAGTAATACATCTGCGCTGGCCCGAGGGCCTTCCCTGTGAGTAAGCGCCTAGTGTGCCAAGGCTTGGCCTTGCTGAAAATGACTAAGCCCGGCCGAGGCCGGGCTGACTGCGTCATATCAGGGCTTAGCTGATGCGGTGGGCCTGGGTGCGATCAAAGCCGTCTTCGGCGAATTTGGCGCCGCCGGTGCGATCGAAACCGTCTTCGGCGAATTTGGCCGCGCCGGTGCGATCAAAACCATCTTCTGCGTAAGTGGCCGACTGGCTTTGCACGGCGCTGAAGTTGTGGCCGTTGGTGCGGTCGAAGCCATCTTCGGCGAATGCGTTGGCAGCCAGTACCGAGAAGCCCAGGGTCAGGATCAGTTTGGTTTTCATGGTCGTTGCTCCGAGGTGGTGAGGGGTTGTTTGTTTCTATGGGTTTAATGCTACGCCGATTTAATTGATTAAAAAGCGCAAAAAATAGCGTATAGATATCGATTAATTGGATGTATAGGGCGACAGTTCGGCCCTCATCGCCGGCATGGCCGCCCCCACAATGGGAGCTGGCGTTGCCAGCGATGCAGGCGACGCGGTCTATGTTTTGAGTGAAGATTGAAGGCGTGGGATTAATTGCGCGTTAAAGCGCCATAAACAGAAAAAGGGGGCAATCCGCTGGCGGATGCCCCCTTTTTTATTGCCTGATTACCTGTCAGTCAGTGGTAATCCGCGAATGCTTGCGGGTGTCCTTCATGAACACATATACCAGCAACGAGCAGGCGATACAGGCAGTCACGTACCAGTAATAGCCGGTCTCCATGCCGATGCTCTTGAACCACAGCGCCACGTATTCAGCAGTACCGCCGAAGATCGACACGGTCAGGGCGTATGGCAGGCCAACGCCCAGGGCGCGAATTTCGGTCGGGAACAGCTCGGCTTTGACCACCGCGTTGATCGAGGTGTAGCCGCTGACGATGATCAGCGCCGCCATGATCAGGAAGAACGCGCCCCACCAGGTCTCGATGGTGTGCAGGGTGGTCAGGATCGGGACGGTGCACAGGGTGCCGAGGACGCCGAAGGCGATCAAGATCGGACGTCGGCCGATTTTATCGGAGAGGCTGCCGATGACTGGCTGCAGGCACATGAACAGAAACAGGGTGGCCGCCGAAATGGTGGTCGAGTCGGAGATGCTCATGCCCACCGTGTTCACCAGGTACTTCTGCATATAGGTGGTGTAGGTGTAGAAGGCCAGGGTGCCGCCCATGGTCAGGCCAACCACGGTTGCCAGCTCCTTCGGATGGCGCATCAGGGTGCGCATCAGGCTTTCCTTGGACTTTTCCTTCTTGGTGAAGGAGGCGGTTTCTTCCATGCCGCGGCGCAGGTACAGGGCGACCACCGCGCACAGGGCGCCGATCACGAAGGGTACGCGCCAGCCCCAGGCATACAGCTGCTCGGTGGTCAGGGTCTGCTGCAGGATGATCAGCACCGCCAGGGCGATGAGCTGGCCGGAAATCAGCGTCACGTACTGGAAGCTGGAGAAGAAGCCACGGCGTTCCTTGGTGGCCATCTCGCTGAGGTAGGTGGCGGAGGTCCCGTACTCACCGCCCACCGACAGACCTTGCATCAGGCGGGCGATGACCAACAGTACCGGTGCGGCGACACCGATGGTTTCATAGCCCGGGGTCAGGGCGATGACCAGCGAGCCTGCGCACATCAGCAGTACCGAGGCCATCAGCGCGGCCTTGCGGCCCTTGCGGTCGGCATAGATACCCATCAGCCAGCCGCCGATCGGGCGCATCAGGAAGCCCACGGCGAAAATTGCAGCAGTATTGAGCAGTTGGGCAGTGGTATCGCCAGCGGGGAAGAAGGCTTTGGCGAAATACAGGGAAAACGCGGCGTAGACGTACCAGTCGTACCATTCGACCATGTTGCCGATCGAACCGCTGAAAATCGACTTGAGTCGGCTTCGGGTGGTTTTTTCCGCGGCGGGCGCAACGGCCGCCCCGGCGGGCAGGGTGCTGGAGTTATCCATCGAAGGGACCTTCATAGTTGTTTTTGTGGAGCGCGTCGAAACGCAGCCTGCCAGGGCTATAGCAGAAGCTGTGCCAGGTACTGGAGGCCCGGTCTAGAAGGGTTGTACGGATGTGATGAGCGGAAATCCGCCTATTCAAATGAGTGAATAGGCGAAAATCCGCTTATGGAAACGGCAGGTGTCGATCAAACAGGGCCGAGAAAATCTTCACGTAGCAGGCCGTGGCGCTGCATCTTTTCGTTGAGGGTGCGCCGTGGCAATTGCAGCTCTTCCATGACCGCCTTGATCTCGCCCTTGTGCCGGCTCAAGGCGGCGCGCAGGCACTGGGCTTCGAAGGCTTCCTGCTGGGCGGCCAGCGATTGCCCGGCTTCGATTGACGCAGGCGCCGGCTCGCCCAGCCCCAGGGCATGACGTTCGGCGGCGTTGGCCAGCTCACGAACGTTGCCCGGCCAGTCGTGACCCAGCAACTTGCCCAGGTGCGCGCCACTGAGCAGCGGCGCACTTCGGCCAACGCGCTCGGCGGCCAGGCGGGCAAAATGGTTGAATAGCAGCGGGATGTCTTCGCGGCGGTCGCGCAATGGCGCCAGGCGCAATTCGGCGACGTTCAGGCGGTATGCCAGGTCTTCGCGAAAGCGTCCGGCGCGGGCTTCTTCGAGCAGGTCGGGTTTGGTCGCGGCGATGATCCGCAGGTCGACGCTGATGCTCTGGTTGGCGCCCAGGCGTTCGAGTTTCTGCTCCTGCAATACGCGCAGCAGCTTGGCCTGCTGGGCCAGCGGCATGCTTTCTATCTCGTCGAGGAACACCGTGCCGCCGTTGGCGTACTCGAGCTTGCCGATGCGCTTGCCCTGGGCGCCGGTGAAGGCGCCGCTTTCATGGCCGAACAGTTCGGCCTCGAACAGCTGCTCGGGGATCGCCGCACAGTTGAGGGCGACGAAGGGTTTGCCTGCGCGCGGGCCAAAGTCGTGCAGGCAGCGTGCGACCTGTTCCTTGCCGCTGCCGGTTTCGCCACGAATCAACACATTGACTGGAAGGCTGGCGAGGTCCAGCACCTGCTTGCGCAACTGCTGCATGCCCTGGGACACGCCCAGCAAATTCGCCTCCAGGCGCACCTTCAAATCGGCCTGTTCATGCAGGCGGCGGTTCTCCAGCACCAGTTGGCGTTTTTCCAGGGCGCGGCGCAGGCTGCCGAGCAGGGCTTCGGGGCTGAAGGGTTTTTCCAGAAAGTCGTAGGCGCCATTGCGCATGGCCTCGACCGCCATCGGCACATCACCATGCCCGGTAAGCAGGATCACCGGCAGGTCGGCATCGCTTGCTTGCAGGCGTTCGAGCAGTTGCAGGCCGTCCATGCCGGGCATGCGCACATCACTGAGGATCACCCCGGGGAAGTGCCCGGGCAATTGCTGCAGGCAGTCTTCAGCGCGGCTGAACAGCTGCACGCTGAAACCCGACAGGCTCAGCCACTGCTCCACGGCGGTGCGAATGCTGGCTTCATCGTCGACGACCATCACTGAGTTGAGCATGCGGGTTCCGGGTCCATAGGCAAGGTCAGGCTGAAACAGGCGCCGCCGGGCTGGTTGTCGACCTGCAGGCGGCCGCCGGCTTCATGAATGATGCCATAGGAAATCGCCAGGCCCAGGCCCAATCCTTCGCCGACCGGCTTGGTGGTGAAGAACGGGTCGAAGACACTGGCCAGGTGTTCGGTCGCAATACCGCCGCCGCTGTCGAGCACGCTCAGGCGCCAGTGCTCCTGTTCGGCATCGATGCGTACCTCGAGGCGTTTGTAGCTTTTTTTGGCCATGGCATCCAGGGCGTTGCGCAGCAGGTTGATCAGCACCTGCTCAAGGCGGATGGCATCGCCGCGTACCCAGGCCGGGCGGGCCAGGTACAGGGCGACGCTGACGTCTTCGGCGCGGATCCGCGCATCGAGCAACTGCAGCGCCTGGTCGACCACGGTGGCCAGGTCCAGGCGTTCGCGCAAGCCGCTGGGGCTGTTGCGGGCGAAGGTTTTCAGGTGCCCGGTGAGGGCCGCCATGCGCGTCAGCATCTGCTCCAGCGGCTCCAGCGCCTGGCGCGCTTCGTCCAGGCGCTGGTTGTCGAGCAGCAGGCGCAGGGTTGCCAGTTGCATGCGCTGGGTGGTCAGCGGCTGGTTGATTTCGTGGGCCAGCGCCGCCGACATCTGCCCCAGCGCCGCCAGCTTGGCCGATTGCACCAGGCCTTCCTGAGCGGTGCGCAGGTCGCGGGTGCGGGCCTCGACCAGGCGTTCGAGCTCTTCACGGCTGCGCTGGCGTAAACGCGCCAGGCGCAGGCGCTGGCTGATGAACAGCAGGGCGAACACCAGGCTTAGCCACACCGCGGCGGCGGCCAGCGCGGCGTTGCGTCCGTCCTCGCTGACCTGCGGCTTGCGCAGCAGGTGCAGGGTCCAACCTTCGGCTTCCAGCGGTAGGCTTTCCCACTGGTACTCGGTGTTGCCCTCCGGCCCGTTTACACGCATCAGATGGCTGTCGGCATCGAAACTGCTGAGCACATCATGTTGCAGCGGTACCAGCGGTTGTTTGTCGTATTGGCGAGTCTCGGCCAGCTCGGCACGATCGGCGGCAGTCAGCGTCTGCAGTTCGCGGTAGCGCCAGCCTTCCTGGTTAGCGATGAAAATGATCCCACGGGCATCACTGACCAGCAGGATATCGCTGCCATGGCGCCATTCGCGCTCAAGCTCGGGGAACTCCAGCTTGACGACCATGGCCCCGAGAAACCGGTTGTTTTCATCGAGGACCGCGCTGGAAAGAAAATAACCCGGCACCCCGCTGGTTACCCCGACCGCATAAAAGCGGCCGCTGCCCTGGCTGCGGGTCTGCTTGAAGTAAGGTCGGAAACCATAGTTGGAGCCGACATAGGTGCTGGGCAGGCGCCAGTTGCTGGCGGCGACGGCAAGGCCGGTGCGGTCGAGCAATTCCAGGGTGGAAGAGTTGGCCGCGCCGTTGATCCGTTCCAGTTTGCGATTGAGCGCATCCTGCACCGGGCCGTTGACCGGGCCCTGCAAGGCGCTGATCAATTCCGGGTCCAGCGCCAGCACGGCGGGCAGGGCGCGGTAACGTTCGATCAGGGTATGCAGGGAGTTGGCGTACAGGCCCAGTTGCTGGCTGGCGCGCTCGGCGTCCTCGACCATCGACTGGCGCTTGGCGTGGTGCATGGCCCAGCCTGCGGTGAGCAGGGTGCCGGCGAGGATGAAGAACAGAATCAGGCCCAGACGCAGGGCGCGAAAGGAAGAAGGCATGGTGCAAGTCCCGGCAGTGGGGAAGGCCTCCTGGCCTTCCCTTGGAGCATGGCAACGTCGTTACAGCAGCTCAAAGCTCTGTTGTTGCACGGCCTGCGAATCGAGGCCGACCTGGACCCGGAACTCGCCCGGTTCCGCCGCCCATTGCAACTGGCCATTGTAGAACTTCAGGTCATCGGCCTTGATGGTGAAGCGCAAGGTGCGTTCCTCGCCAGCTTTGAGCATGACTTTCTGGAAGTTCTTCAGCTCCTTGACCGGACGGCTCATGGACGCGGTGACGTCCTGCAGGTACAGCTGCACCACGGTTTCGCCGTCGCGCTTGCCGGTGTTCCTGACCACGATGCTGGCTTCGAGGTCCTGGCCCTGCTTCACCGTCTTGCTCGACAGGTTCAGGTTCGACAGGCTGAAGTCGCTGTAGCTCAGGCCGTAGCCGAAGGGGTACAGCGGGCCGTTCGGCTCTTCGAAGTACTGCGAGGTGTAGTTGCCTGGCTTGCCCGGGGTGAACGGGCGGCCGATGCTCAGATGGTTGTAGTACATCGGGATCTGCCCGACCGAACGCGGGAAGGTGATGGCCAGCTTGCCCGACGGGTTGTAGTCGCCGAACAACACGTCGGCAATCGCATTGCCGCCTTCGGTGCCGCTGAACCAGGTTTCCAGGATCGCATCGGCCTGCTCGCGTTCCCAGGCCAGCGACAGCGGACGGCCGTTCATCAGCACCAGCACCAGCGGTTTGCCGGTGGCTTTCAGGGCCTTGATCAGCTCGCGCTGGGCTGCCGGGATTTCCAGGGTGGTACGGCTGGACGATTCGTGGGACATGCCACGGGACTCGCCCACCACCGCCACCACCACGTCGGACTGCTTGGCAGCCTTGACCGCTTCGTCGATCAGCACCGCGGCAGGGCGTGGGTCGTCGACGATTTCCGGGGCATCGAAGTTGAGGAAGTTCAGGTAGTCGAGGATGGCCTTGTCGTGGGTGACGTTGGAGCCTTTGGCGTAGATCACCTTGGCCTTGTCACCGAGCGCCTGGCGCATGCCTTCGCGCACGGTGATCGACTGCTGCGGGCGGCCGGCGGCGGCCCAGCTGCCCATCATGTCGATCGGCGCATCGGCCAGCGGGCCGACCAGGGCGATGGTGCCGGCTTTTTTCAGCGGCAGGGTTTGCTGGCGGTTTTCCAGCAACACCAGGCTGCGGCGCGCGACGTCGCGAGCTTCGGCGCGGTGCAGGCGGCTGTCGGCATAGGTGTCGGCCGGGTCGTCGCTGGCCTTGCCGATGCGCCGGTAGGGGTCTTCGAACAGGCCCATGTCGTACTTGGCGCCGAGCACTTCGCGCACGGCGTTGTCGATGTCGGCCTGCTCGATCTCACCGGCCTTGAGCAGGCTGGCCAGCTCTTCGCCGTACAGCGAGTCGTTCATACTCAGGTCGATGCCGGCCTTGATCGCAAGCTTGGCGGCTTCGCGGCCGTCGCGGGCCACTCCGTGGCGCACCAGTTCGGTGATCGCCCCGTGGTCGCTGACGGTCACGCCTTTGAAGCCCCAGTCCTTGCGCAGCAGGTCGTTCATCAACCAGGTGTTGGAGGTGGCCGGCACGCCGTTGATCGAGTTCAGCGCTACCATGACTCCGCCGGCGCCGGCATCGATGGCGGCGCGGTAGGGCGGCAGGTAATCGTTGAACATCTTGGTCGGGCTCATGTCGACCGTGTTGTAGTCGCGCCCACCCTCCACTGCGCCGTACAGGGCGAAGTGCTTGACCGCGGCCATCAGGCTGGTCGCCTCGGCCGGGCTGCGGCCCTGGAAGGATTCGACCATCACCTTGGAGATGCGCGAAACCAGGTAGGTGTCTTCGCCAAAGCCTTCGCTGGTGCGGCCCCAGCGCGGGTCGCGGGCGATGTCGACCATCGGTGCGAAGGTCATGTCGATGCCGTCGGAGGCGGCTTCTTCGGCGGACACCCGACCGACCTTGGCGATCGCCTCCATGTCCCAGCTGGCGGCCAGGCCCAGGCTGATCGGGAAGATCGTGCGGTGGCCGTGGATCACGTCGTAGGCGAAGAACATCGGGATCTTCAGCCGGCTCTTGGCGGCGGCATCCTGCATCGGCCGGTTTTCTGCGCGGGTGATCGAGTTGAAGGTACCGCCGATGCGGCCGGCGGCGATTTCCTTGCGGATCATCTCGCGGGGCATTTCCGGGCCGATGCTGATCAGGCGCAACTGGCCGATCTTTTCATCCAGGGTCATCTGCTTGATCAGGTTGGCGATGAACGCCTGTTTGTCCTGCAGCGGGGCGGCAGAGGTGTCGGCAAAGGCCGATTGACTGGCCAGGCTGACAACCAGACCCAGCAAACACAGCTTGTTCATGAATTCTGTTCTCAAGGCTTACGGCAGTATTCACGGTGATACTGCCCAGCCGAAGTTGGGGAAGCGGCTATTGTTGTAGTTTGCTGGGGCATCTTTTAGCCGATTGGGCGATCCCGATCCAGCGGCGACGACGGATTATGCCTCAAGTCCGGTGAATCACGGCGATCAAGGAGCGTAGCGACATGCAGGTAATTCAATTCAAGGGCGTACGCCTGTGGCTGCTGTTGGTGCTTGGCAGCCTGCTGGCCGGTTGCGGGATCAACAATATCCCCAACTACGACGAGCAGGTGAAGGCCGCCTGGGCCCAGGTGCAGAACCAGTACCAGCGCCGCGCCGACCTGATTCCCAACCTGGTCGAAACGGTCAAAGGCTACGCCAAGCAAGAGCAGGAAACCCTGACCGCGGTCATAGAAGCCCGGGCCAAGGCGACCTCGATCCAGGTCGATGCCAGTACCCTCGACGATCCACAAAAATTGCAACAATTTCAGCAGGCGCAGTCGCAGCTGACCGGTGCCTTGAGCCGCCTGATGGTGGTGTCCGAGCGTTACCCGGACCTCAAGTCCAACCAGAACTTCCTCGCCCTGCAGTCGCAGCTTGAAGGCACCGAGAACCGCATCGCCGTGGCGCGCAAGGATTTCATCGCCGCCGTGCAGCGCTACAACACCGAGATTCGCACCTTTCCCGGGCGCCTCTGGCACAGCGTGATGTACAGCGACCTGCCGATCCGCGAGAACTTCGAGGCCACCAGCGCCGATGCCGAAAAAGCGCCTGAAGTGAAATTCTGATGCGCCTGTTCAAGCTCGCGCTGCTGCTGGCGCTGCTGATCGCCACGCCGCTGCGCGCCGAGCTCAGCTTCCCGGCGCTGAGCGGGCGGGTGGTGGACAACGCCGGCCTGCTCGACGGTGCCAGCCGCAGCCAGCTCGACAACATGCTCAAGGCCCATGAGCAGGGCACTGGCGAACAGGTCGTGGTGGTGACCCTGGCCGACCTGCAGGGGCAGAGCATCGAAGACTACGGCTACCAGCTCGGCCGTCACTGGGGTATTGGCCAGAAAGGCAAGGACAACGGCGCGCTGTTGATCGTCGCCCCCCAGGAGCGCAAGCTGCGCATCGAAGTCGGCTACGGCCTGGAAGAGCGCCTGACCGATGCGCAGTCGTCGGTGATCATCAACCGCATCATCACCCCGGCGTTTCGCCGCGGCGAGTACAGTCAGGGCATCGTCCAGGGCACGGCGGCGATACTCCAGGTGCTGGGCGGCAATCCCTTGGCCGTACCGTCACGAGCAGTAGGTAGCGATGGCCAGGACGGTGCGCCGGCCTGGGGCATCGGTTTGTTCATCCTGCTGATCCTGGTGGTGTTCGCCCTGCAGTCGCTGGGCCTTGGCGGCAGCGGGCGCGGCGGCATGGGCGGCGGTTTCGGCGGTGGCTACGGCGGCGGTGGTTTTGGCGGCGGCGGCGGTGGAGGGGGCTTCAGTGGTGGCGGGGGCAGCTTCGGCGGCGGTGGATCGTCGGGTGGCTGGTAAATGAACAAGAATTGGTAGCGCAGCGCATGACTTTGCTCACTGAACAACAACAGCGCCAGGTCGCTGAAGCCATTGCCCGGGTCGAGCGGCATACCGATGCCGAACTGGTCACGGTGCTGGCCAGCCGCGCCGACGACTATGCCTATATCCCCTTGTTGTGGGCCAGCCTGCTGGCCCTGGTGGTGCCGGGCATCGTCCATTACCTCAGCGGCTGGATGAGCGTGCACAGCCTGCTGATCGTGCAGTGGCTGACCTTTATTGCCTTGTGCCTGCTGTTTCGCATCCCGTCGGTGACCACCCGCCTGATTCCGCGCTCGGTGCGCCACTGGCGCGCGGCGAACCTGGCCCGCCGGCAGTTTCTCGAGCAGAACCTGCACCACACCGTGGGCGGCACCGGCATGCTGATCTTTGTCAGCGAGGCCGAGCGCTATGTCGAGATCCTCGTCGATGAAGGCATCTCCCGGCACCTGGACAACAAGGTCTGGGACGTCATCGTCAAGCGCTTTACCGCACAGGTGCGCCAGGGCCAGACGCTACAGGGCTTTGTCAGTTGCATCGAGGCCTGCGGCGAGCTGCTGCGCACCCATGTGCCGCAGACCCACGAGCGCAACGAGCTGCCCAACCGCCTGGTGGTGCTCGGTTAGCTGCGGCGGCATCGGTCGACAAAAGCTGTGCAGGGAAAGCGCATCCACGTAAAATTCCCGGCACTGCGCATCCCTGCGCCCCCTCCGCAACCCGAGGCACCCTTTCCCGATGTCCGATTCCCCCACCGCCCAGGCCGCGCCGGATGCGCGTGCGCAGTTTCTGAGCCTGCTCGCCACCAGCCTGGAACAGAACGCCCTGATCAAGCTGGTGCTGGCGCGCCATGTCGGCAACGAAGAAACCCTGCAGCGCATCATCGCCAAGCCGCTGACGGTCAAGGGCCAGGCCTGCGTGTCGTTCGTCTACCGCTACAAGACCCGCGATATCACCCGCAACCTGGGCAACGATGAAGCCCTGGCGCTGGTTGGCGAGCTGCTGCCGGCGTCGTTTCGCAACGCCCATTTGCTCAGCCTCAGCGACGAAGCACAGCTGGAATTCAGCAAGAAGGGCAAGCCGATGCTGCATCGCAGCGCCGTGCAGCAGGCGCGCCAGGCGCCAGCCGGGGAGCATGACCGCGAGAAAAAGCGCTACCTGGAGCTGAGCCGGCCGTTCTTGCACGACCTGGGCGTGACCGACAAGCAGCAGGCGCTGATCCCGGCGATGTCGCGCAAGTGGAAGCAGATCAACAAGTTCATCGAAGTGTTTTCCCACGCCCTGAATTCGGCGCCGTTGGCCGCCGACCAGGCGCTGCGGGTGGCCGACTTTGGCTCGGGCAAGGGCTACCTGACCTTCGCCATCCACGATTACCTGCGCAATACCCTGCAGCGCGAGGCGCAGGTTACCGGCGTCGAACTGCGCGCGGACATGGTCGAGCTGTGCAACGCCGCCGCCTCGCGCCTGGAGCACCCGGGCCTGGTGTTCGAATGCGGTGACGTGCGCAGCGTGGTGCCGAGTGCCATCGAGGTGATGATCGCCCTGCATGCCTGTGATATCGCCACCGACTACGCGATTCACACCGGTATCCGCTGTGGCGCGGCGATCATCATGTGCTCGCCGTGCTGCCACAAGCAGATCCGCCCGCAACTGCACAGCCCGGGCTTGCTCAAGCCAATGCTGCAGTACGGCCTGCACCTGGGCCAGCAGGCCGAGATGCTCACCGACAGCTTGCGCGCCTTGTACCTGGAAGCCTGCGGCTACGAGACCAAGGTCTTCGAGTTCATTTCCCTGGAGCACACCAACAAGAACAAGATGATCCTCGCGGTCAAGCGCCAGGCACCGGTTGAGGCTTCAGCATTGTTGGAGAAGATCCAGCAGCTCAAGGCGTTCTACGGGGTCAAGGAGCATTGCCTGGAGACCTTGTTGCGCGCCGATGGCTTGATTCCTGCCTGAAGACTTTGCAACGCAGGGCCACTGTGGGAGCCGGCGTTGCCGGCGATAGCGTCAGCCCAGCCCCCGCACCGGCGCAGGATGCACCCGGGTCTTGCGCCCCAGCACCACCGTGGCAATCACCCCGGCGGCAAACAGCCAGGTAATCGGCTCGACCTGCTCGCCAAAGAACAGCGCCGAAAAGGCGATGGTGAAGAAGATCTGCAGCAGCTGGATCTGGCTCACCCGGGCAATGCCGCCTAGGGCCAGGCCGGCGTACCAGGCAAAGAAGCCGATGAATTGCGAGAACAGCGACACATAGCCAAACGCCCACCAGACCTTGCCGCTCACCGGCCCCTGGTGCTGCAAGGCCAGGTAAATCACCGGCCCGAGCAACAGCGGCGCCGACAGCACCAGCGCCCAGCAGATGACCTGCCAGCCACCCATCTCTCGCGCCAGCCGGCCGCCTTCGGCATAACCCAGGCCGCCCACGGCAATCGCCGCGAGCATCAGCAGGTCGCCGGCCTGGATCTGCCCGGCGCCCATGATCATCGCGTAGGCCAGCACCAGCGCACTGCCCAGGGCGGCGCAGGCCCAGAAGGCTTTCGATGGCCGCTCGTGGGACAACCAGGCGGCGTACACCGCTACGCATAAAGGCTGCAGGCCGTTGACCAGCGCGCCGTGGGACGCCGGCACGCTTTGCATGGCCCAGGCCGAGAACACCGGAAACCCGAGGATCACTCCCAGCGCCACCAGGCTCAGGCCCCTGATCTGCGCCCAGGTCGGCCATTTTTCCCGGCGCCAGAGCAGCAGCGCCGCTGCCGGGATTGCCGCCAGCAAGGCTCGCCCCAGGCCATTGAGCAACGGGTGCAGTTCCTGCACGACGATGCGGGTCATGGGCAGGGTCAGGCTGAAAATAATCACACCGAGAAGGCCAAGGGCCATCCCGGTGTTTTCGCGGCTGGACATACGGAGCGCCTGTGGCAGATAAGTGACTTCATTGAGCCACAGGGCGGACGGATGATCTTGTTACAGTTACTGACAAGTTCATCCGTACAGTTGCCTCAGAAGAAGCGGGTGATGCTGACCTTGGCGTTCCGACCCTGGCTGTAGGCGTATTCGCCACTGAGCTCGGAGCGGTAGTCCTTGTTGAACAGGTTGTCGACCGTCAGGTTCACCTCGGTGCCTTTCAGGTACGGCTGCTGCGGCTTCCAGTTGGCGAACAGGCCATGGATCTGATAGTCGTCGTTGGCATAGTGGTCGTAGTAACGGTCACCCAGGGCGCTGGCCGGGCCTTCGCGGTAGTTGTCGCTCGGCAGGCGGTCGGTCTTGCGCACGAACTGCGCCTGCCAGCCGACCTTGGCGTCCCAACTTGGGATCTTCACACCCAGGGTAGTGATCCACTTCGGCGCCGGAATATCCTTGGCCCAGACGTCCGGCCCCCAGGGGTTGGTGTAGGCGCCTTCATGGCGGCCGGTCATCCACGAGTAGGACACCGAGCCGAACAGGTAGGTCGAGTCGTAGAAACTCTCGACCTCGAAGCCCTTGATGGTCACGCCCTTGAGGTTGCGGTAGTTGGACATCAGCCCCTTGCCGCAGGCATCGGAGATGCTCTCGCCCTTGACCAGCTGCGCTTCGCAGCCGATGCCGGTGGCCTTGAAGATCTCGTCCTTGATCTCGTTACGGAACAGCGTGGTGCGGATCTGCATGCTGTCGTCGGCGGTGAAGACGTTGGCAAAGTCGGTGACGTTACCGGCGCGCAGGGCGGTGATGCGTTCCGGGTCCAGGTTGCGGCTGCTGGCGGTGCGGCTGCCGATGCCCTGCACTTCATACTGTTCATCGAGGACCGGGGCGCGCCAGGTCTTGCTGTAGTCGGCAAAGAAGGCGGTGTTGGCGGTGGCTTTCCAGAACACTGACAGGCGCGGCGACCAACCGGTGTAGGTTTTCTCGCTGTAGTCGTGGCCGTTCTCGGCAACGTTGTAGTACGGCGCCTGGTTCGGCTTGCCCTTGTTGGCAACATGGTCGTAGCGCAGCGACGGGGTGATGGTCACGTCACCGAGGGTGATAGCGTCCTGAATGAAATAACCCTGGCTGTCGACGGTACCGCTGGGCATGAAGTACGGCTGGTAATGGCCGTTGTTGTACTTGGGAATCTCGTAGCTTTTGCCGGGCATCCACATCTGCGTGTCACGGTCGTGGTGACGGATCTGAAAGCCGCTGGTGAAGGCGTGTTCCAGCGGGCCGGTGGCGAACAGACTGGTATTGCGCACATCGAGCATCTGGTCCTGATATTCGGTGTCCATCTTGCGCCCGCCGGTGGACGGCTGGAAGAACGCCGTGGCATCGCGCTCGTCGGTCTGCTTGGTGTCGGACTCGGAGTATTTGACCTGCAGGTCGATCAGCGGGTTGTTCACCGGCTGATACTTATAGGTGGTCGACCAGGTGGTGTCGGTGGTCGTGCGATTGGCCAGGAAACGCTTGAGGGCATCCTTGTAGCCGAACCTGTTGATGTCCGACTGGGTTGGCGGTGTCGGGTAGGCGGTGGACGAGAACGGCGCCCAGCGCTCACTTTCCGAGCGCGACCAGGAGAAGCCCAGGCTGTGCTCATCAGTGAAATGCATGTTGGCCTTGAGCAGCGCGCCGTCCAGGTCCAGGGCACTGTTGGGCAGGCGCTGGGGGTTGATCGGGTAGCGGCCTTCGGGGTCGGGCAGGGTGCCGGCCAGCTTCATGTCGTCGCCGTCGCGCTTGGTCAGGTACACCAGGGCGTCCATGCGGCCATCGTCGGTGCGGCCGAACAGCGCCGAGCTGTAGACCTGCTGATGATCGTTGCTGGCGTAGCCGTATTTGAGCATGGCGCCGCTGTTGCGGCCTTCCTGGAGCAGGTCGGGGGCGTCCTTGGTGGTCATGTTGACGCTGCCGCCGAAGCCGCCGTTGCCGGTGTAGATCGAGTGCGGGCCCTTTTCGACCTCGATGTTCTTGATCAGCTCCGGCTCGATGAAGATGGTGCCTTGCTGGTAGCGCTCGAAGCCGCTCTTGGTCGCGCCATCGACGGTCATCGGCACGTCTTCGGCATCGCCCAGGCCCCAGATGTTGATGGTCTGGCCACCGGGTTTGGCCGAGCCCCCCATGTTCACCCCGGGCAGGGTCGCCAGCACGCTGGGGATGTTGCTTGGCTGATAGCGGTCGATGTCTTCCTGGGTCAGGGTCGAGCGGCCGACGGTGCTCGGGTCGACCTGCTGGCCGTCACCCACCACGCTCACCGCGCCGAGCTGGATGCTGTTGTCGGCGGTGGCGTCGTCTTCGCGCAGGCGCACCACATAGGTGTTGCCGACCTTGACCAGGGCAAAGCGGCTGTTGTGCAGCAGCTGGCTGATCGCCTCCAGCGGTTCGTAAGCACCTTGCAAGGCCGGGGCCTGGACGCTGTTGAGCAAGGATTCGTCAAACAGCAACTGCAGCTTGGCCTGCTGCGCCAACTGGCTCAGCGACGCCGCCAAAGGCTGCGCCGGCAGGTCCAGTTGCACCGGCGCGGCCTGGGCTTGCAGGCTCAGGGCCAGGCACGCGGCCAGCAGCGAAGGACGAACAGACAACGGCTTGAAAGGAGCAAACGCACGCAAGATAAAACCCCCCAATACGGCAACAAAGGCCAGAAAAGGCCTGCAGTGATTACGCAGACGGGAGGAAGACGCAGGGCTGCGGAAAACCCTCACATGCGAATGAAAAATATTCTCAAATTACCGTTTGCGTTCGATCCGCACACGGCCGTCGGCGAGGTTCACCGCCTTGATCGGCAGCAGTGCCGGCAGGGCATTGAGCAGGGCGTCGGGGTCATTGACATCGAGATTGCCCGAGACCTTGTAGCGCCCCAGCGACGGATCGGCGAGCAGCACCGGCGCCGCACGATACAGCGACAGTTCATCGATCAGGCTGGCGAGTTCGCGGTTGCGAAAACTCACGTGGCCGCTGCGCCAGTCGGCGATTTCTGGAGCGCTGAGGTTGTGCACGTTGAGGCTGCCGCGTGCCAGGTCATAAACCGCTCGCTGGCCGGCGCTCAACAGCACCGGCGGGCGGTTCTCGCCAGGGGTTTCCAGGGCCACCTGGCCATGGGCGACGCT
This sequence comes from Pseudomonas sp. 2835, assembly GCF_050435905.1. Taxonomy (NCBI): domain Bacteria; kingdom Pseudomonadati; phylum Pseudomonadota; class Gammaproteobacteria; order Pseudomonadales; family Pseudomonadaceae; genus Pseudomonas; species Pseudomonas sp. 2835. The sequence goes on along the minus strand of NZ_JBNDLE010000003.1, from coordinate 114,456 downwards.
GACCACCAGCTCCTGCTGGCCGCGACGCAGGTCGAAGCCGGTGCCGACTACGCGTACCCGGGCACTGCCGGCATCGACGAACAACGGCCGCTCCTTGTCGGCGGCCACTTCGATGTACAGCTGGCCCTGGTCGAGGCGAATCAGCCTTCGCTCGTTGTCAAAACTCAGGCTCAGGCGGGTGCGGGCGTTGACGTCCAGCTGGCTGCCATCGGGCAGGGCCAGGTGCTGCGGGCGGTCACTCTGCACCGCCAGTTGTTGCTGGTGATGGCGGCTCGGCAGGCCGAGGTTGGCCGCCAGCACCGCGCACACCAGCCCGGCGGCGATGGCCAGGGCCGGTCGCCAGCGTGGCGGTGTGCGCTTGGGCAGGGCGACCGGTTTGTTCAGGCTCTTGAGCGCGGCCAGGTCGTCCCACAGTTGTTCAAATTGGGTATAGGCGCGGGCATGCTCGGGGTTTTGCAGCCACTGGGCGAAGGCCTTGCGTGCTTCGCGCGAGCTGTCGTTGCGGTTACGGGTAAACCAGCTGGCCGCCTGGGCATCGATGCTGCGCTTATCGATTTCAGGAGTGGGGGTCATTCTGGCTGCTCCATGCCGTTGTCACTGTCCAGGCGTTGCTTGCAATGCAGCAGGGCCGCGGCGATGTGCTTTTCCACCATGCTGACGGAAATACCCATGCGCGCGCTGATCTGCGCCTGCGTCAAACCTTCGAAGCGGTGCAGCATAAGGGCTTCGCGGCGGCGCGGCGAGAGTTCGGCGAGGACAAGTTTCAATTGTTCCAGGCGTTGTTGCTGCTGGGCATGGCTGAGCGGGTCGCTGGCGGTGCCGGCTGGTGTCTGTTCGCTGGCCTGGGCATCCTCGTCGAGCACACTGTGGCGCACCTTCTGCCGACGCCAGTGATCGCTGAGCAGGTTGCGCGCCATCTGGAACAGGAACGCCCGTGGTTGCTCGACCCGCGCCCGGTCGCGATAACCCAGCCACTGGGTGAACACGTCCTGGGTCATGTCTGCCGCATCGTTGGCATTGTCCATGCGCTTGCGCAAAAAATGCAGGATATCGGCGTAGAACCCGCGACAGGTTTCGTGGGCCAAAGGGTCGGGTTTGGGGCGCGGCATGCAAGCTTTCCAGGACGGACCGGAGAGAAAGGTTGCGAATGGTATCGAGAATAATTGTTATTTACCATGCCTGTTTTTCTTGTTGCTCAACGCCGCTTGCGGATCGGCACCGGCACCGCGACTTCCAGGCCAGACGCTCCCAGCGGGTGGCTGGTGGCATCGAAAAAGTGCAGTTGCAGCTCGGGCATATCGGCAAAGCGCTGCACGTGGTGCTGCTTCTGGCTGATGATAGAGGCTGCACTCAACGGCCGGATGGCGATGGCCAGGTGCGCCGGGTGCGCTTGCTTGATCGCCTCCAGCAGGTGGCGGTCGGTGCTGTCCAGGTGCTGGCCGAAAATGCACAAGCCGCCCTGATGGCCGGCCAGTTCACCGAGCGCCCAGCTTAAATAATCGGAACTGCGGATGGCCTTGAGCTTGTCGTCGCTGCTGCTTTCGTTGACGAACAGCGGCACATCACCGGGGGTGTTGACGGCAAAGCCGTCGAGCAACTGGCCGTCACTGGCGCTGCGCTGGCGGGTGCTGCCGTCCTGCTGCTTGAGCAGGTGCAGGCCGCCATGCAGGTACAGCATGCGCGTGCCCGGGCCGCGTGTACGGCGGATATCGAAGTTGCCGTCTTCATCGAACAACTGCTGGAAACCTGCCGGCCTCTGGCTGGCTGCCCAATGGCAGATCAGGTCGTAGTTGCTGGAGTAGACGCTCTGGTAGTTGCCCAGCTCGCGGTTGATCAACTGCAAGGTCTGGCTCGGCAGCATGCGCCAGGGGATGTGCACGCTGCGGATGGCGTGGATCAGCGCTTCCTTGATCGCGTAGTAGCGGTTCAGCGGCGCCGAGGAGCTGATCGCCAGCGCGGCGTTGATCCGCACTGTGGTGTTCAGGGCACTGAGCACCGGCTCGAACAGCTCGCTGCCCAGCGACTTGAACAACGCCTGGTCGCTCAGGTTCAGGGGTTTGTGCCGCACCCGCTGGGCCTCCTCGAACAGCGAGAAGTAGCTGAACGGCCGCCACAGCGCCCGGCTGGCGCCATTGCCCAGCAGCAGGCCGCTGCAGGGGTGACTGGCGTTCAGGTCTGGCCAGTGGTTGAGGCTGGCGTCGAGGTCGGCGTGGGGCATCGGGCATCTCTGTGGCAGGGCAGGCAATCGCCGCGACTTTAGCATGCAACCGGTTTGTCATCAGCGTTGGCGACTATGCTGGATTCGCTGCACAGCAAAGGAAGGTTGAAAATGTTCAACGCAGTTGCACGAGTGGGTTGCCTGGCGCTATTGCCGCTGGCGGCGCTTGCCGAGGCCGGGCAGGGCAGTGAGCTGGCCAGGGCGCAGGGCATTGCCTATCCGGCGGTAATCGCCCATCGCGGCGCCTCGTATGATGCACCGGAGTCCACGGCGCCGGCCTATCAACTGGCGCGGGAGCTGGGCGCCGATTACCTGGAGCTGGACCTGCAGCGCTCCAGTGACGGCGTGCTGGTTGCCGTGCATGACGACAACCTGCGGCGTACCAGCGATGTGGCCGAGCGCTTTCCCGAACGCCAGGATCAACCGGTGAGCGCTTTCACCCTGGCCGAGCTGAAATCGCTGGACGTCGGCAGCTGGTTCAACAAGGCCTACCCCGATCGTGCCCGGTCAAGCTTCAAGGGTTTGAAAATCCAGACCCTCGATGAAGTCATGGATATCGCGGCGGCCAACCCGCAACATCAGCCCGGCTTGTACATCGAAACCAAGGTACCGAACCTGTTCCCCGGCATCGAAGCCGACCTGAACAAAGCCCTGCAGGCCCGTGGCTGGCTTGAGCGGCCGGGCAGGGTGGTGCTGCAGAGTTTTGACCGCAACAGCCTGGCGCTGCTGCACCAGCACATGCCCCGGGTGCCCAAGGTGCTGTTGCTGTGGATCGGCAAGGGCAGCATCGAGCCCGCCTCACAGCAGACCTTCGCCGAGTCGGGTGAAACCGACAAGGCCGCCTTCTATGCCCGTCAGCAACCCCGGGACAAGGCCGAATTCGAGCGCTGGCTCGATTATGCCAAGGCCGACGGCGCCATCGGTACCGGGCCGTCGGCGGCGCTGGCCGGGGGCGGCGCGCAGAGTTACGCCGACCTGGTGCAGCCGTGGATGAACCAGCTGAGCCACGACAAGGGTTTGCTGGTGCACGTGTACACCGTCGATGAGCCGGTGGATTTTCGCCAGGTGCTGGAGGCGGGCGTCGACGGCATCTTCAGCAACCGCAGCGGCCAGTTGCTGCGCTATCTGGGCCGCCCAAGTGCCCGCAGCGAGGCGCAGATCCTGCGCGCCGAGGGCTACTGACAGGCTGGCTGGCACTGCGCGGCTGCCGTAGACTTCGCGCCTTGCACTGACTTTCAGGACGCTGCCCCGATGACCTTTTCGCTGCTGTTCGCGGTAATCGCTTCCGGTTTTATCTACGGTATTACCCCCGGCCCCGGCGTGCTGGCGGTGCTCGGCATTGGCGCCACCCGCGGGCGCCGTGCCGGTGCCGGGTTTCTCTGCGGGCACTTGCTCGGCGATGTGCTGTGGTGCAGCACGGCGCTGGTGGCGATCGTCGGTGCCCGGCAAATCGGCAGTTCGGTGTTCGACATCCTCGGAGTGATCAGCGGTTTGTACCTGTTCTGGCTGGGCATGCGCGCCTTGCGCAGCCGCCCGGGCAACGGCGATGGCGAGCAGGGGCCGGTGCGCAAGCCGTTCTGGCATGGCGTGGTGTTCGGCCTGACCAACCCCAAGGCCTACCCGGTGGCGGTGGCGACGTTCACCGCCTTGCTCTCGAGCCGCGCCGAAGCGCTGGACTGGTCGATGCTGCCAGCCTTGATCGCCCTGAGCTTTGTCGGCGGCTTGCTGGCCTACCTGATTCTGATCGGTGTGGTCGGTGCCCGTCATGTGCGCACCCTGTACACCCGCTACGAGCTGTGGATCACCCGCGCCTGCGGGGTGATGTTCATCGGCTTTGCCGTCAATGCCCTGGCCCACGCCTTGCCGGGGCTGCTGCCGCGCAACAGCTGAGGGCTGGCAGAAGGCCGCACAGGTATGTGAGAATGATATGAATTCCTATTCATGTCTTTCTCCCACGCCGGACCTTCATGACTTCGCTCTCAACGCCCTGGACCGCCGCAGCCCCGGCCTTGCAGGCAGTTGTCCACGACCTGCTGGCAAACTACAGCGACTTGCGCCGTTACCTGTGTGGGCGCCTGCGCAACCCGGATGATGCGGCCGACATTGCCCAGTCGAGTTTTGCCCAGGCGTATGCCCACGCCTTGAGCGCGCCGGTGGTCAACGCCCGGGCGTTGTTGTTCCAGGCCGCGCGCAACCTGTGCATCGATCAGTACCGGCGGCGCAGCAACGAGCTGGCGGCGCTGGAAGACTGGCTGACCCGCGCCGATGTGCTGAGCCCCAGCGTTGAAGACATCATCATCGCCCGCGAGCAGTTACAGCAACTGATCGAGCGTATCGAGCGCATGCCGCGCCTGCGCCGCGAGGTATTCGTCCGCGTGCGTTTGCACGGCCAGCCCCATCGCCAGGTGTGTGCCGAGCTTGAGCTGTCGGCCAAGGCCGTGGAGCTGCACATCGCCCGGGCAGTGTTCGATTTGTCCGAGCTGAGCCTGGCGGCACGGCATGCCTGAGTCGTCGCCGGTTTCTCCACGCAAGGTGCAGCAGGCCCTGACCTACCTGGCCGCGCTGAACAGCGACGACCCGCAGCGGGTGCAGCAGGTACACGGCCAGTTGGAGCGCTGGCGCAGCAAAAGCAGCGAGCACGAACGGGCCTGGCAAGAGGCTGAGCAACGCTGGCAACTGGTCCATCGGTTGACCCCGCAACTGCGTACGGCAGTCACGCCGGAGCCGCTCAATGTTAGCCGTCGGCGTCTGCTGCGCCAGGGCGGCGGCTTGCTGGTGGCGGTGGCCGGGGCCAGTTGGCTGGGTTGGCTGTGGCGGCGTACGCCGCAGTTCGATCGCCTGCTGCAGACCGTGCATGCCGAACCGCCGCGCCGGGAGACCCTGCCCGATGGCAGCCAGTTGTTGCTGGCGGCCGAAACCAGCCTGCGTATCGAGTACAGCAACGGCCTGCGCCAGGTTCGCCTGCTGCAGGGCAATGTTTGTTTCGATGTGGCACGCGAGCGCTTGCGGCCGTTTCTGATCACGACCCGCCTGGGTGAAATCGAGGTGCTGGGCACGGCATTCAGCGTCAGCGATCGCGGTGGCGAGATTCAGGTGGCGGTGGCTCGCGGGCGGGTCGAGGTACGTGGCCTGCGCGAAGGCGCGCAGGTACTGCGGGCCGGTGAGCGCATCAACCTTGATGGGCAAGGCCGCTTGCTGACGCTCAGGGCCGACCCGCATGCAGCGGCGAGTATCGAGCACTGGCAGCGGGGCTGGTGGTCGTTCACCGATGCGCCGCTGGCCGAGGTGATCGCCGAGGTCAACGCCTATGCCCTGCAACCGGTGACCCTTGACGATGGCGCCGCCCAGTTGCACCTGACCGGCAGCTTCCCCAGCGACCAGCCGGAAATGCTCCTGCAGACGCTGCCGAAAATTCTCCCGGTGAGCCTGGTCAAGCAGGGGCAGCAGCGCACCCTGCAACGGCGCTGAAAAAGTTTTGAGGGGTAACGGCGAAGTGGCCCGTCTTCATCGCTGAACCCACCTCTGCAAGGACAGATCATGTCGCTTTCCCATGCCCGCCCGGCACATCCTGTGGCTTTCCCCGGTACCCTGCGTCGGCTGGTGCTGGCCTGTGCCCTGGGCAGTGCCAGCCTGTTGCCGTTGAGCGCGGCCCATGCCGCCGTCCTGGCTGCCGATGCGCAAGCCTTGAGCCTGAACCTGCCGGGGCAGTCCCTGGAAGCCGCTGTGCATGCCCTGGCCCGCGAAGCCGGCGTGGCGATCGCCGCCGACAGCCAGTTGCTGGCCGGCCGCAGTGCCCCGGCTTTGCAGGGCCGGTTCACCCTGCAGCAGGCCTTGCAGCGCTTGCTGGCCAACAGTGGCCTGGTGGCCAGCGAAGAAAACGGCGTGATCATCCTGCGCAGCCTCGACAGCGATGGCGCCCTGACCCTTGGCGAGCTGAACATCAACGCCAGCAGCAACCCCAACGGTATCCCCGAGGCCTACAGCGGTGGCCAGGTCGCCCGCGGCGCGCGGCTGGGCATGCTGGGCAATCGCGATGTGATGGAGACGCCGTTCAACGTCACCTCCTACACCGCCCAGCACATGGAAAACCAGCAAAGCGGCACGGTTGGCGCGGTGCTGCGCAGCGACCCGTCGATCCGCTTCAGCACCGGTGAAGGCCACGCCTACGAGAACTTCATGATCCGTGGCTACTCCCTCGATTCCACCGAGCTTGCACTGAACGGATTGTACGGCCTGGCCCCGGACGGCCACGTGGCGACCGAGTTCCTTGAGCGGGTCGAGGTGCTCAAGGGGCCCGGCGCCTTGCTCAACGGCATGGCGCCCAACGGCGGCGTCGGCGGGGTGATCAACCTGGTGCCCAAGCGCGCCGGCGAAGCACCGTTGACGCGCCTGACCAGCAGCTACGTGTCCGACGGTTATGTCGCCAACCATATCGACCTGGGCCGGCGCCTGGGCGATGAGCAGCGTTTCGGCATCCGCTTCAACGGCGTTTACGGCAGCGGTGAAACCGGCGTCGACCAGCAATCCAAGGACCGCACCCTGGCCTCCCTGGGTATGGACTATCGCGGCGATGGCTGGAAGCTCGAGCTGGATGCCTACGAGAGCCATGAAAAACTCGAAGACGGTAGCCCGATGATGGCCGGCTTCAGCAAACTGGGTCATGTCACCAAGGCGCCGAAACCGGACACCAACATCCTCGACGGTATCTCGGCCAAGCAGATCAGCAAGGCCGTGGTGCTGCGCGGTGAATACGACCTCAACGACGACTGGACCGCCTACGCCAGCGTCGGCAGCGCTCGCACCCGCTACAAGGGCTTTCTCAATGGCACCCGGGTGATTGTCACTGGTGCCAACGGCGATGCCAGCGGCGAGACTTACAACCAGGCCGGCTACACCCACAGCCTGTCCACCGAAGCCGGGGTACGTGGCAACTTCGTCACCGGCCCGGTAAACCATCAGGTGGTGTTGAGCACCACCTTGCTGCACCAGGACATCGGCCGCGCCGCTACCGTGACCAGCAAGAAGTACGTGACCAATATCTACCACCCGGGCAAGCCGATCATTGCCGGCGATATCGGCTCCAGCGACAAGACCGGCGACAACACCCTGTCCAGCTTCGCCGTCGCCGACACCCTGGGCTTTATCGACGACAAGGTGCTGCTGACCCTCGGTGTACGCTCGCAGCGGGTGCGGCAGAAGATGAGCAACCCGGCCTACGACGAACGCGCCCTGACCCCGGCCCTGGGCCTGGTGCTCAAGCCCTGGGACGCGCCGGTGTCGCTGTACGCCAACTACATCGAGGGCCTGACCCAGGGCGGCATGGTCACCGACCTTGCCGCTGCCAACTACGGCGAGCAGTTCGCCCCGTACAAGGCCAAGCAGATGGAGGCCGGGGTCAAGTGGGACCTGGGCGACTTCACCCACACCCTCAGCGTGTTCCAGATCGAGAAGCCGAGCATGCTTCTGGATCGGGCCAGCAACCGTTACACCGACGATGGCGAGCAACGTAACCGCGGCGTTGAATGGAACCTGTTCGGCTCGCTGACCCCGAGCGTGCGCCTGCTCGGTGGCGTCACCTACACCCGCGCCGAACTGACCCGCACCGCCGGCGGCACCTTCGACGGCAACACCGCCCGTGGGGTGCCGGCCTGGTCGGCCAACCTCGGCGCCGAGTGGGATACCCCCTGGATCGAGGGCCTGACCCTGACCGCGCTGGGCATCCACAGCAGCTCGCAGTACCTCGATAGCGCCAACGACCTGAAGATCCCGCAGTGGACCCGCTACGACCTCGGCGGCCGTTACAGCACGCGCATCCTCAGCAAGGACGTGGTGCTGCGCGCAAGCCTTGAGAACGTCGAGAACCGCGCCTACTGGGCCGGGGTGTTCAACGACGGTTACGCGACGGTCAGCGAGCCGCGCACGCTGAAACTCTCCGCCAGCATCGATTTCTGAGGTGACCATGCAGACCTTCAATCAATGGCGCTGCGCCCTGGCGCTGGCCCTGTGCGTGAGTGGCAGCGCGATGGCAAGCACCGATAACATCCTGCAACCCGGGCAAACCGTCAGCGCCAGCTTCGCCCAAGGGCTGCAACCGGTCTGGACCTTGCAGCTCAAGGCCGGCGACCTGGTCCAGGGACGACTGCAGGGCGATGCCAGCCTGCGCCTGCTCGATGCCCAGGGCCAACCTGTGCGGATGTTGATCGATGGCCAGGACCAACCGCGCGAGTTCATCTTCATCGCCGAACGTGATGGCGCCTACGGCCTGCGTGCCGAGGCGCTCGCCAGCCGGCCGCAAGTTACCTACGCATTGACCCTCAAGCAGGTGATCGCATCTGCTGAACAGAAGCGCAGCGCTGACCCGTTGCAGAGCCAGACCTTGCGAGCGCTGCAGCAACAACTGGCCCAGGGCGCGAGTACCGAAGCGTTCTGGAGGGCGCGCCAGCAGCAGGGCACGCCGATGGTCGAAAACGTGGCAGACCAGCCCGGCATGGCCCTGGTGACCTTCCTCTGGCGCGGTGCGCAGGACAACGTGCGTGTGTTCGGCGCGCCCTCGGGCAATCATGATGAGCTGCAACACCTGGGCGACAGCGACGTGTGGTTTCGCAGCTATCTGCTGCCGGCGTCTGCGCGCCTGAGCTACCAGATGGCCCCGGATGTTCCGGCCTCCGATGATCGGCGGATGATCCTCGCCAGCACCCGCCGCGATCCCCTCAACCCCAACGGCTTTGCCGATGGCAGCGGCGACCCGTTCCTCTCGCGCTCGCGCCTGGAGCTGCCGGCAGCACCGGAGCAACCCTGGGTTGCCGAGCGTCCCGGCATTGCCCGGGGCAGCCTGGAACGCAAGGTGTTGAGCAGTAAATTGCTGGGCAACGAGCGTGACGTTTACCTGTACCGCCCGGCGCAGTGGCAGGCGGGAGCAAAAGGGCAGGGCTTGCTGGTGCTGTTCGATGCCCACGCCTATACGCGCCAGGTGCCGACCCCGACGATTCTCGACAACCTGATCGCCGACGGCCTGATTCCGCCGACCGCGGCGCTGATCGTCGCCAACCCCAGCGACCTCAGCCGCCAGCAGGAACTGCCGCCCAACCCGCAGTTCGCCCGCTTCATGGCTGAAGAACTGATGCCCTGGGCGCGCCGGCAAGGTCTTGCGGCAGCGCCAGAGCGCACCGTGGTGGCCGGTTCCAGCTACGGCGGCCTGGCGTCGGCCTACCTGGGCCTCAAGCACCCGCAGCTGTTCGGCAATGTGTTGAGCATGTCCGGTTCCTATTGGTGGGGGCGTGAGGGCGAAGAGCCGGGCTGGCTCACCCGCGAATACGTCAAGGCACCCAGGCAAGCGCTGCGCTTCTACCTGCAGTCGGGCCTGTTCGAAGGGCCGAAGATCCTCGATACCAACCGCCATCTGCGTGACGTGCTGCTGGCCAAGGGGTATGCGGTGGCGCAGGTCGAGTACCCGGCCGGGCATGATTACCTGCAGTGGCGGGGGAGCTTGCCGTGTGGCTTGATCAGCTTGATCGGCAACGTTGCGCAAGTGCCCGAGGCCTGTCAGCTCCGGTAATGGCTCGATCGCGGGGCAAGCCCGCTCCTACCCATCTGTAGGAGCGGGCTTGCCCCGCGATGCCGTTTCCATCCCCGGCACCGTTGCCCTGCGACTGCGATTGCGCCACAACCGATATGCCCTGATCCCCGAACGCACCGAGCCAAACAGCAAGCCGTTCTCCATCTCCCGGGCGATCCCCGAGCGCACCAGCATGCGCAAGAAACGCCCGCGTGCCCGGGCGATGCCGAAGTAGATGCCGCGGGCTGTCAGGGTATCGCGCACCTCGCGCAGGGCAGCAATGCCGCTGACATCGATGGAGCTGACCGCTTCGGCATCGAACAGCACCGCGCGTGGTTGCTCCTCGCGCTGTACCGCCTCGAGCAAACGCATCTTGAAGTAGTCAGCGTTGAAGAACAGGATCGCATCGTCAAAGCGATACACCACCAGCCCCTGCACCGTGCGCGCATCCTGGTGGCGGCGGATGTCGACCTGGCCTTCGATGCCCGGCACCCAGCCGAGCACCGCATCGGTGGGCTGGTAGATGCTGTAGAGCAACCGCAGGATCGCCAGGGTCACAGCGATGATGATGCCCGGCAGCACACCGACGCCAAGCACGCCGACGGTGGTCAGCACGCACAGCCAGAACTCGAAGCGGCTGAGGTGGTAGATTTTTTTCAGCGACTGCACATCGATCAGCCCCCAGCCGGCCATCAGCAAAACTGCACCGAGGGCAGCCTGGGGAATCCAGGCCATGGGCGTGGTGAAGGCCAGCAGGATCAGGGCGATGACCAGCGCGGCGATGATCCCCACTAACTGGCTTTTGCCGCCGACCATGTCGTTGACCGCGGTACGCGAGTCGGCGCCGCTGATGGCAAAGCCCTGGGATACCCCGGCGGCAATGTTGGTGACACCAAGGGCCAGGAACTCATGGTTGGCATTGATCGCATAGCCATGGCGGGCAGCAAAGCTACGCGCGGTGAGCATGGCGCTGCAAAAGCTCACGGTGGCGATACCCAGGGCATCGCGCAGCAGGTTTTTCATTTCTTCCAGATTGGTTTGCGGCCAGGCCAGTTCCGGCATGCCGGCCGGCACCGGGCCGAGAATCGCCACGCCAAAACGGTCGAGGCCGAACAATCCGACTATCAGGGTGGCCACGGCCACGGTCACCAGCGCCGCCGGCAGGCGCGGGTAACGGCGCGGTAGCCAGATCAGCAAGCCCAGCCCGGCGAGGCCGATCAGCAGGGTCAGCCAGTGGATTTCACCCAGGCGCTGCAGCAGGTTGATCAGGCTGAGGACAAAGCCGTTACCCTCGACTTGAAAGCCCAGCACCTTGCCCAGCTGCCCGGCCAGCAGGCTCAGGCCGATACCGTTGAGGTAGCCGATGAGGATCGGCCGCGAGAAAAAACTGGCGATGAACCCGGCCCGCGCCAGCCCGGCACCGATCAGCATCAGGCCGACGAGGATGGTGACGATCACCGACAGCTGCGCCAGCCGCGCCGGGTCGCCCATGGCCAGCGGTGCAATCGCCCCGGCAACCATGGCGCAGGTGGCGGCATCCGGGCCGACCATCAGCTGCCGGGAACTGCCGATCAGCGCGTAGACCATCATCGGCAGGATGCACGCATACAGCCCGTATTGCGGCGGCAGGCCGACGATCTGCGCATAGGCAATGGCGATGGGGATCTGGATCGCCGCCACCGACAAACCGGCCTGCAGGTCATGGCGAAACCATTCGCGGCGGTATTGCAACAGATTGGCCAGGCCAGGCAGCCAGCGGGAGAGAAACATGCACGGGTCCTTTCGAGTGTTTCGCGGTGGGCTATTAAAGCGCAGCGCGCGGCGCCTGGGCAGGGCGTCAAGTCAAAAACACTGCTGTTAAGTCTGGCTCAAGCCGTGGAGAATGCCGGCCGATTACAGGGGCACTGAATGGACGCCGATGGAACGCAAGATCAATAGCTGGAAAAAGCCCGCAATTCTGCTGAGCCTGGCCTGGTGCTGCAGCGCTCAGGGTCAGGGCGACATCTTTGGCAGCGGCGGCGACGTCGACGGCATGTTGACTCTGGGAGCAACGGTTTATCTGCCCTTCATGCTCACTGGCGCTACCACCTATGGCCCCACCATGGCCTCCGAGGCCAGTTCCGGCAAAGATGGCAAGCAAGTGATGGCGCAAGCTCGCGACGATGCTGCGGCGTTCATTGCCAGCAACGGCGCTTACCGGGGTGTCTACCTGGAGTCGGCGTTGAATTGGTTGCGTAGCGAAGGGCGTGCGCCTGGCGCAACGGATCGTGAGCTGGCCCAGGGAATACTGGTGCTGGCAGCAGTTGAAGCGAAGGGGCGTTAGCGAAACAGCCACCAGGGCGGTGGCCAAGGCCTCAGCTGTGCTGGCGCCTGGAAGAAGCTGGAGCGGGTGAAGGGAATCGAACCCTCGTTATCAGCTTGGGAAGCTGGGTCTGATGGTGTATCAGGCAGGTTCAGTCTGTATCATTTCGCCCGTAAAGCCCCGTAGTACGGGCCTGCCCGGGGAACGGCCTGTTTCAAGCTGTTTCACCCAATTTCATATTGCTTCGGCCAAACGGCCCCCATAAACGGCCCCCAAATGCTAACTGAGAAACAAATCAAGGCAATGAAGCCTGGCGAAAAGGAATACACGGTCTCGGACGGCCGCAGTGCGAGGGGGGAGGGCGTGCTCTTTCTGCGGGTGCGACCCAACGGCACCAAGGAGTTCTACTTCCAGCGGCGGGTCAACGGGTCCAAGACAAAATCTAAGCTGGGCACTTGGCCGACAATGGGGCTAGCGGCCGCGCGTGAGCTGAGCCGGGTGGAGAAAGAGGTGGCGGTAGCTCCTGCCACTCTCCTGGACCTGATGGACAACTACGTCAACAAGCTGGTCAGTGAAGGCGCGGCCTCTGCCGAGGATGTGAAGTGGTCGTTCAAGCGTTATATCGCCGAGCCATTTCCCGCTCTGGTCAAGCGGCCTGCCTGCCTGATTGGGCCTGCGGACATCCGCGACATCCTGTCCCGAATGATCGCCGGCGGCGTGACTACCTACTGCAACCGCGTCCGATCGCGGCTGCACGCAGCCTTCCAAGTCGGTCTTGAACAAGAGTTCAACCCGCGCAGTTACCAGAAGACGGACCGCAAATTCGGTCTCTCCAGCAACCCCGTGGCCAGCGTCCCCGTCCAGGCCGACTGGGAGCAGCCCGGCGATCGAGCACTGTCGGCGGAGGAACTGGCGTACCTCTGGCAAGTCCTGCCGGAGCACCTGAGCTTGGTGACCTCGGAGCTGATCAAGTTCCTGATCGCGTCCGGGGGACAGCGGCCGGAGCAACTGTTGGCGACTGAGCGACGGAGCTATCTGGACGACCACCTGGTGATCCGCAACAAGAAGGGGCGCGGCATCGAGGGCGAGCGATCGCTGCACGTCGTCCCATATAACCAACTGATGCGTGACAGCCTGCAGGTGATGGATGAGATCAGCGACACCAGCGCCTACCCATTCCAGGGCAAGGCAGAAGGCACGGCGTTGCACACTAATTCGCTGTCCAGGGCGGTGACCAAGCTGTATGGCCGGCACGCCGACAAGTTCAACGGGCCGTTCACGCTTCGGGATCTCCGGCGGACCTGTAAGACGCTGATGGCCAAGGCCAGACTGAGCAAGGAGTTACGGGACCGCATCCAGGGGCATGCGTTCGGGGATGTGTCGTCGAAGCATTACGACCGTTACGACTACTTCGACGAGAAGCGGGCAGGGCTGCGCCGGTGGGAAGCTTGGCTGCGGAAAAACGTCATTGCAGCCGAACAGGAATAGATGAGGCCGCTTACGCGGCCTCGGTGATGGATGTTTGCCAGTTGTCCGGATCGTTCTGCCAGGCCTGCACAGCGGACTGTCTCCAGCCCACCCGGCCGGCAGAGATCACAACCGATGCTGGAAATCTGCCGCGTTTGATCTGCCGCCACAGCGTGGAGCGGGAAAAGGACGTCACTTCCAGGACGTCTTTCTCAGAGATGAAACGATCAAGAGTTCTGGTCATGGCGCATTCTCTTCGCCACAGTTAGGGCAGATGTTGAAACGCTGCCGATCGTTAAGGAAACGCCCGCAGCCACCGCAATTGATCAGGCTGCCATAGCTCTTGGTGCGTTGGCGTTTTGGCGGGGACAGCTTGAGATCTACTGCCCGTAGCGCCTGCTTGTGGTCGAGCTGCACGGCTCGCACGACCGGGCGCGAACGATCGACGATGTAGCCGCACGGCCAGAGCTCAAAGCCTTTCGACCGGTAGCTGGCGGAATCCGGGGCACCAGGATGAATTGCGTCTTCCAGGTTCGCGGTCGGGCCTGTACCGCCGAGCCAGACAAGATCGTTTCCATCCCAGTCGCGTGCGTAGGCCACGTAAAAACGACCATCTACGTTGTGGTAGGCCTCGGCCTCGGATCTGGTGAGGTACTGGCAATCGACTCCTATTTCGGCCCGTGCCCGGATGTATTCCATGGGCCAGGGTAGGTCGGTTTCCCTGCTTTCGTACTGCCTGACTGCGCGTTCACGTGTGAACTGCTCGGCCTCATTGAGGTTTGAGGTATAGCCGCCGCCTAGGCGCCAGAACATTGTTCGGCTACCCACGTTGTTACGACTGTCCTGGAGGTAGAAGAAATCAGTCATGGGTGGCCTCCCTTTGATGTACTAGGCGAGGGTTAACCGCTGTGGGCTGGATAGTTGAAGCCATAGTCATTACGCGGAAGTCGCGCTCGGACAACAGCGGTTCAACGTCGTCGCTGGGTGTAGTCGGAAACAGACGGTTGGCTTGCACGAATGCCGAAAAAGCATCCTGGAAATGCGCTTCGAGGGCTTTGCGCAGCGTGTCGTAATGAAGCTCAAACTCGACAGCCTCCGCCGGGGTTACCTTAACCCCGATCTGCTTCGGCCGCTGCTTGCTGCGGTAAGCGTCGGGACTATCTGTGTTACACACCTTTGCGAGGATCTGGGCAGCGAGGCGGGTTTCGAACTTGGAGGGAGCAGGGAACCAGCAGATTTCGCGACGCTCATCAGCCAGGTCATCAAGCTTAAGTCCATGGCGTGCGAGCAGCGTTTCAAGCATTCGCTGTGCATTAGCCTTCTCGCCTCCCACTCCGCGTTCAGCCAGGGCCTGCAGCTTGCGCAGTTTCTCCTGGACCTTCTGATCAATTGACTGCGTCATTGATAGCCTCATCAACGGGATGGAAATGGAAAAGCACGTGGCCTTGGGGAAGGTGGTTACTGTCTTGCTCCTGCAGCTCGCCACCCCAGAGTTCAAGCTTGCGTAGCAGAGCAACGGCCGCTTGAAGCGGCCCTTCCGAGCGACTCGCGCTGGTCTTCCGCCCTTTGGCGCGGGCCATGTAGCTGCCCAACGTTGGTTTGACGATGATCTCAAGCATGTCGACGTACCTTCTGTGCGTGCTTGGCTTCGACGTTGGCCATGTAGGCTTCCCATTCGGCGCATTTCCGCTGCTGGCGGATCTTGCTGCAGCGCTGGTGGGAGCGCGTTGAACGGGCCTTGCCACATACATCGCAGATGCAGGGAAGGTCGAGAAAGTGAACGGCCAGGCGCGGCCGCTGTTGAGTGCTTGCCTTATCCACGGCTTACCCCCTTGGCTGCTTTGAATGCTTCCTCACGGGCATTCCGGGCCGTTTCGTACTCACTGGCGGTGATCTCGATGACACCTTCGATCCAGCCGTAGGAGGGCTGGCCAGCCGCTACTTTCTCCAGGTGTTTGGCCTGGTCGAGGTGATAACCCAGATTGAAATAGGCCACGCCATCCAGCTCGAACTTGATCCCACCATTCAGCAACAGGTTGCCGGTGTTGATGCCGGTCTTTTCCCAGTAGGTATGGTTGCTCAATCGTGGAGGGCATAGCTTCGCCCAAAGCTCCAGCAGACGGCTGTGCTCAGCTTTGTAAGCTGCCCGATCTTCCTTGCTGCCACCCTTTGGAAGCAGGGGGGTACTTCGAAGGCTGCGATACCCATATTCGTCTGGGCGCCGCCAGTACACGTCCAGTTCTTTACTGGCACTGAGTTTCACCCCACCGGCGTAGTGGCAAGTGATGTCCCGCATCGAGGCGACCTGGCCGCCGAAGGCCTCACCGAGAACTACCAGTGCTGCCTGCTGCTCAGCCTTTTTGGTGTAGAACTCCTGCACGATGGCCACAATGGCTGGAGCTTCTGTTTTGTAAAAGTGACGGATGCTCATAATCAACGCTCCCCCATCAGGGCGCGGGTCAGGGCGTTCGGCTGTCCAGCAGGTGTCAGCTTTTGCAGTGGCTGTACGCTGCAGCGGCCATTGCCGCCCCGAATGGTTGCAACCTGGCCATCGATCTCGATGATCTTCCCGGTGCGGGCACTGAGGCGGTAACCGCGACCTTCTTTCCGCATGGCAACATAGGAGACCTCGTCGCCGACCTGGAAAGCGGTTGTGGTAGCCTGCTCGGTGCTGACTTCTTGGGTTTGTACTTGCATGGTGCTTCTCCTTGGGGTTGGTAGGCGCTGGGGAGTTGCCGCTCTCCAGCGCCGTCTTTTTTCCGGTTATCCGGTTTCAGTTGAGGCGGTACTGCTTGCTGTCCTCTATCACGTACAAATCCACGTCACGCAGGCGGTACAAACCGCCGGGCCCCCCATGAATGACGTAATCATCAAACGGTGCCTTTTTGACACGGACTGAAAAGACTTCGCCCGTCTGGTGGGCGTACTCGCTGGTTTTCTTGAGTTGGGCGTAGAGCTGCTGACCGGCAGGGGCACAGCCAGCTGGGCCGTGTGCGGCCTCAAACCCTAGCCACGCCGCGCGGGTCTCCAAGTTAAGGAACGTGGTGTCGGTCCCCGACAAGTCTCTGGACAGGTCGTAGCCTCGCGGAACCGCCCAGTCCTCGAAGGCCATGACCATTTCAAGATTGTCGATTTGTTTAGTGTTCTTTGTTTGCACAGTGCTTCTCCTTGGGGATACCCAGGCGTTGCCGCGCCCGGGCGGGTTGATCAATGAACCAGGTTGTTGAGCAGATCAGGAACGGCGTAGCCGACTGCCAGCAGCAGGGCCAGGGTCAAGCCACTGGCAATCAGGGTGGCCAGCGTCTCGCGCCGACTGGGGTGGTAATGCTCGTCGTGGTTCTCGTTGCGCATGGTGCTTCTCCTTGGGGTTGATACCTGGGCGTTGCCGCGCCCTGGCGAGTTGTCAGGCCTGGAACATCCAGCACCGGACGGTCTTGCTGGTGTTGAACGCGTCTGTCTGTCTCGCTGAGTTGACGGGCTTGTTCGACTCCAGAAATTTGGGGGACTTGCTGGTTTTGAGTAGGCGCTTCAGTTCGCTCAGGGCCGGCACTTGTTGGCGCTTGTTGGCAGCCAGCTCGACAAATTCATTGAGGTTCACGGCAATCAGGCCTTGTTTGCGGGCATGGTTGAGGGCGCCGTTGTCATCCATGCCGTTGAGGAAGTCGTAGAGGTCCCAGAACTCGCGCACGGTTGGGTGATCGGCGTTGATAGCCTGCTGGCGTTCCTCGGCCATACGGCCGATTTCTTCATGCACCAGGGCGGCGCGCTTGTCGCCAAGTGGCACGACAAGGCACAAGCCATCAACCAGGCTGCGCAGTTGGGCGTGGTTTTTGGCAATACGCACGGTACGGATGCCAGGGCGCTCAAGCAGCTCCTGCTCATACTGGGAAGTCCGCTCTTCCAAGAGCCGCATAATCTCGGCTTCGCGCTGCAGGGCTTTGATCAGAAAGCCGCTGACCCGCTCCATCGGCATACGCTCCAGTTCTTCGGCGAACAACTTGGTCTCCGGCGTGTGGTGCTCGCGGGTCAAGTGAACGTGGCAGATCCGCTGCAAGATCGGCTCGGAGGCATTGACCGGGTTGTTCTGGGCAATCAGCAGCGCGCCACGGAAAGGCGGTTCGCGGGTGTCGTTGCCGTTGTTCTTGACGCCGGTAGAGCGGACGCTGCGGCCGTTGTAGGCGGTCTTCAGTTCGTCCCAGTCGAAGTGCTTCACCGGCGCACCATCCTTCTGCTCTCGTTCGGACTCGATCAGAACCACGGGCAGATTGCCCACCTGGGCGAAGTTACGGGCACGGCTCACCGGGGTGGCCTTGGACGGGTCGAAGCCTTCGTATTCCGTGCGCCCTACCAGCTTCCAGAACAGTTCCACGAGGGTGGTCTTACCTGAGCCCGCTTCGCCGACAAGTTCCAGAAAGCAGATGGTTTTCTGCTTCTGGCGGATTTGCTCGGCGGTCAACGCACCCAGCCACCAGGCCAGCACCACCACGCCACGCACGCCGAAGCAACGCCAGAACACCTCGAACCAGCCCTCGTTGTAGCCATTGAGGTCGGTATTGATGGTGAGCACCGGTGACTGGCTCTGCGACTTGATGCTCAGTTGCCCGAGGTCGAAGAAGTCTTCCTCGTTGAGCTTGTGGACCTTGCCGTTTGTGATGGCGATGTCATTGAAAACATAGACCCCGTGCTCGCGTGAGTAGCCGATCCAGTCAATGGTGTTTACGGTTTTCAGGCGATCGAGCTGCGGTTCAATCAGACGCTCCAACTGCAGAGCGGTGCCGGTGAACATGGCCCCGCTGGAAATGTTGAGCAGTCGCTTCTTGAACTCCGGGGCAGACGATAACTGTGCGGCGCTGAAGGTACTTTTGATTGCCGCAGCGTCAGGTCGCTCGACGCGGAAGTAGTACCAGGCCTCGTCGGTCAGTTCGTTGCGCATGAAATACAGTGCTTGAAAGTGGCAGTTGGCAATGCGAACTACGTGGCCGCATTGGCGCATAGCCTTGTCGCGCTTCTGCTGATCGTTGAGCAACTGATCCTCTTGGCGATCCGAGGTTTCAAGGTCCCGCATCGCACGATCGAACTTCTCCAGGTCGAACCTGAACCAATACAGCCGTGTCCTGAAGGTGAAAGAAAACTCGCTGCGTGGGTGCCAGTCATACATCAACAGCCCTTTTTCCTCAGCGGACTCGGCCAGTAACAAGGCCCCCTCATGCCGGGCTTCCTTCAGGTCTTTTTCAACCCGCTTGGTACGCTCGTCGTCGCCTTCAATGAAGGTCCAGCGCAGGTGCAAGTCGTTCCAATCAAGCTTTTTGCTCCCGGTCTGCGGGATCATTGCCGCTTCACAGGTGAAGCCCAGCTCGCGGGCTTCCTTCACCCAGCGGCGGGTGTTGGCGCGTGCGACCGGTTCGTTGTCCAGAGCCCAGACCAGTCTCGGGAGGCGCTTCCCCGCGTCCTGGCGCAGCTTGATCAGGTCCTTGAGTGAGTCGATCGGCAACGGTGCGCTCGACATCATCGATACTGCGGCAGTGTCATGGTGCAGGAGGGCGATGGCATCAAAGATGCCCTCGACAATCCACAGTTCATCGATTGCTAGCAGGTCCACACTGGGTGGACACCACCAGACACCCTTGTAGCTTTCCCCGGGTTTGAAGCGAGCCTTCTGCTTGCCGAAACGCTCAGGCCGGTCAATCAGGCGTTCCCAGTGGCCGCCTTTGTCCAACGGGAAACGCACAGTGGCGCTGCCGGCGTTGATATCCCTGCTCCAATAGTTTTCCTGGGTGAACCAACCCTTGATCAGGTCGATTCGAAAGCCCCGGGCGAATTCCAGATAGGCGCGAGCGGTGGCAACGGGATCTTCCTGGGTTGCCGGTGCTGTCTTACTCCAGTCGTTGAAGAGGTCATCGTAGATGTCCTTGATGTGTACCCGGTGGCCACACTTTTCTGGGCGTCCACAGATCAACATCCACGGCGAGTCATGGAATGTGTACAGGGTATTTTTCTGGCACCGGTGCGCCGGGCATTTGCCTTTGCGCATGTAATTGGTGCCGGTCATGTGCTTCAGGCCGTAGTCGCGCTCAAGGCGATTCAGCACTTCGCTCCTGAGTTTTTCTTTCATCTGCATGGCGTGGGCCTTAATGATTGGCTTCGAGGGCAGCCCGCAGGGCACCGATCGTTTGTTTATGGCCGTCCAGGGCGGGATAGTCGTCGAGGATTCGCCGGCTGCGCAGAGGCTCAGGAACCTGGCGATAACGGTCGTCGTACCAATGCTCGGACAAGCAACGGCGCAACTCACTGCGCAGGTTCGATAACAAGGCCTGGGCCACTGTTTTGGGCATGTCCAGCTTTATGGCGATGGCGTCTGGCATGGCGTCTACCTCGAATTTCGGATGCAACTTCCCCAAACCCACGACGTGGGACTGGGAATCAAGGGTTAATAGGTGGCCAGTTCGGCCTGGAACCGATGCGGCAGTACACGCAACGGAATCGGTGCACGGTCGCCAGACACAATGTCTATAAGGTGAACCACTCCTGTGGCACAGCTTGGGTCCATTTCCAGGCGGAACAGCCTTGAGCACTTGCCCGGTGTCAGCATGCCCATGGCCTGGCGGACCAGGTCGGGAGCCATGAAGGCCGGCACCTCTAGGTTGTCCACCAGGTAGTGGGTAGTTCGGTCGTGCAAGGTGCCATCGTCCCCCAGGTGTTCAGCCTTGTGACGCTGCAGGTAACTCAACGCCGCCAGCTGCATGCTGGTGCGGTAGTCCTTTTCGCAATCAAGCGGCGTGACAGAGTTCATGCTGTGGCCTCCAGGAGGTCGAGCTGTGTTTCGTTGGGGTTTTGCATCGCATCACGACGCAACGCTGCAGGTGCAACAGGTAACCGAACAGTAGGGTTCGGCATGCCGGAAGGGCTCATTTCGTGGGTGATTTCGAACTGGGCGCGGAAGGTGGCGCCGCAGGCTTCATTGGTGCATTGCAGGTAAGCCGTGCGCAGGAACACATGCTGTCCAACGCTGGTGCGGATACGCAGCGATTTGTGGCAATGCGGGCAGATAAGCTTGTAAGTGCTCATTCCTTGGGCTTCCTGTGCAGAGTAATCACTGCGCCGACCTCAGCGTGGCGAGCGGCGATATGCTCCCGGTGGGCCGCGACAATTTCGGCAAGCTCGCCTTCGTCGATATCACCGTTGGCCAATGCCTTGGCGATGACCTGGTCGACACGGCCTTCTTTCACGTCGGCATCCAGACTGAGTCGATACAGCTCGACATTGTCCAACTCGACACGCTCAGGCATCGGAACAAAGACGCCGCCATACAGACCTGCGGCGTAATCGGCCAGGTAGGCCGTGCCGGTTACTTTCTCAAGCTGGAACAGTTGCTCGTCGCTCAGCGGCCTGTGCCCGGCGCTTTCGTAGGCCTGGTTGTCAAAACGTTTGATGTCCAGGCCCAGGTGCGCTGCTGCACAGTCACGGCCACCGGGATACGCGGTGATGATGGCGCTGACCACCTTGCGGCGGCTTTCGAGGATAGGGCGTTTCATGTTCTCGTTTCCCTCCTTGGCTCGCCGCACTACTGTTCACTCACGTTTTGTTTGAGACCCAGGAGTACAGCTGCGCGGTGAGCTTCACCACGTAGGCACTTCTTTTGTCCCAGAAGAACGGCGTAGACGGTGCTGGGGTGAAGATCATTCTTCAAAGCGAACGCTTTGACGGTCACACCCTGCTGTTCAAGGCGTTTGCGGGCGTCTTTGCAGGCTTGCTCGGATATACAGGTGGCGTGCATAGTGGTTAATCGTGCAAATTCGTGTAGTGGTATGCGAAGGATGATGCACGATTGTTCATTTGTAAATAGGCAGAGGGAACGTTTGTGCATCTTTCTGAAGAAATAGGTGCGCGCCTTCAGTCCGAGCGTAAGCGTCTCAATCTCAATCAAGAGCAATTTGCCGGCATCGTCGGGGTTTCCAAGCGGACCCTGGCCAGCTATGAGGCAGGAACCCGTGAGCCGGGTGCTCTTCTGCTAAATCTCGCTGCTTGCGCAGGTGTAGATGTTCTCTTCGTCATCACCGGGCAGCCGCTGCCTGTGTCTGAACGAGAACTTTCGGTAGATGAGATCGAGATGGTGAATCACGTCCGGGAACTGGGCGAGGAAGACAAAGGTGCGGTTAGGCGCCTGTTGATGGCCTTCAGCCGCAAACCATAAGGAGTGACGAATGTTAAAAGGGATTTCGCTGACAGCGCTGCTCGTTGCAACGCTGGCCATGGCTGGCTGCGGTGCTGATGAGAAAGTGCAGAGCATTTCCAGCAAGGACTACGGCGGGGCTTGGCCTTTCACGGTCGACAAGCTGGATCTGATGTGTGAAGGACCATCACCGAAAGCGCTGGCGAGAACATCGGATGGGACGGTGTACGCGCTGAGCGGCAGCGCTCGAAGTGTTGCCAAGGAACGTGGCTGGGCCGACGGCCGAGATATAACAAAGCCTGATCCTTCGATGCCAAGTGTAAAAATGGACTACAGCGATGTTGTCCAGCGTGCCCAGGCATTGTGTGGAAATTCATAATTTTTATGCCTGAATTCTTTTCGTAGGCTGGTGGCACACCAAATCATGCTGAAAATCGCTCATTCCCCGGGTGCTTTGGTTGGCACCGAAACTGGTGCCGGGTACCCGATCGTGTTGAATGGAGTGACACATGTCGGTGATAGAAAAGGTGCAGACCAACCAGCCCGAAAAGCTCGAGCAGCTTGAACTCAATCAGCGCGAACGGATGATAGTGCTGATGTTCCGGCGACTCGATAAGCAAGGCCAGAGCGATATCATCCGGTTTCTCGATGCGCTCTTACCCACGAAATAGAAATTGAACCCGGCCAGCGCCGGGTTTTTTGTGCTTAGGCTTTCTCGGCCTGCAGCCGTCGCCACTCACGATCAACCGCACGTTTAGCACTACCCTTGCTGGCGTAGAGGTGCGTGAGCCGCTGAGGGTTGGCCTGGTCTCCAGCCGTGACAGTCTTTTGCTTGCCCGTTTTCTCATCGCGGTAGGTGGCGATGATGCCTGTGTAGTTTGTCTTTTTATCGACCAGGTCTTCCACGCCGTCCTGGTCCGGCAACTTGGACTCCAGATCCATGCTGGTGGTGAAACTCTCTGAGGTGAAGCTGTGCCGAAGGTTGCCGCCCAGCCAGATGATTGCGCTGATCTCGGCCTTTACCCCCACCAGGCTGTAGGTCTGGTCGGGCGTGAGTTCTGGCCGGCCTTTGGCCAGGGTGTAGCTCAACGTGGCAGTACCGCGTTGCAGGCGGTTCCACTCGGCTCGGGCCGCCTGCAGCGCGCTGGCCTGGTCGGTGTAGCTGTGCCGCAATTCCTTGAGGTTGTCGCCGGCGCCGGCGATGGCCTCTTTCTTTTCGGCGCTGTTGACCTGGTAGTAGTACGCCTTGACCCCGGTGTAGCTGTCGCGGTCGGCCTGCAGGAAGCGGTGTTGATCGCCGTCCTCTCGGGTCAGTACAACGTGGGGTAGGGCGGCGCCACTGGCGGTGACGCTTTTGCCGGCAGGCATGAACAGCAGCCGGCCAGCCTTCACCGCGGATATCGCATCGTGTTCTGTCCCCAGGCGGGTCAGCAGGTTGGCGTCGCTTTCATTGGTCTGGTCCAGGTGCAGCAGCTCGATCGCGGCCAGCACCGGGCTGATCACCGGTGCCAGGTCATGGGCGGCAGCGATGGCGCCAATCACCGTGCCCAGGGTAGAGCTGCTCCAGCTGCGTTCCTTTTTGACCTTGAGGCCGCCGCGCAGGTCTGCGCTGCGTGCGCGAATGCTGAGGGTGTCCGGGGCCCCGCTGTGCTCGGTTTCATCCACGGTATAGCTACCCTTATCGATCAGCCCGGTATCGCTCCAGCCCAGCCACAGGCGCACTGTGGCGCCGCGTGGTGGGATGGCCAGCAGGCCGTCGTGGTCGCTGAGGTTGATGTCGAGCTGGTCAGCCTCCATGCCCCGGTTGTCGGTCAGCTCGATGCTGACGAGGCGCTGCTCGACGGTGCCGGTAATGTCCTGGCCGTTGACCACGACACGGCAGACGGGACGTGGGTAGGCAGTCGCTTCACGGTAACGGCTGGCTGCGTCCTGGAGCAGATTATCCGCTTGTTCCAGGAGGGTCACAGGATGGCCCTCAGCAGGTTGCCGGCGGTACCGGACAAGGTGCCGAGCAAGTCGACGCGGCCATCATCGATGCGGGTGAGCTTGAGGGTGAACTCGATTCGCCTGGCAGCACCGTCACGGAAGAACACCGTCCGCGTATCACTCAGCGACTCGATCACCCACAGGCCGTAGATCTTGCCGGTACCCTCGACCAGGGGCCAGGCCTTACCGGTGTTGCCCATCATGCGCAGGGTGTCGAGGCTGAGCGGGCTACCGATCAGGCCTGGCAGCAGCACGCCGGGCAGGGTGATGCTGTCGTCACCACGGCCCAGGAACTGTCGCGCAGGGTTGGTCCCGATGCGCGAGGTGCTGCCGTGGCGCCAGTCGGTCTGGCGTTGGAACTCCTGGTACGCGAGGGTTTCCAGGCTGAAAATGAACATGCCGAGGGCCATCATCATGGGGCTTTACTCACTGTCTGATAGCGCGCTACGGCCGCGCGCCTGGGTGGCTCGTTGCTGTTTGGCGACTTCGGCGGCAACCAGGCGGGCCAAGGCCTGCTCGTCCATGCCGGCAGCCGGGTGAATGTTGAATACCATTGGTGGTGGCTGCGTGCTGATGCCAGCGCTTCGTCCTGCGGCCGGTGCCGCAGACAGAGGCGGGCGGTTGTCCACGGTCATGCTCGGGGCGTCACCGAAGTTGAAACCCACAGCGGTGGCGAGGTTCTTGCTCATCGCGGCTACGGCATCCAACGGGCCGCCTTGAGTTTTCGTGGTGATGCCCTGGGCTTCGCCGCTGAGCGTGAATGCACCGGCAGTGGTGAGCTGCTTTCCCAAGGCGGTGACGGCTTCCAGCGGGCCGCCCTGATTGCCCGTCAAGCCCTGTTCGAGGCCCGCCATGGTGAAGCCGCCCAGCTCGGCGAATACCCGGGAAGGGGAGTGGATGCCGAGTTTCTCTTTGAACCAGCCGATGGTGGCGTCACCGGCGCCGGTAATGGCGTCCTTGACCGCACCGAGCTTGTTGGTGATGCCGGATACCAGGCCGTCCAGAAGCATGCCGCCGAAGTCGCTGAACTTGGTCGGCAGCTCGACGCCGAAGTAGTTCATCACTGACGCGAACGCGCTGTAGAACATGCCTTGCGGGCTGAAGTTGGCGATCAGGGCGAGGATGCCGGTAAGGCCTGAGCTGAAGCCTGCCTCGATCTGGGTCCACAGGCCGAGGAAGAACGTTTTGATCGGCTCCCAATTCTTGTAGATCAGGTACGCGGCGCCGGCGATTGCCGCGACGGCCAGGCCGATGGGGTTCATCAGCAGGGCGCGGCCGACGATCATCACCGCTTTACCAACCCACAGCAGAGCGCTGCCGAGGCCCTTGAACGCAGTGACGGCGCCGAGGCTCTTGATACCGACCAGCGTCATCGCGTAGCGGACCATGGCGAACGGCCCGAGCATGCTGGCCAGCATGATGCTGATACCGCCACCGGCTGTCAGCAGCATTGCCAGGCCCGCTACCGTTTTGAAAATGGCTGCTGTAAGCGCGGGGTTGGCGCTGACCCAGTCCTTCACGCTTACGGCCAGCTCGCCAAGCCCGTTGATAATGTCTTTGAGTGCAGGGGCTACCGTAGCGCCGATCTCGGCCATGGCGTTGGTCCAGCTGCCCTGGGCGGCTTCGATGGTATTGGTCAGCGTGCCGAGTTGTTCGTTAACGCGGGTGCGCAGGTCGGCCTGGTTCTGCAGCTTCTGCTGGACTTCCTGATAGCCCGCGATGCCCTTGTTCATCATGGTGTTGAGCACTGTCAGCGTTTCGGAGTCGTCGCCGAACAGATCCTTGATAACCGTGGTGCGGTCTTCGTCGTTGAGGACCTTGAGCTTTTCGATCTGGGCGTAGAGGTTTTCAAGGCCGGCAAAGTTGCCGTCCTTGTTGGTGAAACTGAGCTGGATACCGCGCTTGCTCAAGGCGGCATTCTCGTTCACGTCATCGACGCCGTCCTTGTTCAGCCCGGCCTGGAAGATTTTGCGGTAGGCGTTGCCGGCAGCGCCGCCTTCCATACCGGCTTGGTCCATCATGACCAGCAGCGGGCCGAGCTCCTTCGCCGCATCGATGCCTGACTTCTTGATCACGTCCATTACCGGGGCGATCTTGCTGAAGCCCTGCAGCATGTTGGTGGGGTCGACGCCGCTGTAAAACCCGCGCTGGATGGTATCCATCAGCGCCATCATGTCTTTTTCCGAAGTCCGGGTTGCATCCTGCATCTTCGCCGCAAATTCGGCTGCTTGATCTGCGGGCATCTTCAATTGCACGCCCAGGTACGCAGCAGCCTCCCCGGTACCGCCAAGGATGCTCTGCGCGCTCAAGCCCTGCCGGCGCAGCATTGTCATCATGTTCTGAAAGTCTGCGGTGGAGCCCGGCAGCTTGTCGCCCAGCTTGGTGGCCAGGTCGCTGATCTTCTGGTAGTCACTGGAGACCTGGCCGATGCCATCCATCATCGACACTTTCAGTTGCGTGGCGGCGTCCTCGGCGGGGGCAAAGGCATCGACCATGCCCTGCAGCGGCCGGGAGAGGGCGTAGCCGCTTGCCAGGCCGGCAGCGCCACCTGCAGCCATACTGCCGGCAACATGCTGGGCCTTCTCGAAGCTGGCTTTGGCTGCAGCAGCCTGTCGCGTTTGCCGGCTCAGGGCCTCCATTCGCCGGCCCTGATCACTGATTGCCTGGTTGGTCTGGACGATACGCTGGCGCAGATCCCGTTCGTGCTGGCCGAGATTACGCGTGCTGATGCCGGCGCTGCCCAGCTTGTTGCGCAGCCCCTGGAGTTGAACCTGCTGCTCCTGGTGCTGTTGCTTCAGGCGTGTCGCTTCGCGGATGGCGGCCTTGAGATCGCGGGTCATCTGCCGCGTGGGTACGCTGGCACTGGCCTGCTCCTGGCCCAGCGCCTTGACGCGATCGCGTGCCGCTTGCAGGGCGGTACCGGTTTGTTCGCTGGCGGCGCGCAGGCTTCGCCAGCTGCTGACATCGCGTTGCTGGTCCTGCAGCACCTTCAGCTGGTCGCGGGACTCCTTGAGTGCCCGCCCCAGGCCAACGCTGCCTTGGGTAATGGCACGGATGGGGCGGGTGGCGCGGTCAATGGCCTGGAGAACCACTTCCATCTTCAGGCTATTTGCCATGGGTCTGCTCCCAGCGCGTTATGGCCCGCTCGCGCCAATCCATCAGCTCAGAAAGGGGCAATAGGTCCATGTCGGCCGGGCCCCAGTGAAAGACGATGGCCAGGTCGGCCATCACGTCGTCTACGCAATGAGGGCAGCTTCCCTGTCCGACTTCTTCAGCAAAAAACTGCCGACCGCCACACCGCACTGCAGGAGGTCGGCCGGGTCCATGCGGCCGATCTCGATATCGGTCAGGGTCGGGGTGGTGATGCGTGGCAACACCTTACGCAGCGACAGCACGTCCATGCTGGCCAGGTCCACCAGGCTGACCCCGCGCAGCTCGCCACTGGCTGGCTTGCGCAAGGTAACGGAGGTGATCGAGGTCTCGCCGCGGATGATCGGCGTGTCGAGGGTGATGGTTTCCTCGTTGAAGTTCTTGGCTGGTGCGCTCTGTTCTGGGGTTTTCATGCGGTTGCTCCTTGGTACTGAGGTTGCCGCCGGCAGTTGACCGGCGGTGCGGGATTAAATGCCCAGGGCCTTGCGGTGTTCTTCCAGGCGATCTTTGCCGTCGACGGCATAGATGAAGTTGAGCAAGTCGATCTCGACAATGACCTCACCGTCGACGGTGAGCTTGTAGTAGGTGAGGGCCGTGGTGATCTTGTGCTCGGTGTCTTCGCCGGGTTCGGCATCGCCGAAGTCGACTTCTTCGTGGCGACCGCGCGTGACGATCTCCACCGCGCTGACTTCGCCGGTGTCGTCGCGCTGCACCGAGGCCGAGAAGCGCAGTTGCACGCCGTCCACGCGCACGGCGGCGAACTGGCGCAGGGCGATCAGGTCCCAGCCGCCGAGGGTCCACTCCAGCTGCAGGCCGTCGTCGTTGTGGCCGAGGTCGACTTTGACCGGGCCCTCCATGCCGCCGCCCCGGTAGGCTTCGAGCTTGCGGCCGAGGGTGGGCAGGGTGACCGACTTGGCCACGCCCAGGTAGCTGTTACCGTCGTTGAACAGGTTGAGGTGCTTGAGTTTCTTGGGCAGGGCCATGGTCGGGCTCTCCTACGGCGCGGACGGGGCCACGCGGGCAAATGGGATCAGGCGTTGACGGCGGCAGCGAACTGCACCAGGTGGCGGTCGGTGATGCGCTGGCGCAACAGCAGGTTTTCCAGCGGCGGTACCGGGGTGTAGTCGTAGTCCAGGTACAGCTTGCCGGCCTTGAGGGTGTCCTTGTCGTTGGCCGCTTCGTCGTACCAGCACTCGCCGCCCAGCAGGTAACCGTTGCGCACCAGCTCGCGGAACTTGGCGTTGATGCCTTCGACGATGTCGCGCACCAGGCTTGAGTGCATCGGCTTGTCCACCGCCCAGAAGTGCGCCTCGGCCATGGTGTCGGCCAGCACCTGGGCAGACCGGGTGTAGTTCTCGAAAGCGAACAGCGGGTCGTCGGAGCAGGTGCGCGAGCCCCAGAAGCGGAAGCCTTCGCGGCGGATCAGGGTGGTGACTTCGTCAGCGTTCAGCAGGCCGGCGTCGGTGGCTGGGTTCTGCAGGTCAAAGAAGATGTCCTTGGACAGCCCCGAGACGCCATTGACGGGCACGTTCGAGAGGGTCTTGTGCCAGCCGACCTGCTCGTCGAGCTTGGCGCGTAAGCCCAGCGCCCGGGCGACGGCGGCGGCAGGTTTCTCGCTGCTGGTGGCGGTGTCCCAGTTGATGAAGTCAGGCCAGATCAGCATCAGTTCGCGGGCGCCGAAGCCTGCGCGGTAGGCCAGCGCTTCGGACACGGTCTCGCAGTCAAAGCAGTTGGCGTAGGCAAAGCCCCGCAGTTTTTGCGCGATGGCCACCAGTTCGGTGGTCACCGCCAGGTTGTCCAGACCAGGTACGCCGAGGATGCGCGGTTTGACACCGAGCTGCGCCTCAGCGGCCAGCAGGGCCTTGAGTCCGGTGTACTGACCGGTGGACGTGACGCTGCCGACGATGTTAGTGGTGGTTTGCGCCTCGGTCTCGCCCTCGGCAACCCGTACCACGACGGTGACTGGGCTGGCCTGGTCGGCAATCGCATCCAGGCTGCGGGCCAGGGTGCCGGCTTCACCGGCCTTACCGGCGGCGGTGAGGACGTCGGTCAGCAGGACGGGCTTGTTCAGGGGGAAGACGGTGGCGTCGGCATCCTGCGCGGTGCAGACCATGCCCACCACGGCGGTGGCGACCGTGCGAATGGGGCGGGTGCCTTCGTTGATTTCGAGGACGCGGACGCCATGATGGTAATCGGTGGCCATGGAGGTGTGCCTGTGCAGTGGGATGACACTGCACAGGCTGCCGCGCGCGCGGCGTACTGGCGATCAGGGCGGGTTGTACCCGTCTGCGCTACAACGATCACTCGATGGTTTGCACCACTGCATCCATTGCTTCGGTGATTTCCCGGGCGCGCAACAGCGCATCCTCACCGTCCAGGGCGAGCACCTCGCGCTTGCGCATGCGTAGCGCCGCCAGCTGCGCGAAGGCATCGGCCAGCGCCTCGGCCTGGCTGATGATGCGATCGGCGGCCGGTGCGGGTTCGAGCCCAGCCGCCTCGGCAAACGAGGTG
This sequence comes from Pseudomonas sp. 2835, assembly GCF_050435905.1. NCBI lineage: Bacteria > Pseudomonadati > Pseudomonadota > Gammaproteobacteria > Pseudomonadales > Pseudomonadaceae > Pseudomonas > Pseudomonas sp. 2835. Next base: position 85,097 of record NZ_JBNDLE010000003.1, on the reverse strand, counting down.
ATCCAGATCCCCGGCTCGCCGCTGTAGCCGGCCTCGCGATAGCGGCGCGCTGCCGTTGCGCGTTCGCGGTACTCGACTTCAAAACGGTTGAGGTAGGTGTACTGGGTCACGGCGTAGGCATCGATCCGCTGCACCAGCTCTGCCGGGGTCGGCAGGCTGGCCTGGCGCTCCAGCAAGCGCGGGTAGCCGTTGTCGTCGGCGACGATCTGTTTCATGTCCGACTGACCCTGCAGCAGCGCCTGATGATCCTCTTCGGTGATCTCGACCACATCGGCCGGCAGGGTGTCGGCATCAAACAGCGCGTCATCAAAGAAGCCACCGGTTGAAGCACTGTAGAAAATGGTCATGTGTACTCCTTACCAGCCATAGGAAACGTATCGGGCCGCCACGACGTTGTTGACCCAGGGGCCACCTGCCGCTGCCTGCGATTGCGTGAGCAAGCGGAAAAAGTTCGTGCCCAGCTCGCCGATGTAGCAGTTGTCGATATCGCCGGTGGAGTTGTAGGCACAGACGACGGTCTGAAAGTGTTCGTTCGGGTAGGTCATGGGCAGGGTGATAAGCGTGCCGTTCACCATGTCGCCGTTGTTGGCGTAGCCCCACTGGCGAATGATTCCGCTCGGTGACTTCTCCCAGCCGTTGGGCTGCTTGAGGCTGGCGAAACTGGCCAGCTTGTCCAGAACTGCCGTGCCGTTGACGAACCAATCACTGGTACCCACGCGGGTGAAGTACGCATCACCACCGGTGGGGATCACCACTACCGGCGTCAGCACACCCCCCACCTGCACCGTGTCAGTGCCGGCGCGACTGACAAACACCTGATTGGGCGCCATGTTCTGGAAGTGCAGCTTGCTGCCCACCGGCAACGAGCTGGCCGGGGGCAGCGTCAGCGTCTGGTTTTGTGCGGAACCGGCAAAGTAGATCAGCTTGCCTGCGTCCGTGGCCGGCAATTGCGCTGATGCGGTGTATACGCCTACGCCGCCGAACTGGTTACCGAAGCGCCGGACAAAGGCCGTCGACGCCAGCTGGCTGGAGTCGTCGAACAGTGCCGCCAGCGGCGTCGTCGGGGCGCCGGTCAGGGCCGGGCTGGCCAACGGCGCTTTGAGCGACAGGTAGTAGGTCATGGTCGCGGCAAAGTTCGGGTCGTTGCCCAGGGCGGCGGCCAGCTCTTTGAGCGTGTCCAATGCGCCCGGCGCCGAATCTACCAGCGCCGCAACCACCAGTCGGCAATAGTCCAGGCTCGCCGCCTGGTCACCCGTGGCGCTGACTGCTGCTGTGGGCACGCGGGGCACACCGGTAAACACCGGCGATGCCAGCGGCGCCCGGCTGGTATCGGTCGGATGCCGGTGATCCTCTCGCGCTTTCTTGACTGCCACACCGGCAGCGGCCACGCCATCCATCAGCGGGGCAGCACTGCCACGTTCGACCGCCAGTTCCTGCTGGACAAAGGCTGTGCTCGCCAGTCGGCCGTCATTTGCGCCTGTGCCCACCAGCGGCATGCTGTTCAGCCGGTGCAGGGTGCCGGTGCCCTGGGCAAACCATTCGGTGGGGCTGACCCGTACCAGCTCGAGCTCGGTGCAGGGGTACATTGTCAAACTGGCAACCGTACTGGCCCCGACCCAAATCCGCTCAGTTCCAAACGCGGCAAGCTCACAGGGCACGCCGCTCATGCTTTGCAGGTTGAGCTTACCGCCCGTGGGGAAGTCGGCGGCGCTGGGTAAGGTCAGTACCTGGCCAGTCGCGCCACCATAGAAGTAGATCAGCTTGCCTGCCTCAGCGGTGGTAATCGGGCCACCCACATTGCGCGGTGCGATTCCGCTGTACCCGGCAGCCACGTTCTGGAACTGCAGCGGTGTGGTGCCCACCACGATGGGCGCGTCGGTGACCAGCTTCCATTGAGTATCGGCCAGCTTGGCACCTTGCTCGACCGTCACCGTCAGTCCCGGAGTTACCTCGGCATTGCCATCCGCGTCCTGCGCCCGAGCCCACAGGCCAGGGCCGACGACGTACAGTCCGTTCTCCCGCCCTTGTACCTGGTCCTTGACCAGTACCCGGTCACCGGCTTGCAGGGTCACCCCGTCCAGGGTGGGGATCCCGCTGAGATCAATAGGGCCGAGGGTCGCGACACGTACGCTGTTCTTGCCATCGAGCTTGCCGATCTCTTCGGACAGGCGCAGTTCGACAAACTCCCGCGTGGCCAGCACCACGGCCGGGTCGATCTTCAAGGTAACGTTGGCGGCGCTGGTGACGATGAAGTTCATCCGCACCACCTGGGTCTTGCCAGTGCCCTGACTCAGCAGCGGCTTGAAGCTCGGCGCGCAGTTGGCCACGGCCACCAGGTCGTTGTCGGCGTCATACAGACCGATCTCGCGGATCCACCAGCCGCCGACGTCGGGCGGAATGATCTGCTCGGCGATGACGATGTTGGCGTTGGCTGGGTCGACCTTGACCTGGTTCAACGGCGCTCGGCGCCGCTCGTTGATCAGGCGGGTTTGCGTGCGTGAAGGGATCGGCTCGGTGCCGTTGGCATCACCAACGCCCATCTGGCTGAAGGTCCAGGGGATGCCCAGGGCGTTGGCATTGGCCTGCTTGGCTTCACCAACGGCGGTGAGAATGGCAAAGAACTGGCTGTTTTGGTCAGTCATGGGTAAACGTCCAGGGTTTCAATGGTGTGTTCGCGACCTGCGGGACCGAAGCTGCCGGTGACCACGATGTCGCGGGAAGTTGGCGGGTAGACGTCAATCTCATCGCCTTCATGGACGGCAGCCGCCAGGCGCAGATAGCCGGTGGTGGCCAGGGTGATCGCCAGCCCGGTGAGATGGCGGGTCAGGGGCCGGGCGTCATCGATGAGCCATACCAGTTCCTGATACATCTCTTCGGTGATGCCGGTATCGAGCACGCCGATCTTCAGGGCGAAGGTGCCGGGCACCCCCTGCGGCACGGTCTGGAACCACTCGATTACCTCGATCAGGTACCCCAGCGGCTCGACCACGCGGCGCAAAGCGCCAATGGTTCCCTTGCGCGAGTGAATGAAAAACGCGGATCGGATCGCGGTGCGTTTGGCGGCCTCGGGCCAGCGGCTGTCCCAGCGGTCAACGGAAAACGCCCAGGCCAGGTAGGGCAGCAGCGCCAGTGGGCAGCGGTCAGGGTTGACCAGGTCGCGCAACGGCACCGGCACCCGCTGCATTTGCGCAAGCGCCTCAGCCGCCAGGCGCTCCAGCGGCGTGGCATTGCCCGGCAGCAAGGTCACGGCTCGACGCCTGTGGTCAGGTGAATGGCGGTGCAGTAGGGCGCCTGCGCGCTGCTGGCGTTGAGGTCCTGCCAGTCGTCGAGCTCGACTTTACGCACGCCCTCGACGTGCAGCGCCGCATGGATGGCCGATTCGGATACCTGCATACCCAAGCGGCGGCGCTGGTGGACATAGGCCTGGAGCTTCTGGGTGGCGGCCGCGAGAATCGGCTCGCTCTCCGGCCCCTGGGTCTTCAGGAACAGCCGCGCCTTGACCTGGTAAGGCAGGACTTCAGCGCCCTGGACGATCAGGCGATCAGCAACCGGCCGGCGGTCTTCATCGTTGAGGTAGGTGCGGACTACTTCGAGCAGTGCGGCGCTAGCAGTGCCGTCGGCGATGATCGATTGCACCGTCACTACGGCCACGGCCGGGGATGGACTGTCTGCCGAGGCGTCGGCGACACGGCCATCTGCTCCACGGGCGTGGAAGATGTATGCATTGCGCGGCCCGGCAGTGCTCAAACCCTCAAAGGCCATCTGCGCCCGCTCCCGCAGGGCGTCGTCGCTTTCCTTTTCCTCGGCAATTGGCGGTACTGCGCGCGGGTTCGCGGCACGAATGACCAGACGTTTGACGTTGAAGTTGCCGGCGAGCTGGTCCAGGTCGCTGCCACGCGCCGAGCTGAGCATGACAGCGAGCGAGGCCTCGTTGACGCGCTGGCGCAATACCGTCTCGCGGTAGGCGCTCTCCTGTAGGAGTTTGGTGAGAGGCTCTGACTCCAGCTCCAGTGTGGCGGCAATGGCGGCTTGCTGTACTTCCGGCCATAAGCTCACGGCATAGACCTTGCGCTCGGCAAGGATCTGCTCGTAGTCGATCTGCTCCACTACGTCGGGCGCGGGTAACTGAGAGAGGTCGATGGGGGTAAAGGTCGTGATCATGCGGCGGACCCCAGAGTCAGCGGGACGCGAAGGCTGAACGGCTCGTTCGAATCGGCGAGGGCGCCCTCAACATCCAGAATGGCTTGGCCGGGAATGTCGCCCAGGCTGAGCTGAACACGCCCCAGGCGAATACGTGGCTCCCAGCGCATCAGCGCGGTAGCCGTGGCGGCATAGGCTTGCAGGCGCGTGGTGTTGTTCAGTGGCCAGTCGATCAGGTCGACCAGCTGGCTGCCGTACTCGCGGCGCATCACCCGGCTGCCGAGGGGCGTGGTCAGAATGTCGGCGATGGACTGGGCCAAGTGCTCCCGATCGGCGATTGTGCGGCCGGTGTAGGCGTTCATGCCGATCATTGCGTCGGTGCTCCCGATGTGCCTGAGCCGGGCATCACCCCAGACGTGCGGTGTTTGACCAGGCTGATGCTGTTGGCGCCGGCGATCACATCCTCGGATGCGGTCACTGTGCCGGTAATGGTGTAGTCACCGATATGGTTGATTGGGCCGACGATGTTGATACCACCGGGGCTGGTGAGGTCGGTTATGCCGCCCACGGGGAGAATGGCGCGCAGATGGTGGGCAACGCTGTCGTACTCGATTACCGCACCGTCGCGGTAGGTACGGCGGTGCAGGCCTTCGCGGTCGCCGTTGGGCGGGACCAGGTCACTGAACAAGCCGGTCAGCACTACGCCCTGGGCAAGCAGGCCAGAGGGGCTGATCAATATGACCTGCTCACCCTCGGTTGGCGGGTCCCACTCGCGGTCAGCACCGGCGCGCAGGCTCAACCAGGGGCGCCAGGCGGTGATGATGCTGCCGCTTTTAACCTTTACGCGGGGCGGCTGCATTTGCACCGCTTCGACGGTGCCGAGGCGGACAAGGTTTTCGATGAGTCGGGCGAGGTCGGCGATGTTCATGCCGGTCATGCTGCGATGCGCGCGCGTGAAGCGCACGGCCGGCGGTTTGTACCGGGGGGCACTACAGCGGCAGGGTCAGCGGGTGAGGTGATCGAGCAGGCGGTCGCGGATCAAATCGAGGTCGGTGTCGCTGAAGCCCAGTAGTTCGCGGCGCTCGTACCGGACCTCGGCGACGCCCTTGCCTGGACGATCCTGCAAGCCCTCTTGGTGGACCCGGGCAATGCGCGCTGTCCGCGCCATGAAGCCAATGGCGATAGAGTTCGGCGTGCTCTGTAGCTTCAGGTGCTTGGCCTGGCGCAGCTTACTGAACATCTGTCGCTTGATCCGGCCTGCCTTGCCGCGCAGTTGGCGCGGCTTGCGCTTGGCGTACGGTGAGCCGTCCGGGTTGCGCTGCGTGGCGATACGCTGCTGCTGACTGCGGCGTAGATCGCGGGCGATCTCCTGGTTCAGCTTGCGTCGAGCGCCGGGTTCCAGCCGAGCCAGCAAGGCACCGGCCCAGTCCTCCAGGGCGTGAAGGTTATCAGCCATGATGCGGGTGCGGGCTGGCGATATCGCCGCCGTCCTGGGCGGTGCTCTGCCATGCGGCGAGCAGGGATTCACCGGCGTACAGCTCCCATGCCCCGGCCGGGAGGTAGGGCACGAGCTGGGGCTCGTCCGGGTGGGCGACTTGCAAAATACCGTCATCCTGCTTTTTGACGATCACCCGTTCGGTCAGGGCCAGCGCGATCGACAAATCGACCTTGCTGTCATCGAGGATGTCGGCCTCAAACCGAATAGCTTCCTTGCCCTTTTCCAGGTTGGCCAGCAGTTCGTGCTGATGGACCAGCAACCAGGCCAGCAGGGGGATCATCACAGCATCTGGATGCCCGGCGAAGTCCGTGAGGATCACATTAAGGGTGTAGGCATACTCGAAGGAGAGCCCCACTGCAGCGGTGCTGCGAACGGTGCCATCGTCGATGTAAACCAACAGACGGTCGGGGTCCTTACTCAGCCCTGGAACGGCGGCGAGCAGGTGATTGCGCAGGGAGTCGGGCTTGTTCATGGCTGCTGCGCTTCTTGTTGGGCCTGGTAAACGGTGTCGACCTGAGCGGCGCAGTCGGCCCAGGCGGCTTCGACCAGCTCGACGTCTCGTAGTAGCTCGCCGTTAGCGGCTGGCTTCGCCGGCGGCAGGCTGCAGGGCACCACGGCTGGACAGCCACGCACGATAACCAGCGGCTCCGGTGATGGCGGGGCGCTCGCGCAGCCGGCGAGCAACAGCAGGCAGAGGCTGGCGGGACCAATCGCGAAGTTCATCGTTTTCATGCTCGAGCTCCTGAATCTGGTTGAGGCTGTCGGCCAGGCTCTGGCGCAGCTGGTTCTGGGTTGCCCGCAGTGAGGCCTGTGCGCTGCGCTCCGCCTGTACTTCGGCGCCGAGGCTGACGATGGTTGCGGCTTGACGGTTGCTGCGTTCAGTGACGGTCTGCAAGCGGTCTTCGGCGTTGGCCGATCTGGCTTTCTCGACCTGTAGGCGTTGGTGCTGGCCCCAGAACAGCAAGGCCAAAACAGCCGCCGCTGCAACGGCCAGGCCGATCTGGCGCAAGGTGTTCATGCCCGGTACCAGCCGGCGGCATTCATCGCGGCCACATCCAGGCGCCGGACATCGGCCATGACTACCAGACACTTAACGCCCGGACACGCCAGGTGAAGTGCTTCGGCGAAGTCCTTGGCCAAGTTGTAGTCAGTACCCTCGGGCAACACGAACACGTCGCCATCCTGGGGGCTGTGCTTGCGGATCTGGTCGATGTCGAGCATGTGAACTCCTGGGCCAGAAGTTGGCGGTCACGCGGCGTCGAGTGTGCAGCCGCAGTCGGCGTGCCGTTCGTAGGCGCGCTCAAGCTTCACGTCGTAGAGATTCCGGGCGTAGGCCGGGCCGTTGTAGAGCTTGGCGAACTGCGCCCACTTCTTACCCTTGAGGGCTTTGTGCAACGTGGCGTCGGCCTCGATGAAGCGGACGAAGGCTTCGAAGTGCTCGTTTTCGTCGCGGGACATCCGGGCAACAAAGTCGGCCAGGCTGGAATAGCCCAGGTATTGCCAGTGGTAGCCCATGACCTGGAAGGCGCCCCAACTGGCTGACTCGTCGGCGCGTTGGGCGTCGAGCATGCGCGCTTGCGCCAGGCGCTGATGCTCGCCGGCACCGCCGATGTAACCGCCTGGGCGCGGGTTAACCAGGTGGGGATGCGAGACCGCCAATTCGTCGGCGTGGCGCTTCAGCGCGGCGGCATCGTCGCCTTCGTGCTGCGGTAGTGCCAGGCGGTTGTACATGACGTGTCGCTCGAAGAGGATTTTCGGCTTGCCACTGGCGAGGAACCCGCCGCCCAGGCTCTCCACCTCGTTGACCGCGTAGATGGCGGCAAGCTCAACGCCCAGGCGCTTGGCTGCGGCTACTAAGGCGGCATTGCCAAGCAACTTGCGGCAGTCGGCCCCGGTCAGGGCGCCTTGGGTTTTCGGGCCGGCAATACCGTCATCGACCAGGCCGGACTTGGCCTGGAACGCGCGCACCGCCTTTTCGGTGGCGTCCCCGTAGTCACCATCGACTACCAGGGCAGGTTTGGCGCCGGCCTGGTTGAGTTGCTTCTGCAACTGGCTGACAGCTTGGCCACGGTCGCCGTGGCGTAGGGTGAGGGTCATACACTTGGCCTCAGCAGGGCGGCGACGTTGCCGCGCGATCGATATATCAGGGTGCAGAGCAATACGGCGGTAACGGCTTGCCAGAGGCTGACTGGTGGCCGGTACAGCAGCAGTTCAAGGCCGCACATGCACAGCGCGGCGCCGAACAGGCTGGCCAGCAGCGAGATACCGCGCCGGTACCGGGCGCTGCCTCTGCTGTAGCAGGCCAGGCGCAGGGCGCCGAGTAGGTAGGCGCTGGCGGTGATCAGCGGAATGACCAGGGCGACGATGGACATATCAGCTTCCCCCTCTGATGCGGCGCAGGATCTCGAACAGATCGGCCTGCTCGACCCAGAGCATGGCCTTGATGCTGATCGGGATGACTATCAGGGCGCAGGCAAATGCGGCGCCGCCGCTGTTGATGAACGGCGCGAGCTTCAGAGCTACCGGGGCGAACAGGTAGCCAACCCCGGCCGAAAGCAGCAGTGAACCGAGCCGCTGCCAGGCCTTGAGGTCGCGCTTGATACTGGTCACCAGCCAGGCGCCGAGGATGGCGCCGAACAGCGCCTCACCATCGATCAGCGGCACGGCGGTGGCCAGGCCCAGGCCCATCAGCAGGCCGGTGATAGAGCTGGAAGTCGGGTCAGCCATGGCTTGGGGTCCTTTGATTGGCGGCGGTCAGTCCCATAGGTTCACCACCTGGCGTTGTTCAACTTGAGGCGCGGCGTCCGGCAGGATGACCTGCGTGCCGTGCGCAATGATGGGGCCGTGATCGGCCAGGCCGGGGTTGGCTTCGAAGACGGCTTCGGTGACGCCGGCGGTGCGGCCGTAGTAACGCCAGCAGATGGCGTCGACGGTGTCGCCCTGGTTGGCGATCACGGCGGGCATCACAGCAGCTCCACGGTGGTGTGGCTGAGACCGAGCAGGGTGCGCAACGCCTTGCGGGCGTCGCGGCGCAGCTGGTCAGCACTGGTCTCTTCCTCGGTGACCTTCTTCTCGCCGCTGTTGGTGGCATCGAAGCTGCTGTAGCGCTCCACCAGCTCGGCCAGCGCGTTGCAGTAGATGACGCGGCGGTAGAGGTGCAGGAGCTGGCTTTCACCGCTGATCTGCTCCGCTGGCACATCTGCAAGGGCGGTGAAGCCTTTTGCCTCGTTGGCGGTCCGGTAGCCGGCAAGCTCCCGGTTGGCCTCGATCATGGCGTTGACGGCCGCGACTTCGAGGCGGTCGTCGGTGACAGCGTCGGTGATACGCATGGCGGCGCGCAGGTGCTGGCCGTCGATATCGGGCCAGAAGTCGCTGTTGCTGATCGGGAAGGCGGTGGTTGGGACGCCGCCGGCGATAAATCCGCTCATGCTCGCTGCTCGAATAGGTCGGCGGTGGTCGGGACTTCACAGCAGGGCAAGGAGTAAACCCGCTGATCCGTCCCGAGCCGCCGGGTGCGTGGGGACGCTCGGTTAGCTGGCGGGGCCAGCGTATTTCTTGAGGAGGCGCTCGGCGCGTTCCAGATCTTTCTTGCCACCGCAGCTGCTGTGCAGCTCGATTGCTCGCTTGAGTAGGTCGATGCCGGCTTGCAACTGGCCCGGCTGTCCTGGGAGCTCATCGGTGATGCCTTCCAGGGTTGCGCGGCCGAGGGCCAGGAACAGCTTGGCGCGGGCCTCGTCCGGCATGTCCTGGCCGTCGGTCAGCACGGCAGTGGCGGTGAGTACTTCCAGTGGGAAGGTGCCGCCGGCCTTTTGCGCTTTGAGCGCGGCGGTGGCCACTTCTTCAGCCACCAGGCAGCCGGTGGTGCGGTTGAAGCGGTCCGGCATCAACAGGCCATGGCGCAGAACGTACTCGGCGACCTGCAAGCCGCCGGCGTAATCGCCTGCGTCCAGTCGCCAGACCATCAGGGTGGTGAGCACGTCGTCCTGGGCGCCTTGGCCGGCCAAGAGCACGCCATCAACGTAGGGCACGTATTCCGGCAGGATCTCGGCCTTGAGCTGTGCCTTGCCCTCCTGGGACTGCACCTGTTTCAGCCGGAACTGGTCCTGCTGCAACTTGGCGAGCATCACTTCGTAGCCGGTGGCGCCATCCATCAGGGCGGCAGGGGCGACGGCGGCCGCCTCCTGGGCTGCGCGCTTGCGCAGCTGGTTGCGTTGGGCAAGGGTGAGGGCCATGGGTTATACCCGCTCGATGTTTTCGACCAGGGCAACGAGGCCGAGGTCTTCGATGACATAAGCGTCGTTGGAGGACTGGTAGTCGGCGATCCGGTCGTATTCCGGTTCGTCCTTGAGGTGTCGGCGACGGGCGCTTTCTTGCCAGTAGATGGCCAGGTTTGCCAGGGTGGTGACCAGCACGCCGCCCTCAATGAAGAACGGCGCGTCTTCGATCTTCAAACCGCCCACGCGACCTTTGGTGACGATCTCATCAGCAGCGTTTTCTTCCTGGTTGGAGGCAGCGCCTTTCTCAACAGCGGCCAACTGCTTTTCATGCAGCAAGGCGCGGTCGACGATAGCCACCAGATCGGGACGCTTGCGGTGCCATGGGTCCAGCATTTCGATGGCATCGAATACCAGGCCGTCGAGGGTCTTGTAGTCGCCAGTCGCACCAATGGTGACCTTGCCCGGGGTGGCACCTTCATCAAGCACGCGATCCGGAGCAGAAACGCGGATTTTCTGCAGCCAGCCGATATTGACGTCTTGCAAGAGCTGATTGGTAGCGCGGTTGGTAACGGCGGCGGCGCTGGTACCGTTGAAGCCGATCATGATGCGATCAAGGCCTTGGCGTTGAGCGATGGCGGTCGCCAGCTTCACCTGGAAGTCAGGGAACTTGGCCCAGGCATCCAGCAGCGCATAGGGGAAGGACGTATCGAAGTCCGTCTTTTTGCAGCTGTAACTGTCTTTTTTCAGGTCAGCAACGTTCGCTGGATTGCGGCGGTTTCCACCTGCGGTGTTGGTGCGGCTGGCAGTCGGGCCGTTTACGCCCAGGGCGATAGCTTCGCCTTCCTGGTCGTTCACGCCGATGATGCTGATCTTCTTCAGGAAGTCGCTCGACTCCTGGATGGCTGTTTCAAGCTTCTGCTGGACGGACGGGGTGACGTTGAAGCTTTCGGCAGCGTTGGGTACGCCGTTGAGCTTGGCGACGTGGGCCAAGAGGCCGTTGTAGACGAGGCGAGTTTCGTTACGCATTGGTGGTTCTCCGGTGATCGGTCGGGCGGATTAGAAGGTGGACAGCACGGCACCATCGCCGCCGGTCGCGACCGGGCGTTGCGTTTGCGCGTGATCTTCGGTGTCACCCAGGCGCTTGACCAAGTCGGTGAACGCGGTTTCCAGCTTCTCGAACTTGGTTTGCAGGTCCTGGCGGGCTTTCTGTTCAGCAGCGAAGGCGGTGGCTTGTTCGCTGCCGTGGGTGGCCAGGCTTTCAATCAGTTCGGCCAGGGCGGCGAAGCTGGCGGCGTCCTTGCCATCTTTTTCCTTGCTCTTGCCGAGTAGTTCGCCAACCTTGTCCTTCAGCGCTGTTAACATGCTGGGGGTGTCGGTGACTTCTTCGAATTCGAGGGTGGTTTCTTCCGCAGCGGTGAAGAGGTTGTCCTTGTCCTGCTTGCGGTTGGCCAGGGTGCCGTGCTGGGCGCTAAACGACAGCGCTTCGGTACCGAGGCTGGCCGGCGTATCGGTGACAGCGAGGCCGACCAGGTACGCCTTGCCGCTGTCGGCAAACTTCGGCTGGACCTCGATCGAGGTGTACACCTTCTGGCCAGCTTTGTTCAGGGCGAGCAGGGCGTCATTGGGCTGAAGTTGACCGAACAGAGCCAGTTTCTTGACCCCGGCAATCTCGACCTCTTCGGCTTTCAGGGCCAGCACATCGCCGTAGGCACCAAACTCACCACCGGGCCAGTAGCCCTTGATGTGCTCGCAATTGATTCGCGCGCCGTAGGTGTTGGGGCTGTAAGTGGTGGCCATGTCCTCGATCCAGCTGCGCTCGATGGTGCGGCCATCAGTGGTGGCGCCTTCAACGGCGATGCGAGTCCATTTGGAGCGGTACTTCTTGGCTGGGATGTCGGTCTTGCCGGCCATGCTGGGAGTCCTCATGCGGTGGCGTTGTGCCTGGCGATGAGGGCATGGTCGGCATCGCGCGATGGCGCGGCAACGTGGGGGAGTTGTAGCGGGACGGCCTACAGGGCGCGGCGATAGGGCCACGCGCGCGGGAACGGCAGCATCTGCGGCATGAACGCTATCGTCGACCTACCCACCGATCACCGCCGGCATGCCAAGCACCTGTATTGGCAGGGCTACCGTGTGTGCGAGATCGCCGAGCTGATCGGCGAGAAGGAAAAGACCCTTCACAGCTGGAAGACTCGGGACGAATGGGACCGGGCCACGCCGCTGGAACGCATCCAGGCAGCGACTGAGGCGCGCTTGGTTCAATTGCTGCTCAAGGATCCCAAGTCCGGCACGGATTTCAAGGAAATTGACCTGCTCCACCGGCAACTGGAGCGCCAGGCTCGAATCCAGCGCTACCAGGAAGGCGGTACCGAAACCGACCTCAACCCTGAGCTGGCCAAACGCAACGCCGGGGAGAAGCGTAAACCCAAGCGCAACGACATCCCAGAAGATCTGGTCGAGAAACTGGTCGAGGCGTTTCTTGATGGCTGCTTTGACTACCAGAAAGACTGGTACCGGGCAGGCAACCAGCGCACCCGCGCCATTCTCAAGAGCCGGCAGATCGGTGCGACCTTCTACTTCGCCCGCGAAGCCTTGATCGATGCGCTGACCACTGGGCGCAACCAGATCTTCCTGTCGGCCAGTAAAGCGCAGGCGCATATCTTCAAGGCCTATATCCAGGCGTTCGCCCGGGACACGGTTGGGGTGGAGCTGACAGGTGACCCGATCATCTTGCCCAACGGCGCCGAGCTGCACTTTCTCGGTACCAACGCGCGGACTGCCCAGGGCTATCACGGCAACTTCTACTTCGACGAATTCTTCTGGACGTTCAAGTTCAACGAACTGAACAAGGTCGCCTCGGGCATGGCGATGCAGAAGCAATACCGCCGGACGTACTTCTCGACGCCCAGCTCGATGGCGCACGAGGCCTATACCTTCTGGACCGGGGAGCGGTTCAACAAGGGCAAGCCGAGCGCCCAGCACCTGAAGCTTGATGTCAGCCACGACGCGCTGCAGCAGGGCAAGCTCTGTGACGACCGCATCTGGCGCCAGATCGTCACCATCCTCGACGCCGAAGAGCGGGGCTGCGACCTGTTCGACATCGACGAATTGCGGCTTGAGTACGACGCTGCGGCGTTCCAGAACCTGCTGATGTGCCAGTTCGTCGACGACGGGGCGAGCATCTTCCCGCTGAACATGCTGCAGCCGTGCATGGTGGACAGTTGGTCGATCTGGGAGGACTACAAGCCATTTGCTGCCCGGCCATTCGCCGACCGCCAAGTATGGGTGGGGTATGACCCGGCCGAGAACGGCGACTCTGCGGGGTTGATCGTGGTGGCACCGCCACTGGTGCCGGGGGGCAAGTTTCGCGTGCTCGAGCGCCACCAGTTCCGGGGGATGGACTTCACCGCGCAGGCCGAGACGATCCGCCAGGTGACGCGCCGCTTCTGGGTCACCTACATCGGTATCGATACCACAGGCCTTGGCAGCGCAGTAGCCCAGCTGGTGCGCCCGTTCTTCCCGGCCGTGCGAACGTTCTCCTACAACCCCGAGATCAAGGCGCGCCTGGTGATGAAGGCGTGGGACGTGATCAGCAAAGGCCGGCTAGAGTTCGACGCCGGCTGGACAGACCTTGCCCAGTCCCTGATGGCCATTCGCAAGACAGTCACCCCTGGCGGGCGGCAGTTCACTTTCGTTGCCGGGCGCAACGACAACACCGGCCACGCTGACCTGGCGTGGGCGCTCTTTCACGCATTGCACAACGAGCCGCTGGAGGGCCAGACCGTGGCCAACACCGGCATTATGGAGATCTACTGATGAACAGCCCCCAGGAACTGGCCAGCACGTCGACCGCAACAGAAGGCGAGCTCCTGGCCCAGAGCAAGGGCGGGCAGTCGATGGCCTTCACCTTCGGCGATCCGGTACCGGTGCTCGATGGCAGGGAGATCCTTGACTACCTGGAGTGCTGGTCCAACGGCCGCTGGTATGAACCGCCGGTATCACTGGACGGGCTGGCCAAGTCGTCGAAGGCGAGCGTCTACCTGCAGTCGGGTCTGATCTTCAAGCGCAACGCGCTGGCCCGTACGTTCATTCCGCACCGGCTGCTGACCCGCCAGGCCTTCGAGCAGATCGTCATGGACTGGGGCTGGTCGGGCAACCTGTACCTGGAGAAGCGCGACAACATGCTGCGCCAGGCCATCGGCCTGCAGCCGTGCCTGGCCAAGTACATGCGCCGGGGCAACGACCTGGTCACCTACTACCAGGTGCGCGGCTGGAAGGACGAGCACGAATTCAAGGCCGGGAGTGTGTGCCACTTGCGGGTGGCGGATATCAACCAGGAGATCTATGGCCTGCCCGAGTGGCTGCCTGCTCTGCAGAGCGCGCTGCTCAACGAGAGCGCCACGCTGTTCCGGCGCAAGTACTACCAGAACGGCAGCCATGCCGGTTTCATTATGTACATGACCGATGCGGCCCAGAATGAGGACTTCGTCAACGACCTGCGCACCGCGATGAAGAACAGCAAGGGGCCTGGCAACTTCCGCAATCTGTTCATGTACGCACCAGGTGGCAAGAAGGATGGCCTGCAGTTGATCCCGATCAGTGAGGTGGCAGCGAAGGATGACTTCGGTGCGATCAAGAACATCAGCCGAGATGATCAGTTGGCCATGCTGCGCATTCCGCCGCAGTTGATGGGGGTGGTGCCGCAGAATGCTGGGGGCTTTGGCTCGATTCGAGATGCATCGGAGGTATGGGCGATCAATGAACTGGAGCCAGAGCAAGCCAGGTTACTGCAGGTCAATGAATGGTTGGGGGAGGAGGTGGTGCGCTTCAAACCTTACGTGTTGCCAGTGTAGGAGAGCCGAAAAATGCTGCGGTACGATGGGCATTCAGAAGCCGCCCTTGAGGCGACTAGCTTTGAATCCAGGCTGATCGCAGGCAGGGAATACTGGAGAGTGGTTGGCGATCAATATGAAAGTAGCCAGCGGATATCGCTTGAATAATTGCTAAGGCACTCTAAACAGTGATCCTTGTTCCGGTCCGCTCCGAACGCAGCGCGCAGTACTTGATCGTACTTTGATTCACCGACTTGTTCCCTTGCTGCAATGACTTTTTGATTGACCTGGTCGAATCCAACAACATCGATCATGTCCATCATGCATGATTCAAGGCAGACAATTTTCGTTCGAAGGAACGCAAACGCCTCAAGCTGTTCATAATTGCAGATCGCTCGTAACGCTCGTTTATCACCGGTGAGGATTCGGTAATCGATCGCTTTTGAGTCATTGTCCTTGGCGTGCAGGAACAGGGCCTGCTCACCGGCATCAATGCTTGGGATCTCGTTCAGATGCTCCAGCAGGTCGAACTCTATAGGTGCTTCACTCAGTACCTGGCAGGTATCGAGCAGCTCGTTGATGCGCTCGAATGCCTGGGTGCTGCCCACATACCTTGCAATTGACTTGTCAGGATCGTTAAGTCGAAGGCTGTATTTTATGGTGCTGAGGACAAAGCAGTCCTTTCTGGTCGCCTCAAGGGACTCTAGCGCCTCTCCAATAAGGTCGCACTGAGCCAGCTTTATAATAAGGTCATTATCCGACAGTAGAATCATTATTGACCAACTAAAGTCCCTAATAATGCAAGGCTGTCTTCCTTGAGATCACTTTGCACATTTGCGAGCAGGTGCTGGGCGATGAGCTCTTGGTCTTTTCTGCCTTCGGCAAGAACGCCCAAAGTTGCAGTGCAAAGCGGCCAAAAATTCCCATTATGCGCGCTATTCAGCAGAACATGGGTTGGGTCGATTGCATGTTGTGTTCCAAACTCTTTGGCCATTCGAGCAAGCACTGGTGCTGCTACAAAGCGGCTGAGAGTAAGCTGGGCCTGCTTTCCTGCAAGCAGCTCTAGCGCGTAGGCATCGGCGGCTCGCTCGGCTTCGTCTTTACCATCTGGGTCATCCTGAATGTTGTTGTCAACGATGGCACCGTTGGGATCAAGATGACCAAGCGCTACATGCCCCAGCTCATGAGCCAAGTGGAACAGCAAATAGCCGCATGCTTTGCGGGACGAAAGAACGATAGTCGGCCGTCCTTTTGTAGCCATAGCGATACCATCCATCTTCCGCTTCATCAAACTTGATGCCAGATGGATAACAGGAATGCCCACTTTCCAGCAGTATTCGACCAGACCTTCGAGATCTACCCACGGCCTGCCGGTTGCCAAGATTTGACGCCGAACTTCTTCCGCAGAGTCTGGGCGTTGAAACTCACGATCAAATGCGGAAAGTACGAGCTTGCTTGCACTGCGCGCCAGAGCAACTGCAAGCTGTACATCGTCTTCCGTCGTACCCTTCATCAGCTTGAAACGTCGCATCTCAGGAAGGTCAAACTCCACACGTGGAGGATCTTCAACCAAGGGTCGAACCTTGAGGTTCAAGGCTTTTGCCACAATCAGTTTGGCTTGCTGAAGGCCTGCAGGAGTCTCCGCGATTCCGTCTTCCCACCACGAGGGTAAGATCGCTTGAACGTCCTTTTTTTTAAGGCCGTGCGCGGTGAGGGCGCTGTAAAGATTCTGGATAGATTCAGCCATTTCCCCCTCCTTTGGTTTGTGCACTGAGCTGTTGACGGCGCGGATGATAGCAAAACCACACGTTATTGCACGTATTAGCCATCACTTTGAATGTACCGCCGACCAGCTGCGTATTTCGCCTCGATTGACTACGGTGCGGACCGGTACCTCTCGGACCGGTACCTCTCTATGTATAGGTCTAGACCATCTTAACGGGTTTTTTCTCCCCGGTTGCTGCTCGGCTGCTCATACCCTGGCGCGCGCACTCGTCCCCCCGCCACGCCGGCGGTCTAAATGTGCCGTTTTTTCTGCACCCCTGTGGAGGAGGCGTGCCGGCCCGGGCTGTGGGCTGCTGGAGGGGTAGTCGGGACGTGGAAGCCTGCGAATCCCTGCACCAGGACCCCGATTTGAGGTGGTCAGCTAGTGGGGTGGAGTACGGGATAGGGGGGTATTTGAAAAAAGAGTAATTTCCGTAATCGTGGATGCCAGCTCTGCTGGAGCCCTTGTATTTCGGGGCTCTCACTGGTTACAGAAAGGAGTAACAGAGAGGTAATCGAAAAGGTAATTTTCTGCTAAGCCATTGATTTTAAAGGCATTTAAAGAGGTCCGATATCACCTTTAAAAAGAGTAATCAGATTACTTAAAGGTTACTTAAAGGTTACCTTAGGCCGAACCGCTAAAACCCTTTCTATTCAAGGGCTTGGGTGCGTCGATCGGTCAAGATTACTGATGTTACTCTTTTTGCAGACCCCCCTATACCTCAAATCTAGAGGCCTTGCGCACGGGAGGCGCGTGTATCGGCTTGCGCGTATGTTGTCGTGCGGTGGACTTGGCTATCAGCCGGATCGGCTGAAACTCGAAACGTCCCCCGAAACGTCCCCCAACGTCATGCAGCTATGTGCAGGTACCGCTGGAGGCCTTGAAAACATTGGAGCGGGTGAAGGGAATCGAACCCTCGTTATCAGCTTGGGAAGCTGGAGTAATGCCATTATACGACACCCGCTTTCAGGGCTGACTTTGTACCAGAACTTCGCCGCGATTTGAAGCCCTATGTTGCGGCGCAGCCATCTGCTGGTGGCCAGTAGCGCGAGGTCGTGCATCTTCTGTCGGGCCTTTTGGGCCGTTGATGCAGGAGGCTGCGCTACCGGCGACCGTGTCGCTCAGATAGCCAGTGCATGATGCTCCTGGGTGTAGCTGTAACGCGGGCGCGATTCTTTCAGTGCCGGCTTGAGGAAGCCCAGCAGGGCTTCGCGGGTATCGCGGCAGGCGGCCTTGTGTTCCATGTCGAGGAAGTGGCCAGTGGCGCGGATCTCGCGAAAGTGGCTGTTACGCACGTGCTGGCCGAACTGGCGGGCATCTTCGGTGGTGGTGTATTCGTCCCACTCGCCATTCATGAACAGCACTGGAATGTCGATCACCCGCGCCGCCCGCAGGGCATTGCCCAGGTCGTGGTCGAGCACCTGGTTGATGTGAAAGTGCATCTGCGCGTATTCGTGGTTGTCCAGGCTGCTGACGTGGCGGTAGTTGAAGCGCTTGAACAGCGACGGCAGGTGCTTGCCGATGGTGTCGTTGACCAGGTTGCCGACCCGGTAACGATCGCAGGCGCTCAGGTATTGGCAGCCGCGTTCGAGGTAGTCGCGCATCGGTTCGTTGATCACCGGCGAGAACGAGCTGACCACCGCCTTCTCGATGCGCCGCGGCTTGTGCGCCAGGGCCAGCAGGGTGCAGGCGCCGCCCCAGGAAAACGACATGACATGATCGGCGCCGAAGTGGTCGATCAGTTCCAGGAGGATCTGCCCTTCGGTTTCCTTGGTCAGCAAATGCTCGTTGCGGTTGTGCGCCTTGGACTTGCCAGCGTAGGGCTGGTCATACAGCACCACGTTGAATTGCGGGTGCAGGTTGCGCACCGTCTGGGCAAACGAGGCCGTCGTGGCCAGCGAGCCATTGATCAGGATGATCGTCTTCTCAGCGGCATCTGCGCGATAGAACTCCGTGTAAACCCGATACTGACCTTGTATATCAAGCACAGCGATTTCTGGCCTCATGTCGTCGACTCCTGGCGCAAAAAGGGTGTTCGCACATGCAAGGATGCGCGTTCTTTATGACAGGTAGGCATACGCCTTGAAGAGAAGCTGAGGGCCCTGGTCGATCCGCGTGGCACGTTGGTCGACCGGTATTGTTCTAGGAGGGCAATCTGCCGGACGCCGGCGCTTCGAGGCACTGGTCGCTGGCAAAAAGGTGTCTTGGACTACGGGCGTGACTGGTTGGTCACATGAAGACCGACGATTGGATTCAAGCAGGCACCCGGCCAACCCGCAAGTGCCGTTGGGACAATTGACGAAAAATTTCCGCCAGGCGGTCGCTGGCTCAGATCGCCTGGATTTCTTCAGGGTAGAGCGCGCGGTACTGGCCCGGTTGCAGGGTCGGGTCCAGATGCAGCGGGCCCATGCGTTCGCGGTGCAGGCGCACGACCTTGTTGTCGAAGTGGCCGAACATGCGCTTGACCTGGTGGTAGCGACCTTCGACGATGCTCAGGCGCGCGCTGCGCGGGCCCAGTAGGGTCAGTTCGGCGGGCAGGGTGGTGAGGTCTTCGAAGGCGAAGTAGAAGCCTTCGCGGAACTTGTGGATGTAGTGTTCGCCGATCTCTTGCTCGGTCTCGACGTAGTAGACCTTGGGCAGCTTGGTTTGCGGCTGGGTCAGGCGCCGCGACCACAGACCATCGTTGGTCAGCAGCATCAGCCCGGTGGTGTTGAAGTCCAGGCGCCCGGCAATGTGCAGGTCCTCGGTGTCGGGCAGGTCGATCAGTTCGATCACCGTGGGGTGCTGCGGGTCGTGGGTGGCGCTGACACAACCCTGGGGCTTGTGCAGCATCAGGTAGCGCAATGGGCGCCCGGCCTGCAGCACTTGCTCGTCGACTTCAATGCGGCTGAATTCGCGCACCTCGAAGCGTGGATCGCTGACCTGCTGGCCATCCACGCGCACGCGCAGCTGTACCAGCAGCAAACGGACTTGCTGACGGCTGAAACAAGGCAGGTTGCTGAGGAATCGATCGAGACGCATACAAAACCAGGTGCAGGGCGCGACAGTTTAACCGTCGGATGTGCCCTTGGCTGCCTGCAATTGCGCCTCGACCTCGGCGCAGCGCGGGCACAGGCAGGCCTTGTTGCGCAGCTCGGCGGGCAGGGCTTCGAGCACCTTAGGGTCGATGCTCACGCCGTAGCACCAGCAGACCTGGGCGACCGTGCGCGGGTCGGCCAGGCTGCAATCGTTGCTGGCGCCGCAGGCGGGGCAGCGGCGGCTGTCATTCATGATCGGGGCTATTCATTGTCAGATCGGGGTATCTCGCTGCAGACACGGTTGCGTCCACTCTGTTTGGCCCGGTACAGGGCACGATCGGCACGGGCGATCAGGCTGTGCAGGGTATCGTCGGCCTGCAGGTTGCTCAAGCCGATGCTGACGGTGAGGTGGATCGGTTGCTCGGCATAGGTAAAGGCCAGTGCTTCGGTCTTGCTGCGAATCTTCTCAGCCACCGCCAGGGCACTGTGGCTGTCGGTGTCCTTGAGCAGCACGATGAATTCCTCACCGCCCCAGCGACAGATGATATCAGCATGGCGCAGGCATTCTTCCAGCACCTGGGCGAACTGGCTCAGCACTTCGTCGCCGGCCAGGTGGCCATGGGTGTCGTTGAGCGCCTTGAAGTGGTCGAGGTCGATCAGCAGGGCGATCAACGGCTTGGGTTCGCGCTGGGCTTCCTGTAGCGCTTGCGCGGCCAGCAGGTCGAAGCCGCGCCGGTTGGGCAGGCCGGTGAGGCTGTCGAGGGTGGCCAGGGCTTCGATGTTGTCCTGGTGGCGCTTTACCATGGCATTGAGCAGCGACAGCACTACCAGGGTGATCATCGCGCAGATTGCCAGGTTCAGGTACAGCGATTGGCGAATGGCGTCCATGGCCCCGCCTTCACGCTTGTCGACGAACAGATACCAGTTCAGCTCCGGCACCAGGCGCACGTTGAGAAAATGACTGTGGCCATCGCTGCTGTTGTATTCGTGGCTGCCGCTGACCGGTTGCGGCATTTGCCCGAACCCGTCCAGCTCGGCCAGTGGCTGCCCGGTCCTGGCGCCATGGGGCCCGCCATTGGAGCCGGTAAGCACGATACGGCCCTGCGGGTCGACGAAGAACACCTGGCGCTGGTAGCGCTGCTGGTAATCATCGATCAGGCGGACCACTGCTTCTACCGTCAGGCCGATACCGGCAACGCCGATGAACTTGCCGTCGTAGTCGAACACCCGGTAATTGATGAATACCGTGAGGCGCTCCTGATTGGCCATGTCGAGGTCGACGTTGATCTCGTAGGGCGTGTTCATTTTCAGTACCCGCTGGTACCAGGCATCCCGCGGTTCCTGTGGGTCGATCTTCTTCAGTACGCCTTTGGTCTGGTAATAAATACCGGTGTTGCTGGAGACGAAGAACGCCGTATAGGCCTGGTACTGGCGCATGATTTCGCCCAGGTAGCGGGTGACCTGGGCGGTGTCGCGCTCGCCGGCCAGGGCCCAGTCGCGCAGGAAGGTGTCGTGGGCCATCATCGACGAGATCAGGATTGGCCGCACCAGGTCCTTCTGGATTTCCGAATAGACCGTTTCGGAGATCAATGGCAGCTCGGTGTTGACGATGTTGTCGCGGATCGAGCTACGGGAGGCGAAGTAGCTGAGCAGGGAGGTCGCCAAAAAGCCGCAGGCGAGCAACAGCAGTAATGTCAGGATCAGCGAGCGCTGCGAAAACAGGGCGGAACGAGGCGGCATGACATTCCCGGTCTGTGGGCCAATGGCCTTCATTCTAGTGGTGTGGAAGAAAAATAACTTTACGATTTTTAAGGGTATCGTCCTTGTTTCAATTTATTGCAGCAATGGCACCGGACCTGGTTTTGGCAGTCTTAATCAATGTCGATGAACGCTTGCCGATCGACGCCGACCAGCGCCGCTGGGATGGGCAGTTTCGCGGTCCAGGAGGCCGCCATGTATCGCCGACTTTTGCTGATTGTAGTGCTGGGTTTGCTGACAACCGCCTGTGTCCCCTATGGAGGTAATGGTTACTACCGCACTGAGGTCTACACCGCTGATCGCTATGGCTATCCGGGTTACTACCGGCCGTCCTATCCCTACAACCGTGGCTATTACGTAGCGCCGCAGCCTCGCTATCACGTGGCGCCACCGCCGCGCTACTACACGCCACCACCGCACTACTACCGCCCGGCGCCCCACGGTTACTACCGGGAAACGCCGCATAACTACTACAAGCCCTACCCGGGCCGCGGCCATGACCGCTACCGCCAGGGCTCGTCACGTCACGAACGCAATCGTGACGGCTGGCCGGATCGCAATTGGCGCCGTTGAGGCGCCATTCAGGCCAGGTCCGCCAACGGGTGACGACCTTCCCACGCCTTGCTGAAATGCGCTTGCACAACCGCCGTTGGCACCTGGGCAATGTCTGCCCAGTGCCAGCGCGGTTTCTGGTCCTTGTCTATCAGCCGCGCGCGTACCCCTTCGCTGAACTCCGGATGCTGGCAGCAATTGAGGCTCAGGGTGTATTCCATCTGGAACACCTGGGCCAGCGACAGGTACTTGGCACGCTGGATTTGCTCCCAGACCAGGTGCGCGGTCAGCGGGCAGCCTTCGAGCATGGCCTGCGCGGCCTTGGCCAGCAGCGGGTCGGCGTGGTTGCGCAGCGGGGCGATGGCGCGCCAGGCGCACACCGGGTCGGCGACATCGAGCAAGGCATCGATCTGCTGGCGCCTTGGCAGCCACTGGGCTTCGGGGCGTTGCGCCTGAGCGCCGTGCTGCTGAGCCTTGAGCAAGCTATTGAGCTGCAGGGCGGTCTGTTCCTGCCAGTTCAATTGCAGCAGGTCATCGAGTAGCTCCTCCTGCTGGCTTTCGCCGAGCAGGCGGTCGGCCAGGCCCAGGTCGAGGGCATCGCTGGCGTTGATCGGCGCGCCGGTAAGGCCGAGGAACAAGCCCAGCTTGCCGGGCAGACGCGACAAAAACCAACTGCCGCCGACATCCGGGTACAGGCCGATGCTGATCTCCGGCATGGCCAGGCGGCTGCTGGGGGTGACCACGCGCACACTGGCCCCCTGCAACAAACCCATGCCGCCACCCAGCACGTGGCCATGGCCCCAGCAGATCAGCGGTTTGGGGTAGGTGTGCAGGCGATAGTCGAAACGGTACTCGGCGGCAAAGAACTGCGCCGCCAGGGGCGGAACCCGGCCAGGATGGTCAAGGCAGGCCTGGGCCAGGCTGCGTACCTCGCCGCCGGCGCAGAAGGCCTTGGCGCCTTCGCCGCGCAGCAGCACGCAGACTACATCCGGGTCATCGGCCCAGGCCTTGAGCTGCTCGTCGAGTACCTCGATCATCGGCAGCGACAAGGCATTGAGGGTTTGCGGCGTATTGAGGGTGGCGACGCCGATGCGCGCGCCGTCGACGCCGGTGAGTTCTTCGCACTGTACTGCAGCCATGGGCGACCTCGTGGTTGATCCGCACAAGTATGGCCGCTGCTGGCGATTTCGGCGGTCGCCGGTCGGATCGATTGACAAGCGCAGGCGGCTTTCCTAGTGTCGCGCCATTGTTTTACGGACCCGACCATGACTGACGACGATCGCATCAAACTTGAACCGAGCTGGAAAGAAGCCCTGCGCGCCGAATTCGACCAGCCCTACATGCACCAGTTGCGCCAATTCCTGCGCGAAGAGCACGCTGCCGGCAAGGAGATCTATCCGCCCGGCCCGCTGATTTTCAACGCCCTCAACTCCACCCCGCTGGACCAGGTCAAGGTGGTGATCCTCGGTCAGGACCCGTACCACGGCCCAGGCCAGGCCCATGGCCTGTGCTTCTCGGTGCAACCGGGGGTGGCGACGCCGCCGTCGCTGGTGAACATCTACAAAGAGCTGCAGCGTGATCTGAACATCGAGATCCCCAAGCACGGCTGCCTGCAGTCCTGGGCCGAGCAGGGCGTGTTGCTGCTCAACACCACCATGACCGTCGAGCGCGCCAACGCTGCTTCCCATGCCAACAAAGGCTGGCAGTTCTTCACCGACCGCATCATCGAAGTGGTCAGCGAGCACCAGCCCAACAGCGTATTCCTGCTCTGGGGCGCCCATGCCCAGAGCAAGCAGAAGCTGATCGATGCCACCAAGCACCTGGTGCTCAAGTCGGTGCATCCATCGCCGTTGTCGGCCTACCGGGGCTTTCTCGGTTGCGGCCATTTCAGCCAGGCCAACCGCTTCCTTGAGCAGCGCGGGCTGACCCCGATCGACTGGCGCTTGCCACCGGTTTGAGGCCGGGTACCTAGCATTTTTGTCAGTTTCGGCCGATTTGAAATAGGCATCTAATACTTCCAGGTTTTCCACCGCAGCCGGCGACTAGCTGGCTGCCACGGTCCTCTTCTCTGGAAGGAGCTGCCGCCATGGCTCGCGATGCTGATGATCCTGCAAATCCCCGGGAACGCTACGCCGCGCCGGTCATCCCGGCCGCGATGGAACTGACGGACGATGACATTCTGGGGCATTTGGTCCGCAAGGACGATCAGTTACGCCCATTGGAAATCAGGATCGAGGAGATCTGGGCTGATTACAGTGCCGCTCCTCCGGACATGGATACGAAAGTTGAGTTCCTCTGGCGAAGCGATGTAGTTGAAACATTTACCTTTGCTCAGCCAGTCATCCCGGATGATGTGATCCCGGTTGTCTGCAAGATGCCCTCGGAGTACATGGCGGCGCCTGGCCCCGCCCGGGTCGAGTACCGCGTTACGGTATCGTTGAACCCGTCCACTTCTCACGCAACACACTTGTTCATCGACAAGCAAGCACCCAATGGCGACGAAGAAGCCCAGCCCTTGCAGTTCGACCAGGAGGTCCTGATCAGCGGCGTAACCGAGGATTATCTCAGCCGCCACGACACGGTCGATGCCCGGGTCGATCCTTGGCCAGACATCAGGGTGGGTGACCTGCTGACCTACTATTGGGAAAAGTTGCCGGTCATCGAAAGGGATGAACAATCACGTGAATTGCCCTATGCCGGTGAACTGCGCATTACCGATGTCAACGCTCCGATCATCGTCCAATACGATGCAATGCTGGTTCGTGAGAGCGGTTCAGGCCCGCATGAAGCCTACTATCGCCTGGAAGATCGAACCGGTAACCGCGGGCCAAAGTCCGAGGTCCAGCCAATTGAGGTAGTGCTGGATGAATTGCCGGGCGACCTGCCTGACCCTCGGGTGCCCAGGTTCGATGTCGATGGGCTGATTGACCTGGAAGATGCCCGGGCAGGTGTCGAGGTTCACATCGACGTCATCAGCGATGCACAGCAAGGCGATCAGGTTCAGGTCTACTGGCGTAGTTTGGCGCTTCGCCTTATCACCATTGCCGAGAACCAGCAGTGGCCTTTGAAGGCCCCGGTCAGTTGGGCAATCCTCGCGGCAGGCGGCTTTGCTGCACCTTTTGTTGATCGGGTGCACTACACCTGGCGACGTGGCGGGGCTTCGCTTACTTCTACGACCCTATGGGTGGACGTCGACCTGACGGTGGCCGGTCCGCCTCCCGGTCCGGATCCGGTCAACCCCTTGTTGCTACCGGCGGTGGTCAAGGGCCTGACAGCCGATGATGTACTCACAGGCGCCGATGCCGGGCAGGACGCGCGCGTCGAGATCCTTCTCTACGACAACCCGCAAGACGGCCAGGTGCTGGAGTTGTTCTGGGGGAGCCATCCGCAGGCGGTAGATCGCTATGAGGTGAGGGCTGAGGATGTCGGCGGGCAGTTAATTGTGCTGAGCGTTCCTTGGGCAATTATCCATAGTGTCGGCAATTCACCTGCCCTCCCGATGCAGTACACCACTTTCAATGGGGTTAACCGGCAACGGTCGCCCATTACACCCGTGCGTGTCGAGGTGCGAGTCATCGAAGGCCTGGCACCCGCCACTTTCCCAGACGCCGATCGAAACCAGTGGATCAACTGCAGTAACGAACCGTGGCTGGGCGTGCGGGTTGAAATTCCGAAAGACTCGCAATTTCAGGTAGATGACAAAATTACTCTGCACTGGGAAGGCGACTACGGCCAGATAGGCAATAACCCTATTCCCGGGACCCAGGCAAGTTTCGAACATGTGCTGACGCGTGAGGATCTTGAGTCCGAGCAGGGTTACATCTTTACCGTGCTGCCCTACGACCCGTTGATCAAGTTGGCAGCACGGGAGGACGGGCGTGGCGGCGGGAATGTCCGTTACCGACTTGATAAGGGTGACGGAAGCGGTGCGGGCAACTCTGGATTAGCGCGTGCGCGACTCTCTGTCGTCGATCTGAGCACGGGTTTGTACTGTGATCCGGAAACTTGAACAGTGTCGTGCATGAGGTTTTGTTCAGCATGGTGAAGTGCTGAGCAGCCGTACTTAAGGTGATGTTCTGCTTTGAACAATGTTTGGCTTTGTTACCACTTGGCTGCTGGACGGCAGGGTGGCGGCTGGGCCGACGGTGTGGTGCTGATGGTGTTCCAAATCTATTTATATTTTCAGGAGATACCAAGATGACAAGGTTTGAAGCGACAACCAATGTATCGGCCGCAAAAGCCAAAACGCGGGCCCCGAAGCCTAGGAACTTTCGAAACTTGTATCAACCGCCGGTGCCTACTAACACAGCGCCGAATATTCCCGGGGGGCAAATTAATTTACTGCGAACACCGAAAATTCCAGAAGGGCTCAAGGTGACAATTCCGGCTTTCCCTAGCGTGGGGCCGCCTGAATCGATCGATACGGTAACCGTTTATATTAACGAAAGGCCGGTTTATACCTTTGAGAAACCTGTGCCCCATGCAGACTCGAACCCCACTCCCCTGACGCTGCGAGACCCGGTGCTTGAGTCACACGGTGAGAAAATTGTCTATTTTGAAGTCGTCAACTCCCACAACCCCAATAATGGGACTTCGCAGAGTGTTAGGGTAACAGTAGACAGGCTCAGTCCGACTCATGGTGGTTTCCCGGAGGCCATCATTCTTCCGGCGGATCTGGTGGATGCTACGGTGACGCCCGAGTATCTGGAGGCGCACGACAATAAGTTAGTGTTGCAGATTCCAGACTACCTTGACCCGCAAGTGGGTGACTATTGGGCAATCCTCTTTGGCGATGAGCAGTCCCAACCCAACAAGGGCATGGTGGTCAGCGAAAGACCTATCATTGTAGAGATGACAAAGGACGAGCTGCTCCTTGCCGGGCCTGGCCTCAAGCGGGTGACCTATATACTGGAAGACCGGGCCGGCAATCCGACTAGCCTGGCGCACCGCCAGGAAGTGTTCGTCATCCTTGAGCCAACACCCATCGACTTGCTGGCACCCAGGGTGGATGCTGCACCCATTGATATTGTCGAAGCACGTGAGGGGGTGCTGATCAAGGTGGATGAGTATACCAATGCGGCGTCGAATGACGAAGTGCGCGTTTACTGGAATGATATTTATGTGGATCGGGTTTTTCTGCCGCCCACGCCTAACTGGCCTTTACTGTTTACTGCACCATGGAGAGTCATCTCCAGTGGCGTCGAAGGGACTGCGCATACGGCCCAGGTGCGCTATGAAGTCATCCGTAGCAAGACCTATCCCTCCCCAGTACTGGACGTGGAATTAGATCTGGAGTTGATTGGGCCACCTAATCCAGACGAACCCGAGCCGGTCAACCCGACGCTGGATGTGCCGCTACTGACCTCGTCGACGGGGGAAGAGAATCTTCTGCGCCCAGAGGATGAAGGCCAGCCTGCCGATGTCAGTTTTGCTCTTTATGACCCTGCGCAAATGGGAGAGGTTATTCGGCTTTATTACGGTACAGAAAGTCTGCTGGTGGCTGAATACACAGTGAGTGACACAGACAATCCCGGTGACTCGATCCCGTTGCAAATCAGCTGGGACGATATTGCCACGGTTGGCAATGGAACAGACATTCCGCTGTTCTACAAGATTTTTGCCAATGCCACTACCACCAATTATCAGTCGTCGGGTAGTCAGTTGGTGGATGTCAGTGCCATTCCATTGGCAGAGGTCAACGAGCCAACATTAACCGTGAAAAATGCCGGCGCTATTGCTTGCGAGGACGATCCGTGGAATGGTGTAACTGCCAAGATTGTTGATGCTCAAAATCTTCAAATAGGCGACACCGTTACGGTGTACTGGATAGGTCTGGAAGGCTTTGTTGACAAGCTGCCTGTCGAATCGACGCGTAGGTCATTTTCACGGGAGGTGCTCAATCAGAACGAAATTGATACTGGGGTAAACCTTACTATCCCGTGGGTTCCCTGCATGGAGCCGCTGTTCAGCGGATATGTCGAGTTATATTGGATTCAGGAACGTGGTGGCCAGGCTATCGGCCGTTCTCCAGTGAAATCTTACTATTACTATGGCGAACAGGGGACCGGGCTTTGCCCAGGAAGGCCATAAGCTGAGTGTTTGATGATGAATGAGGCCGAGCAATGCTCGGCTTCATCTTTTTCTATATAAACGCAACACCACCTGTTGATTACGCCTACTTTTTATGAGGAATATTCCTACATAAGATTTTGTCAGAAGTTTCTATTCTGCGCTCCGAACAAACGGGGCTTGAACTAGTTGGCTCTGTTTAATCCGGAACTGAATAGTCTCAATGCTGCGGAGTAGAATCTCATGACCAAGCCAAGCATTTTCAAACCCTCGGCGCTTTCGTGCGCCTTGCAGGCAGCCCTTGTCGCACCTTTGGTGATGGCATCGGCTCAGGCCCTGGCTATTACCAAGGTTGTCGAAAGCAACCAGACCTTTACCGCTACCTCGGGGACGCCGTCCTACAACTATCGCGTATTGGAAAATGCCACTCTGAATGTACAGGGTGCGCGTACCGAGCACATTCAAGTGCGCAAGGGCCAACTGAACATCGAGGGTGGCACCGTCACTGCCGGCGGCTCGAACAACGCTGTTGCCCTGGTGAGCAGTACCGCCCGTATCGCCAACGCACGAATCGATAGCGCCCAGGGCAACGGCCTGACGATTGGTCGATTGCTCGATGGTTCGGCGACCGGGTCCGAGGTCCAGGTCCAGAGCAGCGAAATCAACGGTGGCCGATTTGGTGCAACCCTCAGCGCCTATAGCAATCTGTCGCTCAAAGACTCGAGCCTGACCGGTGCTACGGCTGATGGTCTGTTGATGATCGGCGGCCAGGCCCAGGCGCACAACAGCGTGATCAAGGGCGCCGAGAGCGGTGTGCGTTTGTCTCATGAATACTATGGCTCTGAAGCCAACGAGCAGGCCCCGACGTTGCTCCTGGACAACAGCAAAGTGATCGGGGGGACTGGAGCGGCCCTGGTGGTGGATTCTGCAACCACCGCCCGTATCGACGTACTCAATGGTTCGAGCCTGGAAGGCGCTAATGGCACCTTGCTTGAACTCAAGGACGGCGGTTCGGCAGAGATGCAGATTGGCCGCAGCGACCTGGTCGGTAATATTCAGGTTGGTGACGGCAGCACTGCGCAACTGACCCTGAGCAATGCCAGCCTGGAAGGTGATGTGATTGTCGCCACTGGCGGCGCGGCGCAACTGAGCCTGAACGATCAATCGCTGTTCAAGGGGCGCCTGGAAAACGTCGACGCACTGGCGCTCAACGGCGACAGTACCTGGGCGCTGGTGGGTGACAGCCAGGTTGAACAATTGAGCCTGCAGGGCGGCCATGTGCAGTTTGGCGAGCCTGGCCAGTTTTATCGCCTGGACCTGGGCGAGTTGTCTGGCAACGGCACCTTTCATATGTCGGCTGACTTCGCCACTGGCGAAGGCGACCTGCTCAATGTCAGCGGTCAGGCCAACGGTCAGCACACCCTCGCCATCAGTGCCAGTGGTCACGACCCGGCCGCTGTCGAGCGGATTACCGTGGTCACTACCGGCGGCGGCGATGCCGAGTTCAGCCTGTTGAACGGTCCTGTCGACCTGGGTGCGTTTTCTTATGACCTGACCAAGGAAGGCAACGACTGGCACCTGGACACCGAGAAGAAGGTCATCAGCCCCGGTACCCGTTCGGTCCTGGCGCTGTTCAATACCGCACCGACCGTGTGGTACGGCGAGCTGTCGTCGCTGCGTACCCGCATGGGCGAGTTGCGCTACAACGAAGGTAAAAGCGGCGCCTGGGGCCGGGCTTACGGTAGCAAGTACAACGTTGCCGAGTCGTCTGGCACCGCCTACAAGCAAACCCAGCAGGGTTTCACCCTGGGTGCCGATGCCCAGGTGGGCGACAGCCAGTGGCTGGTCGGCGTGCTGGCCGGTCATAGCAAGTCCGACCTGGACCTGAGCCGCGGTACTACCGGTACGGTCGACAGCTACTACGCCGGTGCCTACACCACCTGGCTGGACCAGGACAGCGGTTACTACTTTGACGCGGTGGCCAAGGTCAACCGCTTCGACAACAAGTCCAAGGTGGCGATGAGCGACGGCAGCCAAGCCAAGGGCAACTACAAGACCAACGGCGTCGGTGCGTCGGCCGAGTTCGGTCGTCACATCAAGCTCGATGACGGCTACTTCGTTGAACCTTTCGCCCAAGTGTCGGCAGTGAGCATCCAGGGTGCGTCTTACGACCTGGACAGCGGCCTGAAGGCTGAAGGTGACCGCACCATGTCGGTACTCGGCAAGGCCGGTGCCACGGTAGGTCGCAACTTTGATCCTGGCGAGGGGCGCTTTGCCCAGCCGTATCTGCGCGCTGCCGCGGTGCACGAGTTCGCCAAGAACAACCAGGTCAAGGTCAACGACAACGTGTTCAACAACGACCTGTCCGGCTCGCGCGCCGAGGTCGGTGCCGGTATTGCCGTGTCGCTGTCCGAGCGCCTGCAGTTGCATGCCGATATCGACTACAGCAACGGCGACAAGATCGAGAAGCCGTTCGGTGCCAATGTTGGGGTGCGTTTCACCTGGTAAGCCCGTCACTGAAAAGAGGAAGCCTTGGCTTCCTCTTTTTTTTGCTTCAGTCGCAGCGTTTGTCCCAGTGCCTGAACAACGGCTCGGCCAGAAACAGCACGAACAGCAAACGCATAACCTGCAGCGCCGTGACCAGTGGCACCGACAGTTGCAGGGTTTCGGCGGTCAGGCTCATTTCGGCGATGCCGCCGGGCATCATCCCCAGGGTCAGCGAGCGCAGGTCGAGGTTGGTCATGACGCTGAGCACGCACGCGGCCAGGCCTGCGATCAGCATGGTCAGGGCTGTGGCAATCAAGGTGCGGCCGAGAAACGACGGTGCCCGGCGAAAGAACGCGCGGTTAAAGTGGCAACCCAGGCCGCTGCCGATTAGCCATTGGCCGATCTGGCTGGCGCCATCGGGCAGGGCCACCTGCAGGTTGGCGCTGACACTGGCCACCGCCGCCACCAGCAACGGCCCGAACAGCCACGGGTTGGGTTGTTTCAAGCGCTGCCAACCCAGGGCCAGCAACACGCCCAGCGGGCAGATCACTACCAGCCAGCTCCAGTTGACGCTGCCGGCGTGGGTCAACGGCACGCCATTGCCGAGCAAAAACTTGAACAGCGCCGGCACGCACAGCACCACCGCCAGCACCCGCAAACTCTGCGCTGCCGCCACCTGGCTGAGCACCGCGCCGTTGCGGGCGCCGAGGTTGACCATCTCCCCGGAGCCACCGGGCATGCTGGAAAAGAACGCCGTGGCGCGGTCTTCACCCGTACGGCGCAGCAACCACACCCCGACCACACTGGAGACGCTGGTGATCAGCGCCCCGCAGAAGATCAGACCGAAGTTGCTCGCCACCTGTTCGACCACCGCCGGGGTAAAGTGCAGGCCGATACCGATGCCGATGATCCATTGCCCGCACTTGCGCCCGCCGGGGATCTCGCTCAATTGCCAGGGTGTCAGGCAGCGCACGAGGATGATCGCCAGCAACGAGCCGACCATCCATGGCAGCGGCCAGCCGACCCTGCTGGCGAGGTAACCGCCGGCCAGGCCGACCAGGCCGGTGGCCCAGTACAGTTTCAGGCGGCCATCAGACATCGGCCAGGGCACGGCGCTGAAGGCTGCGCTTGCGCCAGATGCGCAGCAGCGGCAGGAGCATCATGGCGATGGTCAGGGCCCAGACACTGATGCTGATCGGGCTCGACCAGAGGATATCCAGCGCGCCATTGGAGATCGACAGCGCGCGGCGCAGGTTCTGCTCCATCAACCCGCCGAGGATGAACCCCAGCAAGATTGGCGACAGCGGGAAGTCCAGCTTGCGCAGGATGTAGCCGAAGATGCCGATGCCGATCATCAGGAACAGGTCGAAGGTGGTGGCATGCACCGCGTATACACCGATCGCGGTAATGATCGCGATCACCGGCACCAGTGCCCAGTTCGGCACGGCGAGGATGCGGGTGAAGATGCGGATCATCGGGATGTTGAGGATCACCAGCATGATGTTGGCGATGAACAACGACGCGATCAGGCCCCAGACGATGTCCGGTTGCTGGGCGAACAGCATCGGCCCCGGGGTGATGTTGTACAGGGTCAGGGCGCCGATCATCACCGCGGTAGTGCCCGAGCCGGGTACGCCGAGGGTCAGCATCGGCACCAGAGCGCCGCAGCAGGAGGCGCCGATGGCGGTTTCCGGTGCGGCCAGGCCGCGCTTGTCGCCCTTGCCAAAGGTACCGCTGGCACCGGCGATACGTTTTTCGGTCATGTAGGCCACAGCGCTGGCCAGGGTTGCGCCGGCACCCGGCAGCACGCCCATGATGAAACCGAGCAGGCCGCAGCGAATGTTGACCACGAACACCGAGGCCGCCTCCTTGACGTTGAACAGCATGCGCCCGGTGGCTTTCACCGCTTCGTGGCCATGGTGGGTTTTTTCCAGCAGCAGGAGGATCTCGCTGATGGAGAACAGGCCCAGCACCAGCACCACAAACTGAATGCCGTCGGCCAGGTGCACGCTGTCACCGGTGAAGCGGTACACGCCGCTGTTGGCGTCGATGCCGACACTGGAAAGAAACAGCCCGATCAGCGCGGCGATGAAGGTTTTCAATGGCCGATCGCCGGCCATGCCGCCGAGACAGACAATGGCAAACACCATCAGTACGAAGTACTCCGCCGGGCCGAAGGCGATCGCCCATTTCGCCAATAGCGGCGCGAACAGCACCATGCCGCAGGTGGCGATAAAGGCGCCGATGAACGAACTCCAGGCCGACAGCGACAGCGCCACCCCGGCCAGGCCCTGGCGGGCCATGGGATAGCCGTCGAGGGTGGTCATCACCGTCGAGGCTTCACCGGGGATGTTGAGCAGGATCGAGCTGATCCGCCCGCCATATTCGCAGCCCAGGTACACCGCTGCCAGCAGGATCAGCGCCGACTCCGGCGGCAGGCCCAGGGCGAAGGCAATCGGAATCAGCAGCGCCACGCCGTTGATCGGGCCCAGGCCCGGTAGCAGGCCGACCACGGTGCCGATCAGGGTGCCGGCGAGGGCGGTGACCAGATTGTAGGGGCTCAGGGCGACGCCGAAGCCCTGGCCGAGATAACCAAGCGTATCCATGTCAGTTCTCCAGAACGTCGAGCAGGCCGAGGGGCAGGGGCACATCCATCACGCGGTCGAACAGCCAGTACAGGGCGATGCTCATCAGGCCGATGATCACCACGCTGGGCAGCCAGCGCCCGCCATACAGGCGCGCCATCGGTACGCCGATAAGAATGCTGCTGACAATGAAACCCAGCGGCTCGAAGGTAGCGGCGAAGACCAGCAGCAAGGCGACGCACAGGCCGATCTTGATCAGGGTTTCGCGGTCCAGTTCAGGTTCGTCGTCCTTGTGCACGATCGGCGTGGGGCGAAAAGCCAGGTACAGCAAGCCTGCAGCCATCAGGCCGAGCATCAGCAAGGGGTAGGCGCGAGGGCCGACCGGTTCGTAGGAAAAGGCTGCCTGGTAGGGCCAGGCCATGACGGCCAGCGCGGCGCACAGCGCCAGCAAAAACAGGGCGAAGAGGCGTTGCAGGATCATTGGGGAATCCTCTATTCGCGGGGCAAGTGGGAGCGGGCTTGCCCCGCGATGCAGTCCGAAAGGTTGGAGGCTTACTGAATCAAGCCAAATTCCTTGGCCAGGGCTTTGTAGTCAGCCACCTGCTTCTTCACGTAGGTGTCCAGCTCGGCACCGGTCATGGCGAAGGGGAACAGCTCGCGCTGGTCGCGCAGCTTGGCGAACTCTTCGGAGGCCAGCAGCTTGTCGAACGAGGCTTTCCACCAGTCGTACTCTTCATCGGTCACTTTTGGCCCGAGGTAGAAACCGCGCACCACCGGCCAGACGATGTCGTAGCCTTGTTCCTTGGCGGTGGGGATGTCCTTCATTTCCGGCTCGTCCAGGCGGGTTTCGGCAAACACCGCAAGCAGGCGCATGTCACCGCTCTGGATGTGCGGCATGGAGTCGGAGATGTCGGTACTGCCGACCTGAATGTGCCCACCGAGCAGCGCCGTAGCGATTTCGCCGCCGCCTTCCAGGGCTACATAGCGCAGGTCGCGCGGGTTGATCCCGGCGGCCTTGGCGATCAGCGCGGTCTGCATCCAGTCCTGGCTGCCGACGGTGCCGCCGGAGCCGATCACCACCTTGCTCGGGTCTTTTTTCAGCGCCGCGACCAGGTCGTCGAGGGTTTTGTAGGGCGAATCGTTTTTCACCGCGATGGCACCGTAGCTGGTGCCCACCGCCGCCAGCCAGCGCACGGCGTTCTCGTCGAAACGGCCGAACTTGCCCTGGGCCAGGTTCAACAGCGAACCACTGGACCAGGCCACCAGGGTGCCGGCATCGGCCGGACGCTGGGCGACCACCGCGTTATAGGCCACCGCGCCGACACCGCCGGGCATGTAGGTGACGCGCATCGGCTTGCTGAGGATCTTTTCGTTGACCAGGGCGCTTTGCACCAGTTTGCAGGTCAGGTCGAAACCGCCGCCGGGCGAAGCCGGGGCGATGCATTCAGGGCGTTTCGGTTCGCCCGCCAGAACGTTGCCGGCCAGCAGCAGGCAACCGGTGGCGAGGGCAATGCGGCGCAGTGAAAAAGTCATCGTGTCTCTCCGTGAACGTTATTGTTATCAGGGATTACCACAGCGCAAGGCTGTAACTCACCAGCAGTCGCACTTCGTCGGCATCGCGGGCGAAGTTGGAACGGAAGGTGGCGTTGCGCAGGCGCACGGCGACGTTTTTCAGGGCGCCACTTTGCACCACGTACTTGAACTCGGTGTTGCGTTCCCACTCCTTGCCCTCGCCACCGTTGGCCAGGCTGACATTATCGCCGCTGATGTAGCGGGTCATGAAGGTCAGGCCGGGGATGCCGAGCTTGCTGAAGTCATAGTCGTAGCGCGCTTGCCAGGAGCGCTCGTCGGCACCGGCGAAGTCGTTGATCTGCACGAAGTTGACCAGGTACGGGTCGGCGCCATCGACATAGGGGAACGCGGTGTCGCCGGACAGATGCTGGTAGCCGGCGCTGAGCTTGTGGCCGTTGAGGCCGTAGCTGAGCATACCGTTGAGCGCGGTGTTGTCGATGTTGCCGCCGCGGGCCTGGCCCTGGTCGTCACTGAAGGCCATGCGCAGGTCGGCGCCGAAGGTGCCCGGGCCCCACGGCTGGGAGGCAATCAAGCCGACGAAGTGCTGGCGGTAGACATCATCGAGCTGGGCCCAGTGGTAGCTGCCGGTGATCTTGTCGGTGAATTTGTAGTCCAGGCCGGCCATGTCGAAATGGTTGCCGGCGACGGTGCCGAGAAAGCGGCTGTTCTTGTTGTTGAGGGCGATGTCCTCGTTGTCGGTGCTGTCGCGGTCGCGGGCTTTTTCCAGGCGCCCGCCGGTAAAGGTCAGGTTCTTGATCTCGCCCGAGGTCAGCAGGCCGCCCTCGAAGGTCTGCGGCAGGATGCGCCCGTCGTTGGGCTGCAGGGTTGGCAGCTCCGGGATCAGCGTGCCGATCTTGAGTTCGGTTTCGGAGATTTTCACCTTGCCGGTCAGGCCGAGCTTGGAATACTCGTCGGCGGCGCGGCCATCGTCGTGGGTTGGCAGCAGGCCGGTGCCGGTGCGGTCGGGGCTGGAGTCGAGCTTGATACCGAGCATCCCCAGGGCATCCAGGCCGAAGCCTACAGTACCGTCGGTATAGCCTGACTCGAAATTGAGCATGAAGCCTTGGGCCCATTCGTCACGCTTGGATTGCTGGGCGCTGGTGCCATCGCGAAAGTCGCGGTTGAAATACATGTTGCGGGTTTCAAAGCTCGCCTTGCTGTCATCAAAGAAGGCGGCCTGGCTCAACGGGGCAACGCCGGCAAGGGCGAGGGCGCTGGCAACTGCGGTCTGGCGGGAAGGTAGACGTCGGGTAGGCGCGTACGCCTGCGGCTGCATGGACAGCATCGTGGAGTGACTCCGTTATTGTTCTTATTAGTTCGGACCTTGGGTCCGGTTTTACGGCAAGCAGAGTGAGCCGTGAGAGGATGCTAGGGCGTGAACCTTTCGCTAACCTTTCAGCAGCTTTTGATTGCTGCGAAGGCTTCACAGGCGGGCTGTCGGCTGTACACTCCGCGCCATTGAACGCGACGCAAAGGGGAGAAATCGATGCGTGTGCTGCTCGTCGAAGACCATCTGCAACTGGCCGAAAGCGTGGCCCAGGCCCTGAAAAGCACCGGCCTGACCGTGGATGTACTGCATGATGGCGTGGCTGCCGACCTGGCCCTGGCCAGCGAGGAATACGCCGTGGCGGTGCTCGATGTCGGCCTGCCGCGCATGGACGGCTTCGAGGTACTGGCGCGCTTGCGGGCCCGCGGCAAGACCGTGCCGGTACTGATGCTGACCGCGCGCAGCGACGTCAAGGACCGGGTTCATGGCCTCAACCTGGGCGCCGACGATTACCTGGCCAAGCCGTTCGAGCTGACCGAGCTTGAGGCGCGGGTCAAGGCCCTGCTGCGCCGTAGCGTGCTCGGAGGTGAGCGTCAGCAGCGCTGCGGGCCGCTGGTCTATGACCTCGATACCCGGCGCTTCAGCCTCGGCGAAGAACTGCTGACCCTGACCTCCCGCGAGCAGGCTGTGCTCGAAGCACTGATTGCGCGGCCCGGGCGGGTGATGAGCAAGGAGCAACTGGCCGCCCAAGTGTTCGGCCTGGATGAAGAAGCCAGTGCCGATGCCATCGAGATCTACGTGCACCGCTTGCGCAAGAAGCTCGATGGCCAAGCCGTGGCCATCGTCACCTTCAGGGGGCTCGGCTACCTGCTCGAGCACAAAGATGCGTGAAAGCCACAGCCTGCGCGGGCGGCTGCTGTGGAACCTGGCGATCCTGCTGGTGGTGCTGATGCTGGCCAGCGGCCTGAGCGCCTACTGGAACGGCCGCGAAGCCGCCGACACGGCCTACGACCGTACCTTGCTGGCCTCGGCGCGGACCATTGCCGCCGGCCTGTCGCAGCGCGACGGCACCCTCAGCGCCGACGTGCCCTATGTGGCGCTGGACACCTTCGCTTACGACAGCGCCGGGCGTATCTACTACCAGGTCAACGACATTCACCAGCGCTTGATCTCCGGCTACGAAAACCTCCCGGCGCCACCGCCCAATACCCCGCGCACCGACGACTATCCGGCCCTGGCGCGCTTCTACAACGCTCGCTACCTGGGCCAGGATGTGCGCGTGGTCAGCCTGCTCAAGGCGGTCAGCGAGCCGAACATGAACGGCATGGCCGAAATCCGCGTGGCCGAAACCGAAGAGGCGCGGGTGCGCATGGCCCGTAGCCTGATGGCCGATACCCTGCTGCGCCTGGGCATGCTCGCCCTCGGTGCGCTGATGCTGGTGTGGTTTGCCGTCAGCGCTGCCTTGCGCCCGCTGGAGCGCTTGCGCAGCGCCGTGGAAGAGCGCCAGCCCGATGACCTGCGGGCCTTGCCGGTGGTCCAGGTGCAGCGCGAGCTGAGTCCGCTGGTACGCGCCCTCAACCACTTTACCGAACGCTTGCGCGGCCAGTTCGAACGCCAGGCGCAATTCATTGCCGAGGCCGCCCATGAACTGCGCACGCCGCTTGCGGCGCTCAAGGCGCGGGTCGAGCTGGGCTTGCGCTCGAACGATCCGCAGGTCTGGCGCGAAACCCTGGAGTCCGCCGCACAAGGTACCGATCGCCTGACTCATCTGGCCAATCAGTTGCTGTCACTGGCGCGGGTCGAAAACGGCGCCCGGGCGATTGCCGAAGGCGGCGCGCAATTGCTCGACCTGAGCCAATTGGCCCGTGAACTGGGCATGGCCATGGCGCCGCTGGCCCATGCGCGCGGCGTGGCCCTGGCGCTGGAGACCGAGGGGCCGGTGTGGGTACGCGGCGAGCCGACGCTGCTCAATGAACTGCTGAGCAACCTGGTCGATAACGCGATGGCGTATACGCCCAAGGGCGGCGATGTGATTTTGCGTGTGGTTGAACCGGGCATTCTCGAAGTCGAAGACGACGGCCCCGGGATTCCTGAACACGAGCGCGAAAAGGTCTTCGAGCGCTTCTACCGGCGCGGCGCCCAGGGCACCGGCCTGGGCCTGGCGATTGTCGGCGAGATCTGCCGCGCGCACCTGGCGCAGATCAGCCTGCACGATGGTGAGCGCGGCGGCTTGAAGGTGCGGGTCAGCTTCAGCGCTGACTAGTGGAACATCGCCTTGGCATTGAGCAGGTCGCTGGCCTGCAGTTCGGTACCGGTGGGCAGGCCGAGGTGCCGGTAGGCGGGCAGGGCGGCCAGCGGCCGTTCCTTGCTGTTGCTGCTGAGCACCTGGGCGATCTGCACGATGTCGACGTAGTCGACCTTGTCGGTGCCGCGGTCCAGGTCCTGGATCAGCCCGGGCAGGTGCACCAGTTGCTCAGGAAACTCCCAGACGCTGAGGATCTTGTCACCCAGTGCCGGGTGAATCTGTTCGATCACGTAGTTCAGGCTGACCGGGTCGGAAAGCAGCTCATTGTGCTCTTCGGCATACAGCAGGATCGGCAGCGCGCCAATCTGATGAACCAGCCCGGCGAGCGCCGCCTGGTCCGGCTTGAGCTGGGTGAAGCGCAGGCACAGCTCATAGCTGATGCCCGCCACTTCCAGACTTTTCGCCCAGATCTCACGCATCTTCTGTTCTACGACATCGGAGCGGGCATGGAAGATCTGCTCGATCACCAGGCCAATCGCCAGGTTGCAGCTGTAGTTGATGCCCAGGCGGGTGATGGCTGTGTGCAGGTCGGTGACCTCGGTGGCGGCGCGTAGCAAGGGGCTGTTGACCACCTTGATCAGGCGTGCCGACAACGCCGCATCGCGGCCGATCACCTTGCTCAGGGTGCTGACGCTGATCTCGCTGTCTTCGGCGGCTTCGCGAATGCTCAAGGCCACTTCCGGCAGGGTTGGCAGCACCAGGTCATCGTTGTCGATGGCGCTCAGCAGGTGGGCCTGGATCATCTCGGCCATCTTGTTCATGGTGGTTCTCTACCGCAATTGACGAGTGCCCCGCCCGTCACGGGCGGGAACAGGCTCAGCGCTGGATTTCGCGGTCGCGGTCCAGTTCGTAAGGAAGCGTCAGCAGTTCCAGGCGCGGGCCTTCGGCGCTGCCCAGGTGCAGGTTGTTGTCTGCAACCGCATCAGCGGTCAGTACGGCCAGCAGTTCGCTGCCCTGTTCGCTGCGGGCGGCCAGCACCACTTCACCAACGGAGGAGCTGTGGGTCGGCGAGAATATTTCAGTGCCGGGTTCCGGCAGGCTGCCGTCGGCCAGGGCCACGCGGTACTGGCGGCGCTTGAGCTTGCCCAGGTACTGCATGCGCGCGACGATTTCCTGGCCGGTGTAGCAGCCCTTCTTGAAGCTCACGCCACCCACGGCCTGCAAGTTGATCATCTGCGGGATGAACAGCTCGCGGGTCTGCAACATGACCTGGCCGATACCGGCGCGGATCTGCCCAAGCAGCCAGTCGTTGAGGTCGGCCTCGGCCAGCTGTGTCGCCAGTTGCGCTTGCACCGCCGGGGCCTGCTCGGCAGGTACCCACAACTCCACACGCCCGACCGAAACGGCTATGGCGATCAGGCCGTTGTGACGGGTGACGGCGTCGGTTTGCGCCGGTACTTCCAGACCCAGGGCCTGCAGCGCGGCTTCACCGTCGTGCAGGCCGAACCGCACCCAGGCGGCGCTGTCGTCGGTCAGCTTGGCCTTGGAGAACACCGCGTACTTCTTAAGGTCCGCCAGTTGCGGTTCGAGCAGTTCGCGGGTCATCGCCAGCAGGTAGCCATCGCCCTCGGGGAGGATGCGAAAGCTCGACTGCATGCGGCCCTTGACCATGCAGCGGGCGCCGAGGCTGGCGGTATGGTCGTTGAGGTAACTGATGTTGCAGGTCAACTGGCCTTGCAGGAACTTGCCGGCGTCCGAGCCGCGGACGGCGAGAACGCCTTCGTGGGAAAGGGTGCAGAAAAAAGCGGAATCGGCCATGGTTTATCGCAAGGTGATAGGTCTGGGGGCCATGATAGAGCGCTGTCGGCAAAATAGGTAGTTGAGTGCAGTCCTCTGTCATTATTTGCTCACATCTGCGGACCAACGTCGCGTGTCCCCCGGGCGCTGGCTCTGTATACTGGCGGCCTATTTTTGGAGGGCTTCATGGTCGAACAAATTGAACTCAACAAGCTCTTTTGGCACAGCCGCCGTGGCATGCTCGAGCTGGACGTGTTGCTGGTTCCTTTCAGCCAGGACGTTTTTCCAACCCTGAGCCCGGAAGACCGGGAACTGTACTGGCGCTTGCTCGGCTGCGAAGACCAGGACATGTTCGGCTGGTTCATGGAGCGCAGCGAGTCCGAAGACCCGGAGCTGCAACGCATGGTTCGCATCATCCTGGACCGTGTCCAGCCCAAGTGAGCGCTTCGAATGCCGCTGGCAGGGCTCAAGGGCCCTGCTGGCGGCGTACCTGGCCAGCCTGCTGCTGGCCTTGCTGGCCCTGAGCCTGCTGCAGGTGCCCCTGTGGTTGCGCCTGACGGCCATTGCCTTGTGCCTGCTGCACGGCGCCTGGGTCATTCCCCGGCGCATCCTGCTGACCCACCCCAACGCCATTACCGCCCTGCGCCGCGATGCCCACGGCTGGCAGTTGTTCAGCCGCGCCCAGGGCTGGCAGGCGGTGCAGCTCAAGCCCGACAGCCTGGCTTTGCCCGGCTGTGTGGTGCTGCGCTTTCGCCGGGCCGGGCGGCGTTTCAGCGAGGGGCAGTGCATCGCCTTCGACGCGCTGGAACCGGTGCAGCACCGGCGCCTGCGTTTGCGCCTGAAGTTCAGTCGGCGTAGGTGGGCGGCTGCAGGATAGTGTCGCGGGCTTCACCGAGCATGCCCGGGTAATCCAGGGTGTAATGCAGGCCGCGGCTTTCCTTGCGCTGCATGGCCGAGCGGATCATCAGTTCGGCAACCTGGGCCAGGTTGCGCAATTCGATCAGGTCGCGGCTGACCTTGTAGTTGCTGTAGAACTCGTCGATTTCATCGAGCAGCAGGCGTACCCGGTGTTCGGCGCGCTGCAGGCGCTTGTTGGTGCGCACGATACCCACGTAGTCCCACATGAAGCGCCGCAGTTCATCCCAGTTGTGGGCGATGATCACGTCCTCGTCCGAATCGGTCACCTGGCTGGCATCCCAGCACGGCAGCGCCTGGGGCATTGCAGTCTGGTCCAGGCGGGCGACGATGTCGTTGGCAGCCGAACGCCCGTATACGAAACATTCGAGCAGCGAATTGCTGGCCATGCGATTGGCGCCATGCAGGCCGGTAAAGCTGGTTTCGCCGATGGCGTACAGGCTCGGCACGTCGGTCAGGCCTTGCTCGTCGACCATCACTCCGCCGCAGGTGTAATGGGCGGCCGGTACTACCGGGATCGGCTGGCGGGTAATGTCGATGCCGAAAGTCAGGCAGCGTTCATAAACGGTGGGGAAGTGGCTTTTGACGAACTCGGCCGGCTTGTGGCTGATGTCCAGGTAGACGCAGTCCACCCCCAGGCGCTTCATTTCATGGTCGATGGCGCGGGCGACGATATCGCGCGGGGCCAGTTCTTCGCGCGGGTCAAAGCGCGGCATGAAGCGCTCGCCATTGGGCAGCTTGAGCAGGCCGCCTTCGCCGCGCAGGGCT
This sequence comes from Pseudomonas sp. 2835, assembly GCF_050435905.1. NCBI lineage: Bacteria > Pseudomonadati > Pseudomonadota > Gammaproteobacteria > Pseudomonadales > Pseudomonadaceae > Pseudomonas > Pseudomonas sp. 2835. The sequence goes on along the minus strand of NZ_JBNDLE010000003.1, from coordinate 43,613 downwards.
TCGGTGATCAGAAAACTCTTGGCCTGCGGGTGGTACAGGCAGGTCGGGTGGAACTGGTTGAACTCAAGGTTGGCCACCCGGCAACCGGCGCGCCAGGCCATGGCGATGCCATCGCCGCAGGCGCCGTCGGGGTTGCTGGTGTACAGGTAGACCTTGGCCGCACCGCCGGTCGCCAGCACGGTAAAGCGCGCGCCGAAGGTGTCGACTTCGCCGGTATTGCGGTCCAGGACGTAAGCCCCGAGGCAGCGATCACCGTCCTGGCCCAGGCGCCGCTCGGTGATCAGGTCGACCGCCACGCGTTGCTCCAGCAGTTCAATGTTCGGTCGCAGTCGCGCTTGCGCCAGCAAGGTGGTGAAGATTGCCGCGCCGGTGGCATCAGCGGCGTGGATGATGCGCCGGTGGCTGTGGCCGCCTTCGCGGGTCAGGTGGAACTCAAAGCCGCTTTCTTCATCACCGGCGTGTTCGTCGCGGGTAAAGGGCACGCCCTGGTCGATCAGCCACTGGATCGCTTCGCGGCTATGCTCAACGGTGAAGCGTACGGCGTCTTCGTGACACAGGCCGCCGCCGGCATTGAGGGTGTCTTCGACGTGGGACTGCACTGTGTCGGTGTCGTCCAGCACCGCGGCCACGCCGCCCTGGGCCCAGAAGGTCGAGCCATTGGCGAGGTCGCCCTTGCTGAGCACGGCGATGCGCAGGTGCGTGGGGAGGGTCAGGGCCAGGCTGAGGCCGGCGGCGCCGCTGCCGATCACGAGAACATCATGTTGGAATTGTTGGCTCATGTCAGGACACTAGTATCTGAAGGGGGGGATCGGCACAATAGTCAGGCGCTTATGGCATTGTGAAACTATCGTGAATCTGGACCGGCTGCCTTTATAGCAGCCCCAAGGCCCTGATTTCCAATGGCGCTTGCGCAGTCCAGGCAGCCTTTTGTGGGAACTTTCCGTGATGTACGGATATCCATAGAAGGATGCCCGCACGCCACAATGCCGCGGCGACGCATGGCAGGTGCCCCTTGAAGGCACTGTTTGCGTATTCGAGACCCGATTATCGACGCAGCCGGCCGTGACCGCGCTGCGTTTTTCGTGCGAGCCGACCAAGGGCCGCAGGAAACTTGCTTGGAGGGGAGAACTTTTGCGAAAAGCCCGAGTCTATGGTTGCAAGCCTGAACGATGGCTGGTGCAACGCTCCTTCGAGTTCACTGAGGAGTGTTCATGCTAACCCAGGAAGAGGATCAGCAGCTTGTCGAGCGCGTGCAGCGTGGCGACAGGCGAGCTTTCGATCTGTTGGTGCTGAAGTATCAGCACAAGATTCTCGGGTTGATCGTGCGTTTTGTACACGACACCCATGAAGCCCAGGATGTGGCGCAGGAAGCTTTCATCAAGGCTTACCGGGCGCTTGGTAATTTTCGCGGTGACAGCGCTTTTTATACCTGGCTGTACCGCATTGCCATCAACACGGCAAAAAACTATCTGGTGTCTCGCGGTAGGCGGCCACCAGACAGCGATGTGAGTTCCGAGGATGCGGAATTTTACGACGGCGATCATGGCCTCAAGGATCTGGAGTCCCCCGAGCGCGCGTTGTTGCGAGATGAGATCGAAGGCACCGTCCATCGGACCATCCAGCAACTGCCAGAAGATTTACGTACAGCGTTAACTTTACGTGAATTCGATGGTCTGAGTTACGAGGACATTGCGAGCGTCATGCAGTGTCCGGTGGGTACCGTGCGCTCTCGAATCTTCCGCGCTCGGGAGGCCATAGACAAAGCCCTGCAGCCGTTGTTGCAGGAAACCTGAGACAGCGGCGACAGCCAAGAGAGGAACCGCCATGAGTCGTGAAGCTTTGCAGGAATCGCTGTCCGCGGTGATGGATAACGAAGCGGACGAACTGGAATTACGTCGGGTATTGAATGCCGTCGATGATCCCGAAACCCGTGCCACCTGGTCGCGTTACCAGGTAGCCCGTGCAGCCATGCACAAGGAACTGGTACTGCCACAGCTGGATATCGCTTCGGCCGTATCCGCAGCCCTGGCCGACGAAGCCGCTCCCGCCAAAGTCTCCCGTGGACCATGGCGCAGCCTGGGCCGCCTGGCCGTTGCCGCTTCGGTGACTGTCGCGGTACTGGCCGGTGTACGTCTGTACAACCAGGATGAAATCAGCGGTGCCCAGCTGGCTGCCCAGCAACCGGCCCAGCAAGGCTTGAGCTTGCCACAAGCACAGGGCCCGGCCGTATTGGCAGGCTATAGTGAAAGTGCAGAACAGCCAGGCCCGATGGCCAATGGCGTGCTGCAAGGGCAAACCGGCTGGCACGACCAGCGTCTGCCTGGCTACCTGCGTCAGCATGCTCAGGAAGCAGCCCTGAAGGGTACTGAGAGCGCTCTGCCGTATGCACGTGCAGCCAGCCTGGAAAATCGCTAAGTAAGGAGGATCATGCGCGCGCTACCTCTCATACCGCTGCTGCTGGGTGGCTGGTTGACGCTGCCGGCCCTTGCCGCCAACTCCTCTGCGCAGGCAGGTGACTGGCTCAAGCGTCTGGCCCAGGCCGAGCAACAGCAGAGTTATCAGGGTACTTTCGTTTACGAGCGTAACGGTAGCTTCTCCACCCACGACATCTGGCATCGTGTCCAGAACGGCAAAGTCAGCGAGCGGCTGTTGCAGCTCGATGGCTCGGCCCAGGAAGTCGTGCGTGTCGACGGGCAAACCCAGTGCGTAAGCGGGGCTCTGGTACCGGGAGTGGCCAACACTCCGGAATCTGCGGCGCGAGTGCTTGATCCTCTGAAACTGATGAGCTGGTACGACCTCGGGGTCGCCGGCAAATCCAGGGTGGCGGACCGTGAAGCGGTGATCGTCACCCTTACCCCGCGTGATCAACACCGTTATGCCTTCGAGCTGCACCTGGATAAAGACACCGGGCTGCCGCTCAAGTCGTTGATGCTCGACGACGGCGGGCGTTTGCTCGAGCGCTTCCAGTTCACTCGCCTGGATACCGCCGACGCGCCAAGTGATGAAGAGCTCAAGGCCAGTGGCATTTGCAAGCCGGTCGCCCAGCTGACCGCGCAGGCTACACAACCTGTCACGGGCTGGCGTTCGGACTGGTTGCCGCCTGGTTTCGAGCTGATCACAAGTTCCGTGCGCAAGGATCCGCAAAGCAAGAATGCCGTCAGCAGCCTGATGTACGACGACGGCCTGGCACGCTTTTCGGTGTTTGTCGAAGCCCTCGACAAAGGCACCGCCGCCGATATCCGCACGCAGCTGGGCCCGACTGTCGCCGTCTCGCGGCGCCTGACCACGCCCCAGGGCGAAATGATGGTGACGGTGGTCGGCGAGATCCCCATCGGTACCGCCGAACGCATTGCGCTGTCGATGCGCGCCCAGGGTGCCCAGGCTAAAAAATGAGGCGCAGGCAATGAGGCTGACAGGTCGAGGATTGCTTGGCTGACATGATTGGCAAGCTTTGCAGTTTGCAAAAACTCCAGAATTTTTCTATAGGTCAGTCCTTTCGGGGGCTGGCCTTTCCTGCTTCTGCAGGTCCCTACTGCTAACCACGCTCGTTGTGACGGGAGCCGTATGTCAATACCACGCTTGAAAACCTACCTATCGATGGTCGCTGCCGTGTTCATGCTCGGTCAGGCGCTCACCGCCCAGGCCGAAGCCCTGCCGGACTTCACTACCCTGGTCGAGCAGGCTTCGCCTGCGGTGGTGAATATCAGTACCAAGCAGAAACTGCCGGATCGCAAGTACGCTACCGGTCAGGTGCCTGATCTTGAAGGCCTGCCGCCGATGTTCCGCGAATTCTTTGAACGCAACATGCCGCAGACCCCGCGCTCGCCGCGCGGTGACCGCCAGCGTGAAGCGCAATCGCTGGGTTCGGGCTTCATCATCTCCAGCGACGGCTATGTGCTGACCAACAACCACGTGGTCGCCGACGCCGACGAGATCATCGTCCGCCTGTCGGACCGCAGCGAGCTGCAGGCCAAGCTGGTCGGCACCGACCCGCGCACCGACGTGGCACTGCTCAAGGTCGAAGGCAAGGACCTGCCGACCGTCAAGCTGGGTGATTCCGAGAAGCTCAAGGTCGGTGAGTGGGTGCTGGCCATCGGTTCGCCGTTCGGCTTCGACCATTCGGTAACCAAGGGCATCGTCAGTGCCAAAGGTCGTACCCTGCCCAACGACACCTATGTGCCGTTCATCCAGACCGACGTCGCCATCAACCCGGGTAACTCCGGTGGCCCGCTGTTCAACATGAACGGCGAAGTGGTGGGCATCAACTCGCAGATCTTTACCCGTTCCGGTGGCTTCATGGGCCTGTCGTTCGCTATTCCGATCGATGTGGCGCTGGATGTGTCCAACCAGCTGAAGAAAGACGGCAAGGTCAGCCGCGGCTGGCTGGGCGTGGTGATTCAGGAGGTCAACAAGGACCTGGCGGAATCCTTCGGTCTCGACAAGCCGGCCGGTGCCCTGGTCGCCCAGGTCCTGGAGGACGGCCCGGCCGCCAAGGGTGGCCTGCAGGTGGGTGACGTGATCCTGAGCATGAACGGTCAGCCGATCGTCATGTCCGCCGACCTGCCGCACCTGGTCGGTGGCCTCAAGGATGGCGCCAAGGCCAAGCTGGACATCATTCGCAACGGCAAGCGCCAGTCGCTGGACATCACCATCGGCGCCCTGCCGGATGAAGATGCCGACATCACCACCAACGCCAACGGCGGCGTCGAGCGCAGCAGCAACCGCCTGGGTGTCTCGGTGTCCGACCTGACCGCCGAGCAGAAGAAAACCCTCGAGCTCAAGGGCGGCGTGGTGATCAAGGAAGTCCAGGACGGCCCGGCTGCGCTGATCGGCCTGCGTCCAGGCGACGTCATCAGTCACCTGAACAACCAGGCGATCCTCTCGGCCAAGCAGTTCACCGAAATCGCCAAGGAGCTGCCGAAGAACCGTTCGGTGTCCATGCGCGTCCTGCGTCAGGGCCGCGCCAGCTTCATTACCTTCAAACTGGCTGAATAAGTCGGGTTGAGCAAAAAAGGGCGGCCTCGGCTGCCCTTTTTTCTGGGCGCTGCCAGAGGTTTCCCAGGGCAAGTAAACATTTCCCACAATCGCGGTGCCCACAGTTCACGTGACGCCAACGTCAAGCTTCAGGTACAATTCCCGGCTATTTTTCGGTGGGCGTCCGGCCCGCAGCCTTTTTGAGTGTTGACCCGTGAGTGATTTGAGTCATATCCGCAATTTCTCCATCATCGCCCACATTGACCATGGCAAGTCGACCCTGGCCGACCGCTTCATTCAGATGTGCGGTGGCCTGACTGCGCGTGAAATGGAAGCCCAGGTACTCGATTCCATGGACCTGGAGCGTGAACGCGGTATCACCATCAAAGCCCACAGCGTCACCCTGCATTACAAGGCGCAGGACGGCAAAACCTACCAGCTGAACTTCATCGACACCCCCGGCCACGTTGACTTCACCTACGAAGTCAGCCGCTCGCTGGCGGCCTGTGAAGGTGCCTTGCTGGTGGTCGATGCCGGCCAGGGTGTAGAAGCCCAGTCGGTCGCCAACTGCTACACCGCCATCGAGCAGGGCCTCGAGGTCATGCCGGTGCTGAACAAGATGGACCTGCCCCAGGCCGACCCGGACAAGGTCAAGGACGAGATCGAGAAGATCATCGGTATCGACGCCACCGACGCCGTGGCCTGCAGCGCCAAGAGCGGCATGGGCGTGGACGAGGTGCTCGAGCGCCTGGTCCACACCATTCCGGCCCCTACCGGTGACATTGAGGCGCCGCTGCAGGCGCTGATCATCGACTCCTGGTTCGACAACTACCTGGGCGTCGTTTCCCTGGTGCGTGTCCGTCACGGCCGGGTGAAGAAGGGCGACAAGATCCTGGTCAAGTCCACCGGCAAGATCCACCTGGTCGACAGCGTCGGTGTGTTCACCCCCAAGCACACCCAGACCGCAGATCTCAAAGCCGGCGAAGTAGGCTTCATCATTGCCAGCATCAAGGACATTCACGGTGCGCCAGTCGGTGACACCCTGACCCTGAGCACGACCCCCGAGGTCGAGGTGCTGCCAGGTTTCAAACGTATCCAGCCGCAAGTTTATGCCGGCCTGTTCCCTGTCAGTTCCGATGATTTCGAAGATTTTCGTGATGCATTGCAGAAATTGACCCTGAACGATTCGTCGCTTCAGTACCTGCCGGAAAGCTCCGACGCCCTGGGCTTCGGCTTCCGTTGCGGCTTCCTCGGCATGCTGCACATGGAGATCATCCAGGAGCGCCTGGAGCGCGAATACGACCTGGACCTGATCACCACCGCGCCAAGCGTAATCTTCGAGGTCAAGCTCAAGACCGGCGAAACCATCTACGTCGACAACCCGTCGAAGCTGCCGGATGTCTCCTCGGTCGAAGATTTCCGTGAGCCGATCGTTTCGGCCACCATCCTCGTGCCTCAGGAGCACCTGGGTAACGTCATTACCCTGTGCATCGAGAAGCGTGGCGTACAGCGCGACATGCAGTTCCTCGGCTCGCAAGTGCAAGTACGCTACGATCTGCCGATGAACGAAGTGGTACTGGACTTCTTCGACCGCCTGAAGTCCACCAGCCGCGGCTACGCTTCGCTGGACTACCATTTCGACCGCTACCAGTCGGCTAACCTGGTCAAGCTTGACGTACTGATCAACGGCGACAAGGTCGACGCCCTGGCGCTGATCGTGCACCGCGACAATGCGCACTACAAGGGCCGCGCATTGACCGAGAAGATGAAGGAACTGATTCCTCGGCAGATGTTCGATGTGGCAATCCAGGCCGCCATTGGCGGGCAGATTGTTGCGCGTACGACTGTCAAGGCGCTCAGAAAGAACGTACTGGCCAAATGCTACGGTGGTGACGTTAGCCGTAAGCGCAAGCTGTTGGAGAAGCAGAAGGCCGGTAAGAAACGCATGAAACAGGTCGGCAACGTGGAAATCCCACAAGAAGCCTTCCTCGCCGTGCTCAGGTTGGATAGTTAGGTCCTATGTCGCTAAATTTCCCGCTGTTGCTTGTCATCGCCGTTGCCGTCTGCGGTCTGTTGGCCCTGGTCGATCTGCTGTTCCTGGCTCCGCGCCGGCGTTCGGCAATCGCCAACTATCAGGGCAGCGTCAGCCAGCCAGAAATGGCAGTGGTCGAGCGCCTGAACAAGGAACCGTTGCTGGTCGAGTACGGTAAATCGTTCTTCCCGGTGCTGTTCATTGTCCTGGTGTTGCGCTCCTTCCTGGTCGAGCCGTTCCAGATCCCTTCGGGGTCGATGAAGCCGACCCTGGAAGTGGGCGACTTCATCCTGGTGAACAAGTTCTCCTACGGGATTCGCCTGCCGGTGCTCGACAAGAAGGTCATCGAGGTGGGTGATCCGCAGCGTGGCGATGTCATGGTGTTCCGCTACCCGAGCGACCCGAACGTCAACTACATCAAGCGTGTAGTGGGCCTGCCGGGCGATCAGATTCGCTACACCAGCGACAAGAAGCTGTTCGTCAACGGTCAGGCGATTGCCGAACAGCTGGTCGGCACTGAGCCGGGTACCCTGGGCAGCGCCGAGCTGTACAAGGAAAAACTCGGTGAAGCCGAGCACCTGATCCGCAAGGAAATGAGCCGCTACCGCATGCCGCCTGACCAGCAATGGACAGTCCCGGCCGGTCATTACTTCATGATGGGCGACAACCGCGACAACTCCAACGACAGCCGTTACTGGGATGACCCCAACATTCCCAAGGAGCTGCACGGCATGGTTCCGGACCAGAACATCGTCGGCAAAGCCTTCGCGGTCTGGATGAGCTGGCCAGAGCCTAAACTGAGCCACTTCCCGAACCTGTCGCGAGTCGGCTTGATCAAGTAACACTACAACGGCGCTGTCCTGGGACAGCGCCGAATGCGTTTCTGGCATAGGCTGTGTTCAGGGAACCCTGGATTCAACCGATCACCCCGGCCAGCGAGCATGAGCCAAACAGTCTTTCAGGATGTTGATTTGAACAATGCGTTAAATCCGACGGTAGCCCCGATGGCGGCGTACCGAGTTGCAAAGTGTGAGCCTCACGCCCAGGCGTGCGGGCTGAATTTCGGCCACGAACTGCGCGTGGGTACACTGTGAGCGTTTCCTTGAGCCGCCTCGAGCGTCAGCTCGGCTACACCTTCAAGAACCAGGAGCTGATGCTCCTGGCCCTGACGCACCGCAGTTTTGCCGGGCGCAACAACGAACGCCTCGAGTTCCTCGGCGATGCGATCCTCAACTTCGTCGCCGGTGAAGCGCTGTTCGAGCGCTTCCCCCAGGCCCGCGAAGGCCAGTTGTCGCGCTTGCGCGCACGCCTGGTCAAGGGCGAGACCCTGGCGGTACTGGCCCGGGGCTTTGACCTGGGCGAATACCTGCGCCTGGGTTCGGGCGAGCTGAAAAGCGGTGGTTTCCGCCGCGAGTCGATCCTGGCCGATGCCCTGGAGGCGCTGATTGGCGCCATCTACCTGGATTCGGACATGCAGACCGCCCGCGAGCGGGTGCTGGCATGGCTGGCAGGCGAGTTCGAAAGCCTGACCCTGGTCGATACCAACAAGGACCCGAAAACCCGTCTGCAGGAATTCCTGCAGTCGCGGGCCTGCGAACTGCCGCGTTACGAAGTGGTGGATATTCAAGGTGAACCCCATTGCCGGACGTTTTTCGTCGAATGCGAAGTGACCCTTTTGACTGAAAAAAGCCGAGGGCAAGGCGTCAGCCGGCGTATCGCCGAGCAAGTCGCGGCCGCCGCAGCACTGATCGCCCTGGGCGTGGAGAATGGCAATGACTGATACCAACACTACCCGCTGCGGCTATGTCGCCATTGTCGGCCGCCCTAACGTCGGCAAGTCGACCCTGCTCAACCACATCCTCGGGCAAAAGCTCGCGATCACCTCGCGCAAGCCACAGACCACTCGCCACAACATGCTCGGGATCAAGACCGAGGGTGATGTCCAGGCGATCTACGTCGATACCCCGGGCATGCACAAGAGCAACGAGAAAGCGCTCAACCGCTACATGAACAAGACCGCCTCGGCCGCCCTCAAGGACGTCGACGTGGTGATCTTCGTGGTTGACCGCACCAAGTGGACCGACGAAGACCAACTGGTGCTCGAGCGCGTGCAGTACGTGCAGGGCCCGGTAATCCTGGCGATCAACAAGACCGACCGGATTGAAGAGAAGGCCGACCTGATCCCACACCTGCAGTGGCTGCAGGAGCAACTGCCGAACGCTGAAATCGTGCCGATCTCGGCCCAGCAGGGGCACAACCTCGAGGCCCTCGAAGGCCTGATCGCCAAGCACCTGCCGGAAAATGATCACTTCTTCCCGGAAGACCAGATCACCGACCGCAGCAGCCGCTTCCTGGCCGCAGAACTGGTGCGCGAGAAGATCATGCGCCAGCTCGGCGCCGAGCTGCCGTACCAGATCACCGTCGAGATCGAAGAGTTCAAGCAGCAGGGCAAGATCCTGCACATCCATGCGCTGATCCTGGTCGAACGTGACGGCCAGAAGAAGATCATCATTGGCGACAAGGGCGAGCGGATCAAACGCATCGGCTCCGAAGCGCGCAAGGACATGGAAGTGCTGTTCGACGCCAAGGTCATGCTCAACCTCTGGGTCAAGGTCAAGGGTGGCTGGTCCGACGACGAACGCGCCCTGCGTTCGCTGGGCTACGGCGACCTCTGATTGCCCCAGGCCCGGTAGCGTCCGCTGCCGGGTCGAACCTTTTCTGAAGCGCCGCTTATGGAACTGCCAGTTGGCCAACCGGCCTACGTGCTGCACAGCCGGGCCTACCGTGAAACCAGTGCGCTGGTGGATTTCCTCACCCCGCAAGGGCGCCTGCGCGCGGTCATGCGCCGTGCCCGTGGCAAAGGCGGCAGTCAGGTGCGGCCGTTCGTCCCGCTTGAAGTCGAGTTTCGCGGCCGCGGTGAGCTGAAGAACGTCGGCCGTCTGGATAGCGTCGGTGTCGCCGCCTGGCTGCATGGCGATGCGCTGTTCAGCGGGTTGTACCTCAACGAGTTGCTGATCCGCCTGCTGCCGGCTGAAGACCCGCATCCGGTGGTATTCGAGCACTACGCGGCAACTTTGCAGGCCCTGGCCGCCGGTCGTCCGCTGGAGCCGCTGCTAAGGGCGTTCGAGTGGCGTCTGCTGGACGAGCTGGGGTACGCCTTTGCCCTTGATCAGGACGTCAACGGCGATCCACTGGCCACCGATGGCCTGTACCGCTTGCAGGTCGATGCCGGGCTTGAGCGCGTCTACCTGCTGCAGCCGGGGCTGTTCAACGGTGCCGAGCTGTTGGCCATGGCGGAAGCCGCCTGGGAAATCCCCGGTGCCTTGGGCGCCGCCAAGCGCCTGATGCGCCAGGCCCTGGCCGTGCACCTGGGCGGTCGGCCACTGGTCAGTCGCGAACTGTTTCGCAAGCGCTGAACAACGTCGTATGCTGTGGGGCTCAATCTTCAGGAGAGCCTCTTCGTGACTCAAAGCAACCGCATGCTGCTCGGCGTGAACATCGACCACGTGGCGACCCTGCGCCAGGCGCGTGGCACCCGCTACCCGGACCCGGTCAAAGCCGCGCTGGACGCCGAAGAGGCCGGTGCCGATGGCATTACCGTGCACCTGCGCGAAGACCGCCGGCACATCCAGGAGCGTGACGTGCTGCTGCTCAAGGACGTGCTGCAGACGCGCATGAACTTCGAAATGGGCGTCACCGAAGAAATGATGGCCTTTGCCGAGCGCATTCGCCCGGCGCACATCTGCCTGGTTCCGGAAACCCGTCAGGAACTGACCACCGAAGGTGGCCTGGACGTCGCCGGCCAGGAAGCACGGATCAAGGCTGCGGTTGAGCGCCTGTCGCGTCTGGGCGCGGAAGTGTCCTTGTTCATCGATGCTGACGAGCGCCAGATCGAAGCCTCGCGCCGCGTCGGTGCACCGGCCATCGAGCTGCACACCGGCCGCTATGCCGATACGCAAACCCCGAGCGAAGTGGCTGAAGAACTCAAGCGCGTGGCCGATGGCGTAGCCTTTGGCCTCGGCCAGGGCCTGATCGTCAATGCCGGTCACGGCCTGCATTACCACAACGTTGAAGCGGTGGCGGCGATCAAGGGCATCAACGAGCTGAACATCGGCCATGCGCTGGTGGCCCATGCGCTGTTCGTCGGCTTCAAGTCGGCGGTGGCGGAGATGAAGGCGCTGATTCTGGCAGCCAGCCGGCACTGAGATTGTCCGGGGCTGCTTTGCAGCCCATCGCCGGCGAGGCCGGCTCCCACAAAATGTGCATCCCTGTAGGAGCCGGCCCGATCAGCCAACCTGATCGGCAAACACCAGGCTAAACCGCGTCACCCCCTGCAGCTCGCTCTGCACCTCAACCCGCCCGCCATGCACCTGCATGATCGAGCGCACGATTGCCAGCCCCAGCCCGGTACCGCCTTCCAGGCGCGAGCGCCCCGAGCCCACGCGGTAAAAGCGCTCGAACAGGTGCGGCAAATGCATCGCGGCAATACCGGGACCGCGATTTTCCACTGATATCCACACCGAGCCTTCCCGGCGCTCAATCGCGATGTTGATCGGCTGCCCTTCATAGCCATGGCGGATGGCATTGCTGAGCAAGTTCGACAGCGCCCGCTGGATCATCAAGCGATCCCCCAAGACCGTGCCCCAGCCCTGCACACGCAAAACGATGCTTTTTTGCTCGGCGTTGCATTCAAACAGCTCGCACACCCGCTGCACTTCGTCGGCCAGCACCACCGGCTTGAGCGGCACCTGCACCTGCGGCTGGCTGACCTGGGCGAGGAACAGCATGTCGTTGATGATGCGGTTCAGCCGGGTCAGCTCTTCGATGCTGTTTTCCAGCGCCTCACGGTACTCGTCGTTGGAGCGCTCGCGGGTCAGGGTGACCTGCGCCTTGCCCATCAGGTTGCCGATGGGCGTGCGCAGTTCATGGGCAAGGTCGTCGGAAAACTGCGACAGCCGCTGCACGCCGTCGTCCAGGCGGTCGAGCATGATGTTAATACCACCGGCCAGATCGCCCAGCTCTTGCGGTAGGCCGGCTTCCGGCAGGCGGTGGCTGAGGGTTTGCGCCGACACCTGTTCGGCCACCCGGCGAAAGCGGCGCAAGGGCAGCAACCCGCGCTGGACCAGCTTCCAGGCGCCCAGGCCGATCAGCACCAGCAGCAGCGGCAAGGCCCAGAGGGTCGATCCCAGGTAGGCCTGGAGCAGGGCATGGTCATCGGCGCGGTTGACCGTCAGCAGCACCCGCACCAGGGTGCCATCCTGCAAGCGCATCAGCCGCGAGGCAGTGAGCAGGTGCTCGCCGTCCTGGTCGCGCCACGGGTTGAAGCTCAACTGCGGGCCGCTTTCGATTTGCAGCAAGGCGTTGGCTTCAAGAGCCGGGCCCAGGGTCAGCAAGGCCGAGTGGCGGCCGGTCAGGGCAATGACGCTCAGGCTCAGGTTGTCGTGGCCCATGACCACATCCAGCAGCGGATGCACCGGCGCGCCGAGGTCAGCGGCTTTCAGGTCAATGGTCAGGCTGTGTTCGATCTGTGCCATCTTGTTGGCCAGGTGCTTGCGCGCGCGGCTGTCCAGTTCATGGTCGAGGGCAAATACCGCCAGGCAGGCGAGCAGCAGCACCAGCGCCGCGCCCATCAGGCTGACGCTCAGGCCCAGGCGCAGGGACAGGCGCGCAGGTTTCATTCGCGAGCCTCCAGTACATAGCCGACGCCGCGCAGGGTGTGGATCAGTTTGTTGTCGAAGGGGTCGTCGATCTTCGCCCGCAGGCGGCGGATCGACACTTCCACCACGTTGGTGTCGCAGTCGAAGTTCATGTCCCAGACCAGCGAAATGATCTGCGTGCGCGACAGCACCTCACCACTCTGGCGCATCAGCAGGTGCAGCAGGGCGAACTCCTTGGCGGTCAGGTCGATGCGCTGGCCGCTGCGGTAGGCGCGGTGGCGGCTGGGGTCCAGCTCCAGGTCGGCGACCTTGAGGGTATTCGGTTGCAGGGCCTGGTCGTTGCGCCGCAACAGGCTGCGGATGCGCGCCAGCAGTTCGGGGAACTCGAAGGGCTTGAGCAGGTAATCGTCGGCGCCCAGGTCCAGGCCCTTGACCCGATCGGCCAGGCGGCCGTGGGCGGTGAGCATCATGATCCGCGTGCTGGACTCGGCGCGCAGGCGCTGCAGCACGGTCCAGCCATCGAGCTCGGGCAGGTTGACGTCGAGAATGACCAGGTCATAGGGCTGCTGCCGAGCCAGGTGCAGGCCGTCGGCGCCGGTGTGGGCGCAATCGACAATGTAGCCGTTTTCGCGCAGGCCCTGTTGCAGGTATTCGGCGGTGCGCAGTTCGTCCTCGACAATCAGTAGACGCATGGGATGACCCGTTGGCAGTGAAAGGCGCTGATTCTCAACCCTATAGTAACTGTAAGGTCAAGCGCTGGAGTGCATTGAGCGGCGGATACTAAGCCATCCGCGCCTGCGGTTTGCCTGGATTACAGATTTGTAATACTTGAGTCATCCTGGCGATAAACCCCGATTACTAGAGTGCGGGCTCCGATCACGGCGCAGGAGTCCGCCATGTTTTGCACCCTGGACCGGCCAGGCACAGGCCCTGGCCGACTATTGCTGGCCATGCTGTTGCTGGCCTTGCCGTCGCTGGCCCTGGCGCAGGAGCCCGTATTAACGCTGGAATCGGCGCTGCAGACCGCCCGCGACAACAACCCCGAGCTGGCTGCGGCGCGTTGGGGCATCGACATTGCCGAAGGCGAGCGGCGCCAGGCCGGGGTGCTGCCCAACCCGGAACTGACCTGGGAAGTGGAAGACACCCGCAAGGGCTCGCAGACCACCACTGTCGGCGTCAGCCAGCTGTTCGAGCTGGGCGGCAAACGAGGGGCGCGCCTGGACGTTGCCGGCCGCGATGCCGAGCTGGCGGCACTGGAACTGGAGCGCCAGCGCAATGTATTGCGGGCCGAGGTCATCGCTGCTTTCCAGGCCGCTGCACAGGCCCAGGAAGGCTTGCAACTGGCCGAGCAATCGCTGCGCCTGAGCGAGCGTGCGCTGCAAGTGGTGCAAGGCCGGGTCAGGGCCGGCAGCGCCTCGCCGGTCGAGGCCACCCGCGCCCAGGTGCAACTGTCCGAGGTGCGCCTGGAGCAGGGCCGCGCCGAGCAGGCGCTGACCATTGCCTACCAGCAACTGGCCGCCGTCACCGGCGCCGCCAGGGTGCAGTTCAGCCGCGTTGACGGCGGCCTGCAGGCGAACAACGACATCCCCAGCCGCACACTGCTGCTCGATCGCCTGGAGCAGACTGCCGACCTGCGTCTGGCCCGCCTGCAGATCGACCAGCGCGAAGCGGCCCTGGGCCTGGCCCGTAGCCAGCGTATTCCCGACCTGACCGTCAGCGTCGGCAGCCAGTACAGCGAAACCGACCGCGAGCGCATCAATGTGGTCGGACTGTCCGTGCCCATTCCCTTGTTCGACCGCAACCAGGGCAATGTGCTGGCCGCCGCCCGGCGCGCCGACCAGGCCCGTGACCAGCGCAATGGCGCCGAATTGCGCCTGCGCAGCGAAGTGGTCCAGGCCCTGGCCCAGTGGAGCACGGCGGCCAGCGAGGTGCAGACCTTCGACCGTTCGATCCTGCCTTCGGCGCAGCAGGCGCTGGATGCCGCCACCCGTGGCTTCGAGCGCGGCAAGTTCGCCTTCCTTGATGTACTCGACGCCCAACGCACCCTAGTGGCGGCTCGCCTGCAATACCTGCAGGCCCAGGCCCAGGGCAGCGAGGCACGGGTGCGCCTGGAACGGATCTTTGGCGACCTGAGCCTCGCCAGTCGCTGATCGCGACCATCACCCGACACTTTGCTGAGGAACCTGCATGAACAACAAGTCCATCACGCTGTTGGTCGCGGCCCTGCTGCTCGGCCTGGGCCTGGGCGTGCTGCTGGCGCGCCAGGGCGGCCCGGTTGCCGCCGCCCCGGCCTCCGCTCACGCCCATGCCGAAGGCGATCATGAGGAAGAAGAACATGGCGAAGCGGAAAAAGCCGAAGAAGGTCATGAAGAGGAGGGCGTGCTGACCCTCAGCCAGGAACAGATCGATCTCGCCGGTATCGAGCTGGCCGCCGTCGGCCCGCGTCAACTGCAGCGCAGCCTGGCGCTGCCCGGCGAGATCCGTTTCGACGAAGACCGCACCGCGCACCTGGTGCCGCGCGCGGCCGGGGTGGTCGAGTCGGTCGCCGTGGTGCTCGGCCAGCAGGTCAAGGCTGGCGACCTGCTGGCGGTGATCGCCAGCCCGCAGATCTCCGAGCAGCGCAGTGAACTGGCGGCCAGCCAGCGCCGCCTGGAACTGGCGCGCAGCAGCTACCAGCGCGAGAAGGACCTGTGGCAGGAGGGTATCTCCGCCGAGCAGGACTACCAGCAGGCCCGCCAGGCTCTGCAGGAGGCGGAAATCGCCCAGGCCAATGCCCGGCAAAAGATCAGCGCCCTCAGCGGCAGTGTGGTGCTGGCCGGCGGCAACCGATACGAGCTGCGCGCGCCGTTTGCCGGGCAAATCGTCGAGAAGCACCTGGTGCCGGGCGAGGTGGTCAACGAAACCAGCGCCGCCTTCACCCTTTCGGACCTGTCGCGGGTCTGGGCGACCTTCGGCGTGGCGCCCCGTGACCTGCCCAAGGTGCGCGCCGGCATGCCGGTGACCATCGTTGCCAGCGAGCTGGGCCAGCAGGTAAGTGGCACGGTTACCCATGTCGGCAGCTTGCTCGGCGAACAGACCCGCACCGCTGCGGTGCGCGTCACCCTCGACAACCCGCAAGGCGCCTGGCGCCCCGGTCTGTTCGTTGCCGTGCAGGTGCCCACCGAGCAGTACGCCGCAGCCCTGAGCGTCCCGGACCAGGCCCTGCAGACCCTGGAAGAAAAGCCCACGGTGTTTGTGCGCACCGCCGAAGGCTTCATCGCTCAGGCGGTTGAGCCGGGCGCCAGTGCCAACGGCTTCGTCGAGATCCGCAAGGGCCTGCAGGCCGGCCAGCAAGTGGCGGCGCAGGGCAGCTTCATCCTCAAGTCGGAGCTGGGCAAGGCCAGCGCCGAACACGCCCACTGACCGGGAACCTCACATGTTCGAACGCCTCATACAATTTGCCATCGAGCAGCGCCTGATGGTGCTGCTGGCGGTGCTGCTGATGGCTGGGCTGGGGGTTGCCAGCTATCAGAAGCTGCCGATCGACGCCGTGCCGGACATCACCAACGTCCAGGTCCAGATCAACACCCAGGCCGCGGGCTTTTCGCCGCTGGAAACCGAGCAGCGCATTACCTTCGCCATCGAGACCGCCATGGCCGGCCTGCCGGGGCTGGAACAGACCCGTTCGCTGTCGCGTTCGGGGCTGTCGCAGGTGACGGTGATCTTCGAAGAGGGCACCGACCTGTTCTTCGCCCGGCAACTGGTCAACGAGCGCCTGCAGCAGGCGCGTGAACAATTGCCAGAGGGCGTTGAAGCGGCCATGGGGCCGATCTCGACCGGCCTTGGCGAGATCTTCCTGTGGACCGTCGAAGCCGCTGACGATGCGCGCAAGGCCGATGGCAGCCCGTACACGCCGACCGACCTGCGCGAGATCCAGGACTGGATCATCAAGCCGCAACTGCGCAATGTGCGTGGGGTGGCGGAGATCAACACCATCGGTGGTTTCGCCAAGGAATACCAGATTGCTCCGGACCCCAAACGGCTGGCGTCCTACAAGCTGACCCTGGGCGACCTGCTCACCGCCCTTGAACGCAACAACGCCAACGTCGGCGCTGGCTATATCGAGCGCCGCGGCGAGCAACTGCTGATCCGCGCGCCGGGGCAACTGGCCGGCATCGATGACATCGCCAATATCGTCCTGGCCAACGTCGACGGCACGCCGATCCGCGTGCGCAACGTCGCCGAGGTCGGTATCGGCCGCGAGCTGCGCAGCGGCGCGGCGACCGAGAACGGCCGCGAAGTGGTGCTGGGCACGGTGTTCATGCTGATCGGCGAGAACAGCCGCACGGTGTCCCAGGCGGTGGCGCAAAAGCTGGTGGAGATCAACCGCTCGCTGCCGCCAGGGGTGAGCGCGGTCACCGTCTACGACCGCACCAACCTGGTCGACAAGGCCATCGCCACGGTGAAGAAGAACCTCATCGAAGGCGCGATCCTGGTGATCGTCATCCTCTTTCAGTTCCTCGGTAACATCCGCGCGGCGCTGATCACCGCCATGGTCATTCCGCTGTCGATGCTGTTCACCTTCACCGGCATGTTCAGCAACAAGGTCAGTGCCAACCTGATGAGCCTGGGTGCGCTGGACTTCGGCATCATCGTCGATGGCGCGGTGGTGATTGTCGAAAACGCGATCAGGCGCCTGGCTCATGCCCAGCAGCACCATGGCCGCCTGCTGACCCGTTCCGAGCGCCTGCATGAAGTCTTCAATGCCGCCCGCGAAGCGCGCCGGCCGCTGATTTTCGGCCAGTTGATCATCATGGTGGTGTACCTGCCGATCTTTGCCCTGAGCGGCGTCGAGGGCAAGATGTTCCACCCGATGGCCTTCACCGTGGTCATCGCCTTGCTCGGCGCCATGCTGCTGTCGGTGACCTTCGTGCCGGCGGCCATCGCCCTGTTCGTCACCGGCAAGGTCAAGGAAGACGAAAACCTGCTGATGCGCAGCGCCAAGCGTGGCTATGCACCGTTGCTCAAATGGGTCATGAGCCATCGCCCGCTGGCGTTCTCCCTCGCGGCGATTACCGTGTTGCTTTCGGGCGTGCTGGCCAGCCGCATGGGCAGCGAATTCGTGCCGAGCCTGAGCGAGGGCGACTTTGCCCTGCAAGCCCTGCGCGTGCCCGGCACCAGCCTGAGCCAGTCGGTGCAGTTGCAGCAGCGCCTGGAGCAAAGCGTGCTCAGCCAGGTGCCGGAAGTCGAGCGGGTGTTTGCCCGCACTGGTACCGCCGAAATCGCCTCGGACCCGATGCCGCCGAATATTTCCGACAGCTACGTGATGCTCAAGCCACAAGAGCAATGGCCCGATCCGGGCAAGAGCCGCGAGCAACTGATCGCCGATATCCAGCGCGCCAGTGCGCGGGTACCGGGTAGCAACTATGAACTGTCGCAGCCGATCCAGTTGCGCTTCAACGAGCTGATCTCCGGAGTGCGCAGTGATGTTGCGGTGAAGGTGTTTGGCGATGACATGGCCGTGCTCAATAGCACGGCGGCGAAGATCGCCAGTACCTTGCAGGCAGTGCCGGGGGCGTCGGAAGTGAAGGTTGAGCAGACCTCGGGGCTGCCGGTACTGACCATCGACGTCGACCGCGACAAAGCGGCGCGCTATGGCCTTAACGTCGGCGACGTGCAGGACACCATCGCCGTGGCCGTCGGCGGTCGCCAGGCCGGGACGCTGTATGAAGGCGATCGTCGTTTCGACATGGTGGTGCGTTTGTCCGACACCCTGCGCACCGATATCGACGGCCTGTCGCAACTGCTGATACCGGTGCCGGCCAGCAACGGCAGCGGCGGCCAGATCGGCTTTATCACCCTCGGCGATGTCGCCAGCCTTGAGCTGGTGCAGGGCCCCAACCAGGTTAGCCGTGAAGACGGCAAGCGCCTGGTGGTGGTCAGCGCCAACGTGCGCGGCCGGGATATCGGTTCGTTCGTTGACGAGGCGGCGGCGCGCATCGACAGCCAGGTGAGCATCCCGGCCGGTTACTGGACCCGCTGGGGCGGCCAGTTCGAGCAGTTGCAGTCGGCGGCGCAGCGTCTGCAGGTGGTGGTGCCGGTGGCCTTGCTGCTGGTCTTTGGCCTGTTGTTCATGATGTTCAACAACCTCAAGGACGGCCTGCTGGTGTTCACCGGCATTCCATTCGCCCTGACCGGCGGGGTGGTTGCCCTGTGGTTGCGGGATATCCCCCTGTCGATCTCGGCGGGCGTGGGCTTTATTGCGCTGTCTGGGGTCGCGGTGCTCAACGGCCTGGTGATGATTGCCTTTATCCGCGGCCTGCGTGAGCAGGGCCGTTCGCTGCACCAGGCGATCGACGAAGGCGCACTGACGCGTTTGCGCCCGGTGCTGATGACTGCCCTGGTGGCATCCCTGGGCTTTATCCCCATGGCCCTGGCCACCGGCACCGGCGCCGAAGTGCAGCGACCGCTGGCCACTGTGGTGATCGGCGGCATCCTCTCGTCGACGGCGCTGACCCTGCTGGTACTGCCGGCGTTGTATTACTGGGCGCACCGCAAGGATGAAGAGCAGGAGGTCGCATCCGAGGTGACGAAACTGTAATTCGCCGCTCATCTTCGGGTTATTCAGCCCTTGTCAGCATACCCATGGCGCCCGCATTGCGGGCGCCTTGCGTATCTCTGCCAATAATCAGGAGTTGAAGATGGGGAACACATCCACAGCCTGTTTTACCGGCGCCCTGGCCCTGGCCAGTTGTGCGACCGCCAATGCCGTCAGCCAGCCCGCGGGCGGGGGCTTTGTCGAAGACAGCAGCCTGACGGTGCTCAGCCGTAACTTCTATTTCAACCGCGACTACCGTAACGGTGAGCAATCGCCCACCGGCAAGGCCGGTTACGCCGAAGCCTGGGCCCAGGCCTTTATCGCCCGCTTCGAGTCGGGCTACACCGAGGGCACCGTGGGCTTTGGCCTGGATGCCCACGCCATGCTCGCCCTCAAGCTCGACAGCGGCGATGGCCGCAGCGGCGGGCGCAGTTCATTCGACATGTTGCCGGTGGACCGCAATGGCGACGTGGCCAGCAACTTCAGCAAGCTCGGTGGCGCGATCAAGGCGCGCTTGTTCGATACCGAGATCAAGTTCGGCGACGTATTCCCGACCACCCCGGTGGTGCACTTCGGTGACTCGCGGCTATTGCCGGAAAGCTTCACCGGCTGGACCCTGGAGAACACCAGCCTGGCTGGCCTGAAAGTCCAGGGCGGGCGCTTGCATGCCATGAGCCAGCCGCTGTCGAGCAACAATCGCGACGGCTTCGTGACCTTCTATGCCGGCCCCGTCGACTCGCCCTGGCTGGGCTACTTCGGTGGCGATTACCAGGCCAGCGACAACCTCAGCCTGAGCCTCTACAGCAGCCGTCTGAAAGACGCCTGGGACCAGCATTACGCCGGAATCAGCTACAAGTACCCGATCACCCGCGACCTCACCGGTTTCACCAGTTTCAACTACTACAAGGCCAAGGATGAGGGCCAGCAATTGCTGGGCAAATTCGACAATGACATCTGGAGCGCCCGCGTCGGCGTGAGTTATGGCGCCCATACCCTGGCCCTGTCGCACCAGCGCAACCAGGGCGACAACGATTTTGACTACCTGCGTCAGTCCGACTCGATCTACCTCGACAACTCGATCCAGTACAGCGACTTCAACTCGCCGAAAGAGCGCTCGTGGATGCTCCGTTACGACCTCGACATGGCCGCCTATGGCGTGCCGGGACTGTCGTTCATGAGCCGCTACGGGCGCGGCAGTGGCGTTGATTACTCCGATGCCAATGGCGTGTACATGCGCCGCGATGCCGACGGCAAGCCGCTGACCGGGCAGAAGCGCTGGGAGCGCGATTTCGAGGCGAAGTACGTGGTGCAGTCCGGCAGCCTCAAGGATTTGTCGCTGCGCGTGCGTCAGGCCACGACCCGGGCCACGGCTTTCGAATCGGACCTCGATGAGGTGCGCCTGATTGTCGAGTATCCGCTGACCGTGCTGTAGGGCGAATCTTGCAGCACTGTAATGTCCGCCTCACCTTGGCGTTAGCTTGCCCTCCGTAAGATTGAACTGTCCTGAAATTCAATCACGAGGTGAGCAACATGAGCCTGAACAAATATGTGCTGATGGCCGTATTGGCCCTGGGCAGTAGCGCGGCACTTGCCGAAGGCGGGGCGGAGCGTTCGAAGCAGTTCTGGGAAAACTTCCGCCTCAGCCAGGAACAGATTCACGGCAAGAAGGACCAGGCAGTGGCCAAGTCCGACGCGCAAAAAACTGACACGGCGACCAGGCAGGTGGCCAAGGAGTAGCTCCACTCACCTTCGAAGCTCCCGCTCCAACGGAAAAGGTGAACTTTGGCGCCCTACACGGGCGCCTGTTTTATTTGCGCGCCACCAGCACGGCGCGGCGAGGTGCCGGCAGGCCTTCGATGGTGCGGCTGTGGTCGGCGGGGTCGAGGAAGTCGCTGAGCGACTGGTAGCGCATCCACTCGGTGCTGCGCTGTTCTTCGATACTGGTGGTGCTGACATCGACGCAGCGCACATCGCTGAAACCGGCGCGGCGCAACCAGCGCTCCAGGGCCGGCACCGATGGCAGGAACCAGACGTTACGCATTTGCGCGTAGCGGTCTTCCGGCACCAGCACCTGGTTTTCGTCACCTTCGATCACCAGGGTTTCCAGCACCAGTTCACCGCCCTTGACCAGGCAGTCCTTGAGCGCGAGCAGGTGCTCGATGGGCGAGCGGCGATGGTAGAACACGCCCATGGAGAATACTGTGTCGAAACCTTCGAGGTTGGCCGGCAGGTCCTCCAGGGCGAACGGCAGGTGCCAGGCCGGCAGCTGCGGCAGGTAGCGCTGCACCGCCTGGAACTGGCAGAAGAACAGCCAGTTGGGGTCGACGCCGATGACGCTGTCGGCCCCGGCGCCGAGCATGCGCCACTGGTAGTAACCATTGCCGCAACCGACATCCAGCACCCGCTTGCTCCTGAGGTCCAGGTGCGGGGCGACGCGCGACCACTTCCAGTCCGAGCGCCATTCGGTGTCGACGTGCACGCCGAACAGGTCGAACGGCCCCTTGCGCCACGGCGACAAGCCCATCAGCGCCTGCTGCATGCGCGCACGGGTGTCATCGTCGCAGTCGCAATCCAGGTTCAGGCCGTTTTGCAGGTCAATGCGCGTGGGTTCCAGCACTGGCAAGGCATCCAGCGCCGCTTGCCAGCGTTCCAGGTCGCCATGACCTTTTTCCATCTTGGCGTCGAGTTGCGCTTGCAGGCCTTGCGCCCATTGCGCCAGGGGTGTGCCCGCCATGCGGCGGACCAGGGGGGACAGATCAATCATGGCAGGGCAATCAACGAGGCAAAGTTAAGGCATTGGAACCAGGGCACGACCTTGGAGAAACCAGCCGCCAGCAGGCGCTGGCGGTGTTCTTCGAGGCTGTCGGGCTTCATCACGTTCTCGATGGCGCTGCGCTTCTGGGCGATTTCCAGTTCGCTGTAGCCATTGGCGCGCTTGAAGGCCACGTGCAGGTCGGTGAGCAGCGCGTGTTCCTCGGTGTCATCGAAGCGCAGCTTCTCCGAAAGGATCAGCGCACCGCCCGGCAGCAGCGCCTGGCGAATGCGCGTGAGCAGCTCCAGGCGTTGTTCGGGGGCGATGAACTGCAGGGTGAAGTTCATCGCTACCACCGAGGCCGGCTGGAACGCTAGGGCAAGGATGTCGCCTTCGATCACCTCGACCGGCAACAGCTCCTGGAACATCGAGTCCTGGGCATTGAGGTACTGTCGGCAGCGCTCGACCATGGCCGCCGAATTGTCGATGGCAATCACCCGGCAACCGTCGCTGCGCACATGCCGGCGCAGCGCCTGGGTCACCGCGCCGAGCGAGCTGCCCAGGTCATACAGGGCGGTGTTGGGCTGGGCAAACTGGGCGGCGAGCACGCCGAGGTTCTCGACGATGGTCGGGTAACCGGGCACCGAACGCTTGATCATGTCCGGGAACACCCGCACCACATCTTCGTTGAAGGCGAAGTCGGGCACCTGGCCAAGGGGCTGGGCGAATAGGCGGTCGGGTTCTTTGCTCACGGGGGCAATCCAGGCGTTGGGCGGTAAAGGGCCGGCATTTTAGCCAAACTGGCGCCAGGATGCATGGCCCGCTGACCAGCGCGGCTTACTTCACCGTGATTGCGCAGTCGAAGGTCTGCACCGGGCGCACTTCCGGGGCCCAGGGTTGCTGGTAGACCAGCAGCAGATGGCCTTCACCGGCGGCCTGGGCCTGGAAACGCCACACCGATTGCCCGGCGCTGCCAACCACGCCAGCGTCCTCGGGGTGGCTGTAGACCTCGGGGCCCAGGCTTCGCAGGATGCCCGCGGCCGGGTTCTGTACCAGCCAGCGATAGCCGGTGCTGGGGTTGCTGGGCAGGGTCAGGGTCAGGGACTGGCCCGACTGCAGATGTACAGGGCACTGGCTGGCCTTTTCCAGCACCACATTCTCGTGCCGGCCTGGTGTTTGTGTACAGGCTGCCAGGAGTGACAGGCCAAGGACCAACAGCTTGCAATTGGTGTTCATCGACAATTCTTTCCGTCAGGTTGGTATTGGCTTTCAGGAAAGCCTGCCCTCTGCAGGGCACTTCACAGCGGGATTAGTTTGAAGGTCCCCGCCGAATCGGCGTTTTAACAGGGACGTGATCATGAGCAGTACACAGATCAATTTTGACACATTGCAGACTGAGGCTGAGCACCTGCCTGGCAATCTCATTCAGGCAATGGCGGAGCGCGATGGCCCCGACGAAGGTGGGTTGACGCTGACGCGAGAACACATCGTTACCCTCAACCAGTATGCCAACTATACCTTCCAGCTTCCTGTTGCCAAGGATGCCGTGATTCGCTCGCTGGGCTATTCCACCATCCCAGAGCCGGACCTGATGCCGAGCAAGATGGAGGAGATGCACAAGCAGTTGCAAAAACACGGGCGCAGTTGGACGGTACTTGCCGACAATAGCAAGAAACTTGGTTTCGAGCTGGCGGCCAGCGCCAACGCCATCAACACCACTGGCGACGAGATCCTGGTGATTCTCGAAAACAGTAAGGCGCTGGGCAAGCGCCGGGACGCTTGGGAGACCATCAAGTTCGACAAGGCTATCAGCCTGGGGACAGGAGACCGACACCGGGTTCTTGACCTCGTTGACTATATGGAGGTGCTGCGTGAAGACGTGGACCTTTTTTCCCGGCGGGTGAGCGCTGTACGTGAAGAAACCGAAACGTTTCGCGATACCGCGCGCGAACAGTTGCTTCCCTTGGTTGCGGTGAAAAGCCAGGCGGTCAAGCGCCAGAAGGCGAGTGGGGCAGTGCAGCAACTGCGTGAAGATCTGGCCGAACTGGACAATGAAATCAAAAAACTTGAAGCCGAATATAGCCAGTATGTCAAAGCCGCACTGAGTGGCTTGGCAGCAGGGCCGCTGGGTGCGGCTATAACCGGCGGCATATATGGCAGCAAGGCGGCGAAAGTCCGCAAGGAACGTAACAAGCTGCAGGGCCAACGCGGTGAACTCAGCCAGAAACTCAAGGCGGCCGTTCGCCTGGAAGGTCTGGTGGAAGAGCTGGGTACGCAAATGGGGCAACTGGATACGCGGCTGAGGGATGTGGTCACCGCCTCTTCTCACCTGCAGTCGGCCTGGGAGTTGATCGGGGTCTACATCGATACATCGATTGAACACCTCCAGCGTATCGAAAACGATCAGGAATTGTTCAAGTTTGCGTTGTTTTTTAAACGATTCATCGGGCAATGGAAAAATATTGAGAAATTTGCCCAGCACATGAATCGTGTCTTTGATGATGCCGCAGCCGCCAAGTAAGGATAACCCTAAATGAGTGATAACATCGTTGCCATGAGTGCCGCACTTAACGTTCCGAAAATGGATAAAATTCTCTGCGCAGTGTCGGCATATGCGACGTCGTGGGAACAGCGTACCTACAGTTTTCTGCCGTTACTGCATGAGTCAATCGAGCGACACTACAAAGGAATGCAAAGCTACGTCGATGGCTTGGCTAAACATTCGGAAGTGCTCGCGGTCACTATAAAGTCACACAAGCTTGATGAGCTGCTTGACGATTTTCGCCAAGCCGCGGAAGACCCTGAAGAGGTGGAGTTCTTTCTTGAGGAACTGCAGACTTCAAAAAGCAAGATCGCTACAGAGCTTGATGTCGTAGTTTCCGGTGTGGTGACGGCGTCCAAGGCGATCGCCAGTCTGCCGGTTTATGACGCAGGTCGCGACCAGACAACGTACCTGGAAACTCAGGAGCGCCTGGTTAGCAGCCTGCAAGCACTGATCGAGGCGCTCGGCAGCAAACGCGAGAACCTTGCCGAACTGGAAAAGGCCATCGGTGTATTTGAGGCCAATGGCATCGAGCAGCTGTTCCAGGGCAAATTGCCCACGGTTGAACAACTTCAGGGGCTGGTCGCTCAGGGCGCCACTACCGCAGGTGCCGCAGCCGCGGTCGAGCAGGCATTGGAGGCGCTGGGCAAGTTGATGGAGGGCGTGCAGCAAGGCATGCACTACTCACGGCTTCAGGACCAGCGCCGGGCGCTACGCAACGACATAAACGCTCTGGTCGCTGAACAACGCGAAAAGGAGCAACAAGCGAAAAAAGTGGAGTCCCATCTACAAGCGCTGTCGGCGTATGCGCTACTGCATCCGAAACGCTCGGAATGGCTGGCGGAAAAACAGCAGATTGGCGTGCAACTGGAAACGGTGGCCCTTCAACTGCGCAGACTGAAACTGGGAAGTTTTGAACAGGCGCAGGCGTTAAATCAGTTGCTGACAAAACTGGTTGCCTATGTTCAGAGCATTGTCCTCCAGTTCCGTCAGGCATTTTAAGTACAGTGAAAAGCAGCGTTTGTTGTGCCCCGGTGTAATAACCGGGGCGCAGCGCTGCAGCGCACAGGGAGTGGATAAATATGAATGCAAAGCTGTTGGATGACACTTGGCAGAAACAAGCTTCGGGCCTGCCAGGTGACCTGCTGAGTGCACTATCATCAAACCTGGATACCGGCGCCCTGAGTTTGACGCCAGCCCATGTCACGAGCCTCAATGATTATATAGTTTATGCCAGACGCTTGCCGGGTTCACCCCGGGAACTGTCCACCTGGCTAGGCGTCGGTAGTAACCTGATAGGTGTTTTGTTATCTAACGCTTCATTTGCCGTTAACCCGGAGCTCAACAGCAGTGCTTTGACGACGTTTTTTCGTCAGGTAAAAGGGAACGCCACGAGTTGGGAAGTGTTGTTTGGGAAAAACCTGCAATTGGCAAACCATTTATTCACGGTCGCGGGCAACATCAGTCGTTCAGGCGCAGTGATTCTCGATGTCTGTGCTCAAACCAAGGCATTGGGTAAACGCCGAGAGGCCTGGGATGCTCTGCAAGCGGGGGAATGGGTGAGCCTCAGCCAGGCAGACCGGGAGATACTTTCGTCCTTGCCCAACCAGATGAGTGCACTCAAGGAGCAACTGAAGGGCTATACCCGGCAAGTTGAGCGTGTGCACCTGGAGGGCACCCGGTTTCGCGACGAAACGCGCATGCAGGTGATCCCTGCTGCGTCTAGAAAGCTGCAGGAAGTAGGGCGCTACATAAAACCAGTGAACCGCGACATCAGTTCCAACACGCTGAGACTTGTGGGAATGCAAAACCGTTTTCTGGAACTGTCAGATCGCCTGCAGGCATTGGAAAAACTGCTGAGAGCGGTATTGACTGCCGCGTCGCATGTGCATTCATCCTGGCAAAGCCTGACCGCTTATATTGATGCGTCGAGCCATCAGTTGCAGCTGATTACCTCTGGCCAACAATTGGCCCGATTCGCGATTTATTTCGGGCGGTTTCTGGGGTTGTGGAAAACCATCGAACAGCGTGCGCTGCAGATGAGTCGCACGCTGAGCGGTTATCAACTGTGAGCGCAAGTTAATTGCAGTCAACCAGGCAGGCGCGGGCTTTTAACTCCCGCGCCTGCTGCCAGGACAACTTCAGTTGAACAGCACCTTGGCGACATCACCAAAACGCTTGGCAAAGTGCACACTCAAGCCCTCCTTGAGATAAGCCGGCAACTCCTCGAAATCACCGCGGTTGGCTTCCGGCAGGATCAGCTCGAAGATCTTCTGTCGCCGCGCCGCAATCACCTTCTCGCGCACCCCGCCGATCGGCAGGACCTTGCCGGTCAGGGTCAGCTCACCAGTCATGGCCACGCCTTTCTTCGGCGCCTGGTCGCGCGCCAGTGACAGCAGTGCACTGGCCATGGTCACCCCGGCGCTGGGGCCGTCCTTGGGCGTGGCGCCTTCCGGCACGTGCAGGTGAATGAAGGCTTCGTTGAAGAAGCTCGGATCACCACCGTATTGCTTGAGGTTGGCGCTGACGTAGCTGTAGGCGATCTCAGCGGACTCTTTCATCACCTCGCCCAATTGGCCGGTGAGCTTGAAGCCGCGGTTGAGGGTGTGGATGCGCGTTGCCTCGATTGGCAGGGTGGCGCCGCCCATGCTGGTCCAGGCAAGGCCGGTGATCACCCCTTTGCCGGCTAGCACCTGTTCGCTGCGAAACACCGGCATGCCCAGTGATGCCTCAAGGTCCTTGGGGCCGATCTTGATCTTTTTCTCGGGGTCGTCTAGCAGTTGCACCACCGCCTTGCGCACCAGCTTGCCCAGCTGTTTTTCCAGCTGACGCACACCGGCTTCGCGGGCATAGCCCTCGATCACCGTGCGCAGGGCGCTGTCGCTGATGCTCAGGCTGGTCTTGGCCACCCCGGCTTTTTGCAGCTGTTTGGGCCATAGGTGGCGCTTGGCGATGGCCAGTTTTTCTTCGGTGATATAGCCGGACAGGCGAATCACTTCCATGCGGTCAAGTAACGGCCCGGGGATCGAGTCGAGGGTGTTGGCAGTACACACGAACAGCACCTTGGACAGGTCCAGGCGCAGGTCAAGGTAGTGGTCGAGGAAGTCGACGTTCTGCTCGGGGTCGAGGGTTTCCAGCAGCGCCGAGGCCGGGTCGCCCTGGTAGCTCTGGCCCATCTTGTCGATCTCGTCGAGCATGATCACCGGGTTCATCACTTCGACGTCTTTCAGCGCCTGCACCAGTTTGCCCGGCTGGGCGCCGATGTAGGTGCGGCGGTGGCCCTTGATCTCGGCCTCGTCGCGCATGCCGCCGACGCTGAAGCGATAGAACGGCCGGCCGAGGGATTCGGCGATGGACTTGCCGATGCTGGTCTTGCCGACGCCCGGCGGGCCTACCAGCAGCACGATGGAGCCGCTGATCTCGCCTTTGTAGGCACCCACGGCGAGGAATTCGAGGATGCGTTCCTTGATGTCATCAAGGCCGGCGTGATGCTGGTCGAGCACCTTGCGCGCGTGCTTGAGGTCGAGCTTGTCCTTGCCGTAGACGCCCCAGGGCAGGGCGGTGGCCCAGTCCAGGTAGTTACGGGTGACGGCGTACTCGGGCGAGCCAGTCTCGAGGATCGACAGCTTGCCCAGCTCTTCGTCGATGCGCTTTTGCGCGGCGGCGGGCAGGGTCTTGCTTTGCAGGCGTTGCTCGAACTGTTCGATGTCGGCGCTGCGGTCGTCTTTGGTCAGGCCCAGCTCCTGCTGGATGACCTTGAGCTGTTCCTTGAGGAAGAACTCGCGCTGGTGCTCGCCGATCTGCCGGTTCACTTCGGCCGAGATCTCGTTCTGCAGGTGCGCGACTTCGACCTCCTTGCGCAGCATCGGCAGGACCTTTTCCATGCGCTTGAGCATGGGCACGCAGTCGAGCACTTCCTGCAGCTGGTTGCCGGTGGCCGAGGTCAGCGCGGCGGCAAAGTCGGTCAGCGGCGACGGATCGTTGGGACTGAAGCGGTTGAGGTAGTTCTTCAGCTCTTCGCTGTACAGCGGGTTGAGCGGCAGCAGCTCCTTGATCGCGTTGATCAGGGCCATGCCGTAGGCCTTGACCTCGTCGGTCGGCTCACTGGGTTGATGCGGGTATTCGACCTCGACCAGGTAGGGCGGGCGATGGTGCTTGAGCCAGGTACGAATGCGCACCCGGGTCAGACCCTGGGCGACGAACTGCAGTTTGCCGTTCTCGCGGCTGGCGTGGTGAACCTTGACCAGGGTGCCGTACAGCGGCAGGGCCGAGGTGTCGAAATGACGGTGGTCTTCCGGCGGCGTGTCCATGAAGAACAGGGCCAGGGAGTGGTGTGGGGTCTTGGCTACCAGATCCAGGGTTTCGGCCCAGGGTTCTTCATTGACGATCACCGGCAACACTTGCGCGGGGAAGAACGGGCGGTTGTGGATCGGGATGATATAGACCTTGTCGGGAAGCTGCTGGCCCGGCAAAGCAAGGTTATGGCCGCTGTGTTCGGCGGCTTCGAGATGCTCGACTTCGGCGTCTTCCTCGGGATGTTCCGGTAGATCCTGCTGATCGCTCATGGCGCACCTGCTTAATGACTATGGTGCTTAGATGGGGCGGGTGGAGCAAAGATTCAAGCTTCAAGCCACAAGCCGCAAATGAGGAGCGCGGTGCTTGCAGCTTGCAGCTTGAAGCTTGCAGCTAAGGCCTACTCAGCCAATTTGTAAGCGATTACGTAATCGCCCATCTTGGTGCCCAGCGAGCCGTGACCACCGGCGGTCACCAGCACGTATTGCTTGCCGTCCTTGCCGGTGTAGGTCATCGGCGTGGCCTGGCCACCGGCCGGCAGGCGCGATTTCCACAGCTCTTTGCCGGTGTTGGTGTCGTAGGCACGCAGGTATTGGTCCAGGGTGCCGCTGAGGAAGCCCAGGCCGCCTGCAGTGACGATCGAGCCGCCCATGCTTGGCACGCCAATCGGCAGGCCGATCGGGATCGGCGAGCTGTCGCGGCTGGTGCCGTTCTTGTGCTTCCACACCACCTGGTTGGTGGTCAGGTCGATACCGGCTACGTAGCCCCAGGCGGGGGCCTGGCACGGTACGCCCAGTGGCGACATGAACGGGTGCATGATCACCGCGTACGGTGCACCGGTGTTCGGCTGCACACCGCTGGTTTCGCTCTCACGCTTGCTGCCGGCGGCAACTTCGGCGCGCGGCACCATCTTCGAGACGAAGGCCATGTAGTTCGGGCTGGTGAACAGCAACTGGCGCACCGGGTCGACCGAGACGCTGCCCCAGTTGAACACGCCGACGTTACCCGGATAGACCAGGCTGCCCTGTACCGACGGCGGAGTGTACTGGCCTTCGTAGCGCAGTTCGCGGAACTGGATGCGGCAGAGCATCTGGTCGAACGGGCTGGCGCCCCACATGGCCTGTTCGGTCAGGTCCGGGCCGAGCAGGTTGAGGTCTGAACGGGCCTGGGTCGGCGCGGTGTGGTCACCTTCGACGGCGCCTTGTGGTACCGGGATCTCGCGGATCGGCACGATCGGCGTACCGTCACGACGGTCGAGCACGTACAGGCTGCCCTGTTTGGTCGGGGCAATCAGCGCAGGTTTGACGCCGTCGGCGGTTTTCAGATCGAGCAGAGTTGGCTGGCTGCCGACGTCCATGTCCCACAGGTCGTGGTGGGTGAACTGGTAGTTCCAGCGTACCTTGCCGTTGGCAAGGTCGAGGGCGACGATACCGGCGCTGTACTTCTCGGCGCCCGGGGTGCGATCAGCACCCCATTGGTCCGGGGTCTGGTTGCCCAGCGGCAGGAAGACCATGCCCAGTTTCTCGTCGACACTGGCCAGCGACCACATGTTCGCCGAGTTGCGGCTGTAGGTCTTGCCAGGGGCCAGCGGTGCGGTGTCATCCGGGTTGTTGCTGTCCCAGTTCCACACCAGGCGACCGTCGTGTACGTCGTAAGCGCGGATGACGCCGGACGGCTCGTTGGTCGACTCGTTGTCGGTGACATGGCCGCCGATGATCAACAGATCACGGGTGATCGCCGCAGGCGAGGTGGAGTAGTAACCGCCGGCGGTGAACGGGCCGATGCCGGTGGTCAGGTCGATCACACCCTGGTTGCCGAAACCTTCACAGACTTTGCCGGTGTCGGCGTTGAGGGCGATCAGGCGGGCGTCGGCGGTCGGCAGGTAGAGGCGGCGCGGGCAGGCGACGGCAACGGCCTGGCCGGCGTCGCTGATTTTCGGCGCGGGGCTGCCGTCAGCGCTGACGTAGTTGTTCTCGTCGTAGTACGACACACCACGGCAGGTCATGTGGGCAAAGCCCTTGAAGCCCACCGGGCTCTTGATCTGCGGGTCGAAACGCCAGATTTCGGCACCGGTGTCCGGGTCCAGGGCCAGCACTTTGCTGTGGGCGGTGCAGGCGTACAGCTTGCCGTTGACCTTCAGCGGGGTGTTCTGATTGGTCAGCTCGACCGGGTCGTTATCGGTCGGCAGGTCGCCGGTACGGATGCGCCAGGCTTCCTGCAGCTTGTGTACGTTCTGCGGGGTGATCTGGCGCAGCGGCGAGTAGCGGTCGCCGAATTCGGTGCGGCCATAGGCTTGCCACTCGCCATCCGGCATTTGCGGCGCAGTGCTGCTCATCTCGGCGCTTTCGCGGCCCAGCTCGCCCTTGATTTCACCCGGGTGGGTGAACTGGCTGGCCACTGCAGTGGCACCCGACAGCACGACGGCCAGGCTCAGCAGGCCGGTGTTGACCTTGGACGGGTTGCCCAGCAGCGGACGGCGCGCCCACGGCAGCAGCAGAACCCCACCCAGGGCGAACCACAGGGCCAGGCGCGGCACCAGTTGCCACCAGTCCAGGCCGACTTCCCACAAGGCCCACAGGGTGCTCCCCAGCAGCACCAGGCCATACAGGCCCAGGGCGTTGCGGCGCAGGGCCAGCAAGAGGATGCCGGACAGGGCGAAGCCGATGCCGGCAATCAGGTAATACAGCGAACCGCCCAGCTGGCTCAGTTTGATACCGCCAGCCAGCAGGGCCAGGCCCATCAGCAACAACAGCACACCGATCAGTCGCGGCAGCCAGCGGGTTCTACTCAAGGCACCATCAGTGCTCATCGTGTGTTCTCCGTTAGGTGAAAAGGGTGGTTAGAAACTGCTCTGGATCTTGATCCCGCCGATCAGCGCGTCATCGACCTGGCTCACGCCACCGGGGTGGCGGATGTACTGCAGGTTGGGGCGCACGGTCAGCCAGTCGGCCAGGTGGATGCCGTAGTACAGCTCGGCGCTGTATTCGGTGTCCTGGATCGGACGGAACAGGGAGTCGTTGAAGTCGCTGACGCCGCGGGCCTGGTTGATGGCCTGGGCGTTCTTGCGGTAGGCAGGGTTGACGTGCACGCGTGCCAGGGCGAAACCGATGTCGTCCTTGGCGCGGGCATCGAAGGGCCCCTTGTACACCACACCTGCCTGAACATAGTTGTCGATGGCATTGGTCTTCTTGTCGTGCAGCGTGGCGTTGGCGAATACGCTCAAACCACGCGAATGGTCAGATGCCAGCGACGTCACCTGTTGCTGGGCACCGAGCCAGAAGCCGTGCTTGCTCGAACTGCTGCGGTAAGCCTGGCCGCTCAGTGCTGCCGGTTGATCGTTGCTGTCCTTGTAGACATCGCTTGCCTTGGCATTACTGTAGTAGTAACCGGCGCGATATTCCCCTTTCAGGCCATTGACCGCCGGGCTCCACACCAGTTCGACCGGAATCACCGCGCCCTGGGTGCCGCTGCCGCTAAGCTTGAAGCCGTTGCCGCGATCGAGGTTGGAAGGGTTCTGCTCGTAGGCACCGATTTGTGCGTATAGCTCAGGGGTCAGGTTGTACTTGACCCGCAGGGCCCACTGGCTGACCGGCCAGTTGTACCAGATGTCACCGACCCAGTTGCCCACCTGCGAGCCGCAGAACGCCAGGTTCTGGAAGTCGCAAGGGAAGCTGTTGAAGTCCTCGCCCTGGCCGAAGCGGCCGAATTTCACGTCCAGCGCGCCGTCGAAGTACTTCTGTTTGATCCACATCTGGGTCAGCCGCCAGGTCTGGCCGCGGCCCCAGACTTCCTGGGCCGAGGTAAAACCGCCGACGCGCGGGTCATTGATGCGGTCGTTGCTGATGTTGTTGCCGTGGCGCTCGGTGACCGTCAACTGGAACTCGGCATCGTGCCAGCCGAGGATCTTCTGCAGGTCCAGGTGGGTGCCGAGGGCAAACTGGTCGCTGTAGCGCGCAGTCTTGTCGTTGTCATGCCCGCCGTGCAGGTTGGCGCCCATCTCGCCGGTGTAGCCGAGGGTGAAGTCGTAGCCGCGTTCAGCCAGCTCCGTGCGGGTGCCGCCCCAATCGCCAAGCATCCATGGCGAGTCGCTGGCGAACATCGCGGCAGCCTGGGCGCAAGGCGCGAGGCTGGCGATGGCCAGACCCGAAAGCAGTGTCCGGGTGGCGGGGGAAAAGCGGAAACGATCGTTCTGAGGCATGAGATAGCGCTATCTTTTGATTATTGAAAAAACGGCAAGGCCACCGAGTTACGAGGAGCATCGGCGATAAGGCTGCAGGGAAATAGACTGAAGCGGTTCAGCTTGCGGCGGGGAGGATATAGCTGAACTTGTAAGAAAAAAAGTCAATTCAGCAAGAGGCACCGTTGCCGAATTGGTAACAGTGCGGTTGAGGCAGGTGACTCTGATCCGCTGTGGGAGCCAGCAAGGCCGGCGCCCACAGGGGGCTATTGCTTTAGAAGGTGGTACGCAAGCCGACTTCGACACTGCGCCCTGGTGCCGGGGCGATGTCACGCAGGATCGAGCTTGAGTAGCGCACGGTCTGGTCGGTCAGGTTCTCACCCCGGACAAAGGCCAGCCATTGGCTCTGGCCGATATCGAAACGGTAACCGACGCTGGCGCCGAGGGTGGTGTAGCCGTCGGTGCTGGTCTCGTTGGCCGGCTTCTTGTGCTGGGCACTGGCGTGCTGCACGTCCACCCGTGCCTGCCAGCGATCCAGTTCCCACAACAGGCCGCTGTTCAGGCGCAGCGGGGCGATGCGCGGCAGGTCTTCGCCGGTGTCGAGGTTCTTGGCCCGGGTGTAGTCGCCTGAAAGCTCCAGGGCAAAGCTGCCATAGCGGTTCTGCGCCAGTTGCCAGCGGTCCTGGGCCTCGATGCCGTAGAAGCGCGCGCGAACCCCGTGGTAGAGGTATTCCGGTACATCACCGCCGTGGTCATGATCATGGTCGTGATCGTGGTCTTCATCGCCGTGATCATGGTCGTGGTCATGACCTTCGCGCAGGTTGCCGCTGGCCAGCAGGCCGATGTAATTGCGAAAGTGGCTGTAGAACACGCCGACGCTGCCCTTGTGCGTGCCGTTGTCGAAACGCAGGGCCAGGTCGCTGGAGATGGCTTTCTCCTTGCTCAGGTTCGGGTCACCGACCTCATAGGTGCCGGTGGCGACGTGGGCGCCGTTGGCGTACAGCTCGTAGAAGGTCGGAGCACGTTCGGTGTAGCCCAGGGTCGCGGCCAGGGACCACACCGGGGTCAGTTCGTAGACCGCGCCGGACGACAGGCTGGCGGCGGTGAAGCTGCTGGAACGATCTGCCTCGGCAAAACGTTCGCTGCCCTTGCTGTCAGGTTCGACCCGGGTGTGCTCCAGGCGCCCGCCAAGGCTCAGGTTCAGGCGTTCGGTGGCTTGCCACTGCTCGAGCATGAACAGCGCCAGGCTGTTGGTGTCGGTGTGCGGCACGAAGGCTTCTTCGCCTAAGGCAGAGAACTCGTTGCGGCTGACCTGGGCGCCAATCACCCCTTCGACCGGCCCCAGTGGTTGATGCCGGGCCTCGACCCGCGCCTCGTAGCCCTTGTTCTTAAAGGTGGTGTGCACCTCGCCGCTTTCCAGTTCGCGGTGTTGATAATCGGTGTAGCCAAGGTCGACCTTGAGCGAACTGAACGGGCCGTCGAGGTCCCGCAACTCCGAGGCGAAGCCGTAATGATCCTGCTGCATGTCCAGGCGCACACCCGGTTCGGCCACCGAGCCGTAGTTGGAGTCATAGCGGCTGTAGGAAAGGCCGGCATAGCCGTGATCCCAATGGTAGGAACCGCCAACGGCGCCGCCGTCCTGGCGACCGTCGCTGTTGTCCAGGCGATGCTTGCTGCCCGGTTCGTCGGCGTCGCGCACTTTCGAGCTGCGGGCGTAACCGGGAATACGCAGGTCATTGAACTGGCGGCTGTTGGCGTCCAGGTGCAGGGCGAAGCGGCCGTCACCCGCTTCCAGCTTGCCGGCGCTGCTGCGGGTGGTGTCGGCGCCGCCGTAGCGCAACTCACCGGCGCCGTGAATGCCGTCGATGGGCGAGGTCGGAATGCGGTTGTCGAAGCTGTTGACCACCCCGCCGATGGCGTTGCCGCCGTAGAGCAGGGCGGCCGGGCCGCGGACGATCTCGATGCGCTCGACGGTGGCCGGGTCAAGTGGCACGGCGTGGTCATAGGACAACGACGAAGCATCCAGGGCGCCAACGCCGTTGCGCAGGATACGGATACGGTCGCCGTCCAGGCCGCGGATCACCGGGCGGCTGGCACCCGGGCCGAACCAGGTCGAGGCGACGCCGGGCTGGTTGTTGAGGGTCTGGCCGAGGCTGCCTTTTTGTTGCAGGGCAAGGTCGTCGCCATCGAGCACAGTGGTGGGCGCAGCCAGTTCGCTGTTGCCCAGCGGGTTGGCGGTGATCACCTGGGGTTGCAGCTCGACAGCCTGGCTCAAGGGTGAAGCGAGCCAGAGCGCAGCGGCAAGGGGGGACAGGCGCAGGGGTAAGTGACGCATGAAGGGAAGAGGTCCTTGGCAGTGTTATAGTGTTGATACAATATAACATTACCATTAAAGAT
Source organism: Pseudomonas sp. 2835 (assembly GCF_050435905.1). Classification (NCBI taxonomy): domain Bacteria; kingdom Pseudomonadati; phylum Pseudomonadota; class Gammaproteobacteria; order Pseudomonadales; family Pseudomonadaceae; genus Pseudomonas; species Pseudomonas sp. 2835. The sequence continues at coordinate 8,212 of NZ_JBNDLE010000003.1, read as the reverse complement.
AAAACGCTCAAGCGCTGGCTAGAGCCCTTGCCCACACTAGAATGTCTGTAAGCAGCACCTTGAAGGCGAAAAGTCTGAAGACTTGCAGCCGTGGCTCGGCTAAGGTGCGCACCTTTCGTAGGCTGGAGCACAGGCATGACCGCCGCTAATCAAAACCCGCTGCATGGCGTGACCCTGGAGCAGATCCTTACCGCGCTGGTCGCGAAGTACCAATGGGACGGCCTGGCTGAGCGCATTGATATCCGCTGCTTCAAGAGCGACCCGAGCATCAAGTCGAGCCTGACCTTCCTGCGCAAAACCCCCTGGGCCCGGGAGAAGGTCGAGCGCCTGTACCTGAAAATGCAGCGCGGCCGCTGAGCGCGTGAACCGGCGCACGCTCTTGATTGCCTCGGCGGCATGCCTGGGCTGGAGCGCGCTGGCAATCCAGATGTACCTGCTGTTGCTGGCGCGCTGGCAGGAGCAGGCGAGCCTGCTGGGTGGCCTGGTGACTTTGTTCAGTTTTTTCACCGTGCTCAGCAACACCCTGGTAGCCGTGGTCCTCAGTCACGCGGCATTCGGCCGCGAGTCGGCGCTGCGGCGCTTCTTCCTCGCGCCCTGGGTCAGTTCCGGGATTGCCGCGAGCATTATCCTCGTGGGCCTTGCCTACAGCCTGTTGCTGCGTCATTTGTGGCACCCGCAAGGCTGGCAATGGCTGGCGGATGAGCTGCTGCACGACGTCATGCCGCTGCTGTTCGTGGCCTATTGGTGGTGCTGCGTGGAGAAGGGCAGCCTGCGCTTCTGGCATCTGCTGGCCTGGCTGCTGTATCCGCTGGGGTATTTTGCCTATGCGCTGCTGCGCGGGCATGTGATAGGCGTCTATCCCTATCCGTTTATCGACGTGGCCGAACTGGGCTATGGCCAGGTGCTGCTCAATGCGCTGGCGATTCTCGGTGGGTTTGTCGCCATCAGCCTGCTGTTGCTCGGCCTCGATCACTGGCAGGGCGGGCGCCTGGCCAAGGCCAGGACGCAACCCTGAGGCAGCCGTTCAGTCGTCGTGAGGGTCAAGCTGCCAGTAGGAGGCAGCCTTGATCAGGTCTTCCTTGACGCCCTTGTCATCGATCAGCAGGCGCTTGGTCCTACGCATCAGCGATTTTTCCAGGGCCACCCAGGTATACAGCTGACCGCTTGGCAGGGGCAGATCCTTCACTACTTGAAGCAGATCCTGCTGCTGGCGCTGAACCCAAATCACCTCGACCTGCGCGGCGCTGGCCAGTGCTTGTTGCTCCTGGGCATTCTCGATTTCGATCACTGCCAGTACCTTGCGGCCCGCCGGTAGTTCTTCCAGGCGCCGGGCGATGGCCGGGATCGCGGTTTCGTCACCGATCAGCAGGTAGCTGTCGAAGATATCCGGGACCACCAGCGAGGCCCGTGGCCCGGCCATGTGCAGCACCTGGCCGACCTGCGCCTGGGCAGCCCAGGTCGAAGCAGGGCCATCGCCGTGCAGGACAAAGTCGATATCCATCTCGCCGCCCGCCAGGTCGATGCGCCGTGGGGTGTATTCGCGCATGGTCGGGCGCAGGCCGTCGCGGCTGAAGTCGAGGTTGTCGAGCACGGCCTGTTCTTCTGCCGAGCAGGCAAACATCAGTTTGACGTGGTCATCGCTGCCGACGCTGGTAAAGCCCTGCAGCTCTGGCCCGCCGAGGGTGATGCGGCGCATGCGCGGGGTCAGCTCGGTGACCCGCAGCACGTTCAGGCGGCGGTGCTTGATCTCGTGGTTGACGCGGTGAATGGTGGCGTTTTCGCTAACAGTCATTCGGCTTGCTCCGGTGAGGTCGCAGTGGGCCCTGCGACGATGGCTTTGGCGGTGTCGTTGAGCAGGGTGCGGACCCGCTCGATTTCCGCCGGGTTCCAGCGCCCGCTGTGCATCTGCAGGGCGTGGCGCAGGTTGTGTACGGCTTCGTGGATCTCTGCCGGGCGGTCGTGGCCGCGCAGCGAACGCTTGCTGACCTCAATGCGCATGCGCACTCCGTCCAGGGCGATGGCCTGGTCGGCCAGGGATTTCTCCCCAGCTGCGGTAATGCCGTAGAGGCGCTTGCTGCCCTGGGTCTGGCCGCTGATCAGCTCGGCTTCTTCAAGAAAATTCAAGGTCGGGTAGATCACTCCGGGGCTGGGGCTGTAGCTGCCATCGAAGAGGCTTTCGATCTGGCGGATCAGGTCGTAGCCGTGGCAGGGCTGCTCGGCCAGCATCGACAACAACAACAGCTTCAGGTCGCCTGGGGCAAACACGCGGGGGCCGCGATCGCCACGTTCACGGCCGTGACGACGTTCAAAGCCGTCATGCCGGTCGCCGTGTTCGCGGTGGGGATGATGGTCACGCATGGGAATCTCCGGTTGCGTTAGATGTATCTTCAGATATTACTCAAGATATATCTTAAAGCAAGCGCGAGAATAAGAATATTTCTCATGATCAGCGTAGGACGTGCTGAATTCGTGTAGGAATGCTTAAGGTTTTTCCTACAAACGCCTCAGATTGGCTTGATCTACACCCACGGAAATCACCCCTAAGATTCGCCACGTTTTCTTCACCTGTGAGTATTTCACCGTGGCGCGTTCAATTTTTTTCATCAGCCTGCTCTGGGGGCTGTCGTTTTTTGCCCAGGCCAATTTCTCCGTTACCCAAGTCGCTCGCGAGCACACGGTACGGCACGAGCTGGAAGCCAATCTCGATCGTCTGGTCGAGCGCGCGCACGAGTTGATCGGCGTGCCGTACCGCTGGGGCGGCATGTCGGTCAAGGGCGGATTTGATTGCAGCGGACTGCTGGTCTACCTGTTCCGTCACGAAGCCGATATCAGGATTCCACGCACCACCGCGGCGATGCTCAAGTCCGGTGCCCGGACCATCAAGCAGAGCCAGCTAAAACGTGGCGACGCGGTGTTCTTCAATCGCAACGGCCAGGGCCGGATCGGCCACGTCGGCCTGTACATCGGCGAAGGGCGTTTCATTCACGCCCCACGCACTGGCAAGAACATTCGTATTGATTCCCTGAGCAACAGTTACTGGGCCAAAAGCTATACCACCGCCAAGCGCTTCCACTAGCGCTGTACCATCCGCGGCGGCTTGCACAGGGTGTGGCTGCCTGGTTCCAGGTACGGCATCAGGATGGGCGCCATGCCCTTGAGCACCTGTACCGGCAGCGCTGAAGTAAAGCGGAAGGACTCCGCCGCACGCCCGGGAACGAAGGCGGTGAGGGTGCCGAAGTGGTTTTCGCCGAGGTAGAACACGAAGGTGGCGGTGCGGTTCAACGAACGTGAGCCGATCAGCCGCCCGCCCGCGCCGAAGCTTTCGATGCGGTTGTCGCCGGTGCCGGTCTTGCCGCCCATTACCAGCGCAGCGCCGTCGGCCAGTTTGAAGCTGCCCGACACCCTCCGCGCAGTACCGGCATCTACCACTTGCGAGAGGGCGCCGCGCAGGGCCCGGGCGACCTCCACCGAGAGTACCCGCTGGCCCAGGTCGGGGTCGCTGGTCAGACGGGTTTCATAGGGGGTGTCGGCGGCAAAGTGCAGGGTGTCGATGCGCAGCACTGGCAAGCGCACGCCGTCGTTCTGGATTATCCCGATCAGCTCGGCCAGGGCTGCCGGACGGTCGCCGGAGCTGCCGATGGCGGTGGCCAGCGACGGCACCAGATGATCGAACGGATAGCCGACGCGTTTCCAGCGTTGATGGATATCGAGGAACGCTTCGATTTCCACCAGGGTGCGGATGCGACTGTCGCGTGCGCCCTTGTGCCGGCTCTTGAACAGCCAGCCATAAACTTCCTGGCGTTCGAAGTGGCTGGCTTGAGCCGCTTCCTGGAAGGTGGCACTCGGGTGTTGCAGCAGGTAGCCAAGCAGCCACAGGTCCAATGGGTGCACCTTGGCAATGAAGCCTTGGTCGGGCAGGTCATAGGCGCCCGGCCGGTAGGCTTCGTACAGCTCTTGCAGACGTTTTTCGGTAACGGTGTTCTGCTTGGTGGCTGCCGCCTTGTTCTCGATCCGGTCTTTTTTCAGGTGCGCCTGGACGAAGGAGTTGAAGGTCGCCTGGTCGGCCTCCGGAAACAGGTAACGGTGTACTGCGGCCAGGCGGATCGGGGTCACCCGCAGGCTGTCGAGGAAAGTATCCAGGCGTTGCTGCGAGGTCTTGCGCTGGTACTTTTTCCAGAACCTGCGCATGTAATCGGTGCCTTCCTTGTCGGCAAAGCGCGCCAGGTATTCCTGACGGCGCGGCTCGGCATCGTCCTTGAGCAGGCTGGCACTGTTGCCCGGCTGCTGGTAGGTGCTGTAGCGCACCAGGTCGCGCATCAGGCGAATGAACGGCAGGTTGATCGACTCGCGAAGGGCGTCCTTGAGCGTGGGAATGCGGCCGTTGTCTTCCTTGCGAAAGTTGTTGAATACATGCAGGCCACCGCCGGTAAAGAAGGCTTCGCCGGGGCTGGCGGAGTACTTGCGCTCAAGGGCGGCGTTGAGCATGGCGCTGAGGTCGCGGTCCTTGTTCTGAATCAGGTAGTCGAGGGACCAGCGGGTAATGAAGTCCAGTTCGGCCACCGGGACTGTCTTCAGCTCCGCAGCCGGGGTGTTGGCGTACTTGTCGTGCAGTTCACCGATGATTTCCAGGTAGCTGGTCAGCACTCGCAGCTTGGCGGTCGAACCCAGCTCCAGCTTGCTGCCTTCGTTGATATCGAACGGCTGGTCGGTGCTGTCGGTCTGTACCCGCACCCTTGAGCCGTCGGCGGTGCGTTCGAGCAGGGTGAAGCTGTAGCGCACCTGTGTAGTACTGGTCGGAGTCAGCAGGCGCTCGCCGAACAGGCCCATTTTTTCCGCGAAGGCCGGGTCGGCAAGGTCCTTCAGGTACTGGCTGACCTGGGCCTGCAAGTCCGACTGCAGGGTGCTGGTCGCCGACAGGTCGAGGCGGTCGAGGTCGTACAGTGGCCGGCCGAGGGCCGAAGACAGCCGGCTGCGGGCAACGCTGATGCCCTTGTTGGTGACGATTGGCTGGATGGTCGGCTGGGCCACCCAGTCGCGGTAGATGGCCTTGCTGGCCAGGGCGGCGTCGGCCAGCGGCTTGTCGATGATGTTGCTGGCCGAGAGGATGCGGATGTGGCTGTCGGTCAGCAGCGCCAGTTCCGCGCGGCCCTTGGACAAAAAGTGCGATGGGCGGCGCTGGGCGATCATCAGCGACAGCACCTGGCGCAGGGCCAGGCCCCGGACGGCGAGGCTTGCCGGGTCAGTCTCGGTGGAGGACAGGGCCTGGTTGACCTGGGCGAAGTCGGCGCCGTACCAGACCCGCAAGCCTTCGGCCATGCCATGGACTTCACCATGCCCGGGAACGGCTGAAAGCGGCACGCTGTTGAGGTAGTCACGCACAATGCGCTGGCGGGCTTCCAGGGTCTGCGGGCCATCCTGATAGGCGCGCACGCTGGCGGAAATCATCTGGCGGATCTTCTCGCTGCCCGAGGCGGTCAGGCCGTCGGGCGAATGCCGGTACTTTTCCAACTGGGTAGCCAAGGTACTGCCGCCCGCCGACTGGCCGGGCAGGGCCAGGTATTTGGCCACCTGGGTGTAGGCCGCCTTGGCAAAACGCGGCCAATCGACGGCGGGGTTGTTCAGTGGGTCATTGGCGTCGAGCAGGTCGCGGTTCTCGATAAACAGCAGGCTGTGGACGATGACCGGCGGGATCGACGCGAAGTCGGGGTACAGGTGCTGCGGGTAGTGAAACTGATACAGGGCGTCGCCCTTACAGTCGGTAATCGACAGTCCGGCTTGAATCTTCTCGGCATAAGGCACGAAAAATCCGTGATCGACGTAGTCCATGAGTGCCGGCGAAAAACGCGCCTGTTCATTGATGACGTAGTCACGTTTGAGCAGGCGCGGCAGGAACTCCCCCAGCGAGCTGTAGCCCAGTCGCTTGTCGAACGGGCCGTCGCCAGGGTAGCGGATGGCATCGCTGGGGCCGGGTTGCATGGAGTAGCTGAGGGTCGCGGCGAACTGGCTGAATTCGCGCGCCTGCAGGCGCGAAGTGCGCATTTCGACGCTGGCGGCATAGCCCAGGGCGATCAGGGCAAGCAGCAGTACCAACCAGAACAGCCGCCACCAGAGGCGGCGCTGGCGTGGGCTTTTCGGCGATGGCGAAGGTTCGAGGTGTTCAGAGGGAGCTTCCGTACTGTTCGGTTCCGATTGCCACAATGCGCCCATAGTCTTCAGCCCGGCTACGTATTTTCGTCTTGCTTGCCTGAAGCTTAGACGGTGGCCGGGTTTGGTGAAAAATTTGTAGTCAGTTGCCGGGTATTTCCTAAAAACGTGTCAGAAATGCGCCTTTGGTGGAGCTTGAATTGCCCCGTTTTGGTGCTATGTTACCCGCCCTGTTTCCTGCAGAGGCTCTAGCACGGGGAATGCCCCTCCGTAGAAGCGGTTTTTGCCGAGAGTTCTCGCCAAATATCGTGCTTTATACAGTGAAATGCCCTGCAGGGGCCTTTCTATACTGCTCGCCCCTTTCGCTCTGCCGGTTTTCAGACCTGGCAGACGGGTCCGCTCACAAGGTGGCGCCCGGCGAGGCAATGCATCCAGCCTATCGGCGGTGCCAGGCCTGCACGAATGGTCATATCCAATAACAAAATGAGGTTGTACTTTTATGCCAGTCGGCAACCACCCTTCTCACGGTGAGACCGCTCAGGGCGGCCCACTCAAGCGAGAGCTCGGCGAACGCCACATTCGCCTGATGGCGCTGGGCGCCTGTATCGGTGTCGGCCTGTTCCTCGGTTCGGCCAAGGCCATCGAAATGGCCGGTCCGGCCATCATGCTGTCGTACATCATCGGCGGCCTGGCGATTCTGGTGATCATGCGCGCCCTCGGCGAGATGGCCGTGCACAATCCGGTCGCCGGCTCGTTCAGCCGCTACGCCCAAGACTACCTCGGCCCGTTGGCGGGCTTTCTCACCGGCTGGAACTACTGGTTCCTGTGGCTGGTGACTTGCGTGGCGGAAATCACCGCGGTGGCCATCTACATGGGCATCTGGTTCCCGGAGGTACCGCGCTGGATCTGGGCGCTGGCGGCCCTGGGCAGCATGGGCGCGATCAACTTGATCGCGGTCAAGGCCTTCGGTGAGTTCGAGTTCTGGTTCGCCCTGATCAAGATCGTCACCATCATTGCCATGGTGCTGGGTGGCGTCGGCATCATCGCCTTCGGTTTCGGCAACGACGGCGTGGCCATGGGCATCTCCAACCTCTGGAGCAACGGCGGCTTCATGCCCAACGGTGTGACTGGCGTGCTGATGTCGCTGCAGATGGTGATGTTCGCCTACCTGGGTGTCGAGATGATCGGCCTGACCGCCGGTGAAGCGCGCAACCCGCAAAAAACCATTCCGCAGGCCATCGGTTCGGTGTTCTGGCGCATTCTGCTGTTCTACGTCGGCGCACTGTTCGTGATCCTGTCGATCTACCCGTGGAACGAAATCGGCAGCCAGGGCAGCCCGTTCGTGATGACCTTCGAGCGTCTGGGCATCAAGACCGCTGCCGGTATCATCAACTTCGTGGTAATCACTGCCGCGCTGTCGTCGTGCAACGGCGGCATCTTCAGCACCGGGCGCATGCTCTACAGCCTGGCGCAGAACGGCCAGGCGCCAGCCACCTTTGCCCGCACCTCGAGCAACGGCGTACCGCGCAATGCCCTGCTGCTGTCGATCGCAGCCTTGCTGCTGGGCGTGCTGGCCAACTATCTGGTGCCGGAGAAAGTCTTCGTCTGGGTAACCGCCATTGCCACCTTCGGCGCGATCTGGACCTGGGTGATGATCCTCCTGGCCCAGCTGAAGTTCCGCGCCGGCCTGAGCAACGCTGAGCGTGCTGCCCTGAAGTACCGCATGTGGCTGTGGCCGCTGAGCTCCTACCTGGCGCTGGCGTTCCTGATCCTGGTGGTCGGCCTGATGGCCTACTTCGAGGAAACCCGCGTGGCCCTGTACATTGGCCCGGCGTTCCTGGTGATGCTGACGGTGCTGTACTACGTGTTCAAGCTGTCGCCAAACAGCATGGAACAACGCGCGGCAAGTTCGGCGTCCTGATCCTCGCGTAAATAAAAAAGCCCGTATCCATGGATACGGGCTTTTTTTTGGCTCACGGAATCCCGGGTTGGGATGTTGAGGCTGCGAGTTTATCCATTCAGTGTGGGGCTGCTGCTGGCCCCTTCCGCCTTTACGGCGGCCTACTTT